>NZ_JAYRDJ010000045.1:0-33298 GCF_041909475.1 Niveibacterium sp. | reverse complement strand
ACTGTTGAAATGTCATGTCAGTGCGTCTCTCAGAAGATGCTTTCTTTGACGTACACGACGTCATTCGGTTGAACGAGTTCGTCCAGCGCAGGTTCGATAATTTGAGCCTTGCCGTCCGCGCCGCGGCGGTGGATGCGCAGACCACGCTGGGTGCCCTTTTGGGTGAGGCCGCCGCCCGAGGCCAGTGCCTGCATCACGGTCATGTCGCGTTCGACTCGGAACACGCCGGGGCGCTGGACCTCGCCGTAGATGTAGAACACCGGGGCACGATGCACGTACAGGATGTCCCCCCCCTTGAGGGCGAGATCGTCTTGCGCATCGCCACGCAGGAACATCGATGCGATATCGATCTCGCGGCGGATCTGCTTGCCATCACGAACGCCGGAGAAGATCACGACATCCGAGCCGCTGGCTGCGATACCGCCCGCCAGGGAGAGCATGTCCGACAGGCGGGTGTTGGCGGTTTCAAGCGGGTAGCGGCCGGGGCGGTTGACCTGACCGAGCACGGCGACCTGATTGCCGCGAATCTGGAGCAGCAGAATCGAAACCTGCGGCTGCACGACGAAGCCACCATCCTTGAGCAGCTTGGCGAGCTTGGCTTCGGCAACCGAGAGTGCCAGGCCGCCAACCTTGACGTTACCGATCAGCGGATACGTGATGCTGCCGTTTTCGGATACGCGGGTTTCCAGCAACAGATCCGGACTCTGGAATACGCTGATGCGGATGACATCACCCGGGCCAAGCAGGTATTCAGCGCTCCGGTCTACCGCCGGTTGCTCGGTAGCGGCCCATGCGCCACCCGATGCCACAACGACACCCGCCACCCCAAGTGCCACAAGGCGGCAGAGGCGCAGAAGGTTTGGAACGATTGCTTTGACTGAGTACATGCGTTTGCAGCTTTCTTCTGTTGCTGTGAGTCGCGGTGCTTACTTCAGACCCTTGATGCCCTGTTCGAGGCCATCCACCGTTGCCGACTGATCGGCCTTCGGGGCGGCAGTATCGGCAGCAGGTGCTGCGGGTGCATCCTTCGCGAACTCGCCGACGTAACTGACCTTGCCCGAATCGCGCAAACGCTTGACCTCGGCGCCCACCGCTTCGGACTTGGCCTTGTTCGACAGGAACTGCTCGATCGCCTGCTTTGCCTTGGCCTGTTCGACGGGTTCGGTGCGCGATGCGGCGATCTGCAAAACGATGAGGCCCTGCCCGCGCGGGATGATCGACACTTCGCCGTCCTTAAGACCGTGCAGGCGGCGTGCGGCGTCGAGCGGAAGCTGCTCTGCGGGCTTCACGAAGGCGTTGGCTGCGAAGCGAACGTTCTGTGCGCGAAGAACGGTGATCAGGTCGTCCATCGACTTGCCTGCATCGAAGTGGCTCTTGATAAAGTCTTGCTTGCTGCCGTCGGCAACTGCGAGTTCGCGGAAGTTGTAGATACGGCGCTCGGCGAACAGCTCGGGGTGTTCGGTGTAATAGGCTGACACCGCTTGCTCGGTGGGCTTCGCCTGGGCGCTTGCGACCTGCTCAAGGTAAGCGCGCGCGATGACTTCGCGGCGTGCGGCTTCGATGGCCTGCACGACGCGCGGATCGCGGTCAAGCTTCTTCTCTTTCGCGGCTTGCACCAGCAGCGACTCTTCGACCAGGCGATCGAGCGCTTGCTTGCGTGCGGCGTTGACGTCTGTCCCCGGCGGAATGTTCGCCTTGCCCAGAAGACCGTTCAGTTGATGAACGGTGACCTCTTCGTCATTGACCTTTGCGGCAACTTGGGACGCGCCCGGCTCCTTGGATTTGGAGCCGCAACCAGCAATAACCGCAGCAGCGAGCAGTGCCAACGCGACATGGCGAACGGAGACAGCAAACATCTGGACCTCTGGATGGTGACGCCCGGGAAGTCGGGCTAGAACCCGCCAATTTGCCAGAAATATCAATCCCGGCAAATTGAAGCGGGCGCCTGCAGCGCCCCGAGCGTGACGTGTGCCCCGGGGCGCTGCAGGTTGTTGCGCTTACGCGCGGGCGGAACGGCGACGTGCGATCGCACCCACCATGCCGATACCAGCAAGCATCAGCGCCCATTGTTCGGGTTCGGGAACGGCCGCGGTCATGACCTGCAGGGAGTAGTCGTGTGCAGCGATCGAGGCAAAACCACCCTTGGCGGCATCCGCCGACAGGAGGCTGAGCGCCCAAACGTTCAACTTCGACGCGGTGGCGTAAGGCGTGCCTGCGAGATTGTAGGTCGACGACAGCGACCAGCTGTCCGCGCCACTCTTGACGCCGTCCAGTTCAAAAATCGCCGATTTGTAAGCGGCGCTCTTCGCGACACCAGCGATTGACACAGCGCTGGAGAGCGAGGCGAACACTTCGCTGTTCTTCTTCAGCAACTGATAGTCGCCGGACTGCGACATCTCGAGCGACTTGAACGTGTAACCGGAATCCAGCGTGATGGAGAAGTTCAGCGCGTCGAACGCGATGTCGTTGTCACCCTTGACGGCAATCGCCGAGAGCGCATCGGTGTCGAACAGCACCGATTTGCCATCGGCGGAAAGGCTGATTGCCCCAGCGGCGAACGCGTTGCCGTTGAAGCTGACATCGAAACCCTTGCCGTCGAGCGTGGTCACCGCTGCGGAAGCCGCGGCGGAACCAACCACCGCAACTGCGGCGGCGATGATCTTGATTGCAGTAGAACTCATGAAATGACCTCTGTTGTGTTGGTCGGGCAACTTCGCTTATGCAATCGACGTGCCATGTATCGTCGGCATCCACGCGCCCCGAAAAATCAGGACGATTGAGCACCACGGGACACCATCGAACAGCGAACTCCGCTGCCTGAACCGCTTGGGAGCGCGGAGTCTAGCGAGTGAAGCATTGCGTCGCAACATGACAAAGGTATTGCGCGCGACTTATTACCGCTACACCGATTCAGCGCGTTTATGCACTCATTTTTGGGGTTAATGGCGAGGCCGAAGGCAACTTGCCGACACACCGCGCGACTGGCTCTTCTCGCACGTCTAGGTTGTGCGCTGCACCATCAAAAACCGATCTGCACCGTGACGGTGCCGGTGTGGTCGTCGTAGTCACGCAGATAGCGATTGGAGTCGCGACGTTCACCTCGATAGCCGATGTCGATCAACAACCAACGCAGCGCTGCATAACGCAGGCCCAAGCCCCACGATTGAAAGTCGTCTTCCCTGCCAGGCGTCTCGATTTCCATCGGCAAACCCTCGAAAATGCTGCCGATGTAGCGTCGCTGCCCTGCTTCCACTTGCGCGTTCAGAGAGAGCTTGCCTGTGACATCCCAGACCGGCGCAATGCGCAGGGCCTTTGTAACCGCCGCATCAAACTCGTTGTCGCCTGCGGAACCCATCGTGCGGTATGCAGTGACGGCAACAACAGTCGAGCCTGCTGGTTCCCATGTCCATGCGACCCGAAAGTTCGGCCCGGAAAAGTCGCGGTTTGAGAAGTTCTCGTTTCTACGTTCCAGATAGCCGACGTTACCCTCAAGTCGACTTGCGCCACTGACAGCCCACATGGCGCGGAGCGATGCTGAGCGCTCGCGGTAAGCGGAGTCGGAGAACGGCGTTGCGGTGCGCTCGATGTAATCAACGTTCGTTTGCTGACCCACAACATCAAGCCGATTGCCGTAGGGGGTAACGTACCTGATGCCGCCCTCAACGGTCCGCCCATCAAGGTCACTTCCGCGGTCAAGCGTGTTGCTGTTCCTTGCCTGGTTAGCGGCACCTGCTGCGACAATGTGCCAGTTCGCGACGACAGGCACATCAAGGTCAAGTCTCACTGCATCGCGGGTGATCACGTTGCGGCGGGGAACCGTCAAGTCAGCAAAGTTTGCAAGTTGGGCGGTGCGCGTCCAGGTCAAGCCAGTCCGGATCTGGCCTGGAAAATCGCCATCCCAACCCGCCTTGATATCCTGTTTGTCATAATCGAGTTGTGAAAATCGGCTAAACTGCGTTTTCCCGAAATTAAAGTTTCCGTAGAGCCTTTGCCGGCTGAGGGTTGTGTCGAAGCCGAGGTAGGCGTAGCCATTGGTGATGTTGTCCGACTGGACACCACCCGGCGTTTCGGAATCGAGTCGGAATAGATTCGAATCCCTTTGAAAGGTCATGCCCGCACCGTAACGAAGCGGTGTCGGATCCTCCGCCTGCGCAGTCAAGGTCAAGACGAGCGGCACTGCACTCAGGAAACTGGCGAGGCCGTAGCGGGCGAATTTCTTGCTTGATAGGTTCATCTGTATTCGTAAATTGAGTAGTTCGTGTTGAACATGCGACACGATCGAATGTTCGCAACACTGGTGTCGATAGTATGACGCCCAGCTTTCAAATTCTGTGCCAACGGATTCTCGCTTAAACGATGCTTGCCCGACTTGAAGCGCAGCGCACCCCCCTGCGAAACAATGTCACCCTCTCTGGCGTGGTGGAGACCTTTCTCGACCCGGTGATGGTGATTCTGACCTTGTTTGTGTCTGCCCTGATCTTTGGTGAGGCGGTGGATGCGGACTACGTGATCCTGTCGCTGATCGCGTTCTCGCTCAGCTTCCCGGGCAATACGTTGCTGAGCGACCCGCTTCGCCGCGTGGCCAAGGATGCGTTCCTCAACGCCATGATCCTCGCCGGAATTCTGCTGCTGCTCGGTTACGCGACCGGGTACTCGAGCTACTTCCCGGCGGAGGTACTGTTTGCCTGGTTTGCCTCGCTGCCAGTGGTGCTTTTCGGTACCCACGCTGCGGCACGTTATGCAATCCCGCGGGTGCTGACGCTATCCGAGGCGGAAGTGACTGCCGTCGTGTGCGGTTTCAACGACATCGGTGCTCAGCTCTCGTCGCACTTCCTCTCCAATCGCTTCCTCGGCGTGAAGCTGATGGGCTTCTTCGATGACCGCAGCCGTGCGCGCCTCGGCGCTCAGGATGAGGTGCAACTGCTTGGATCGCTCGCCGAAGTAGCGACCTATGTGAAGCAGCATCACATCGATCGTATCTACCTTGCCTTGCCGATGGCCACGCAGCCGAGAATTCTTGCGCTGCTGGACGACCTGAAGGACACCACGGCATCGATCTACTTCGTGCCAGACATTTTTGTCACCGACCTCATTCAGGGGCGTACCGAATCAGTGGCGGGGATGCCGGTGGTGGCTGTTTGCGACACCCCGTTCTCCGGGTTCAACGGCGTTGTAAAACGGTTCGAGGACATCGTCCTCTCGATCCTGATCCTGATCCTGATCTCGCCGGTGCTGATAGGGGTAGCGATTGGTGTCTGGCGCAGTTCGCCGGGGCCGATCGTGTTCAAGCAACGGCGTTACGGCCTCGACGGCAAGGACATCACGGTCTATAAGTTCCGCTCGATGACGGTCTGCGATGACGGCGCTGTCGTGAAACAGGCCACGCGCAACGATCAGCGGATCACGCCATTCGGCGCGTTCATCCGCAAGACCTCGCTCGACGAGTTGCCGCAGTTCATCAACGTGCTGCAAGGCCGTATGAGCATCGTCGGTCCGAGGCCGCATGCGATTGCGCACAATGAGCAGTACCGCAAGCTGATCAAGGGTTACATGGTTCGCCACAAGGTGAAGCCAGGCATCACCGGCTGGGCTCAGGTGAACGGCTATCGCGGCGAAACCGAGACGATCGACAAGATGCAGAAGCGGATCGAGTTCGATCTGGAGTACCTGCGCAAATGGTCGCCCGGTCTGGACCTCTGGATCATTTTCAAGACTGCGCTGCTTGTGGTGAAGGACGATACTGCGTTCTGAGTCGACTCACGCGGCAAGGCCTGCGGGCACCGACGGTTACAACCGCGGTGCCCGTTGTCTTTTGAGGCGAGGCTCTCAGCCCTCGGGTGTATGCGAGTGCGCAGCGAGCAGGCAGTCGATGAAGGTTTGCGCGACGCGTGAGGGCTTCGGCGCGTGGCGCGCCAGCGCGGCAAACCGGACGTCGTAATTGAAGCGTGCCGGGCGCAGGCGCCGCATTGCGCCATCGGCCTCGAAAGTCCGGGCGTAGTGATCGGGAAGGAATCCGATGAAGCGCCCCGACTGGACCAACATCGCCACCGCCTCCTGGTCATAGGCGGACGCGCTCCGCCGTAGTTGTACCTCATGGCTCAACTCCATGTTCGGGGAGTGGTAGCCCAGTCCGGCATAGCTCTCGGTGCGAATATCGTCCCAGCTCAGCGTTTCATCATCTGCGCAAAAGAGCGGGTGCGCCTTGCCGCAGTAAAGGTACATCCGCTCTGGAAACAGCGGGTGATAGTCGAGGCTCGCCGAGCAGCGATGCATCGGCGCGATGCCGATCTGATACTGCCCGTCCATGACCCCGCGCTCGATCGCGTTCAAGGGCGCAACGTGGAGTTCAATCGCGACATCGGGCGCGCGTTCGACGAACTTGCCGATGGCTTCACTTACGCGTCCTTCCGGATTGGTGACGATCTTGTCGAACAGGGCAATCGAGATCGAACCGGTCATGCGCTGGTGGATCTCCTCCACGCCCGCACGAAATCCGTCTATCGCGGCGAGCAGTCGCAGGGCATCGTCATAGACCTGCTGGCCCTCGGCAGTCAGCGCAAAACCGCCCCGCCCTCGCCTGCACAAGACAAGGCCGAGCCGCTCTTCAAGGTCCTTGATGTGGCGACTTACGGTAGAGACACCTATGTTGAGTTCAAGCTCGGCGGCCGCGAGCCCGCCGCATTCCGCCACAGTACGGAAAACCCGTAGCAAGCGGATATCGAGGTCACTCACCTGGCCTAGCGTCGGCGTCCGTTTCGTGGTCTTTATTTGCACGGTTTGGCAAGTAAACGTGGATACATTGCAATTTAACGCAAGCAAGCCCATGGGAGAAGATCGCACTACTGAATACTCGCCAACTCACTGGAGTTCGCATGAAGATGGAAAGCCTCAACTGCGGCCTGAGTGCCGAACAACTCGAAGCCCACTGGATGCCTTTCACCGGCAACCGGGACTTCAAGAAGAACCCGCGCCTGATCACCCGTGCCGAGGGCGCCTATCTGTATGACGCCAACGGGCGACAGGTCTTCGACGGCCTATCCGGCCTCTGGTGCTCTGGGTTGGGGCATTGCCGCCCGGAGATCACCGAGGCGATCCGTCGCCAGGCGGCGACACTCGACTATTCGCCAGCCTTCCAGTTCGGCCACCCAACCTCGTTTGAGCTGGCGCACCGCATCAAGGAGATGACGCCGGCCGGGCTCGACTACGTGTTCTTCACCGGCTCCGGTTCGGAGTCCGCGGATACCGCGCTGAAGATGGCGCGCGCCTACTGGCGGCAGAAGGGCAAGGCCAGCAAGACGCGCCTGATCGGTCGCGAAAAGGGTTACCACGGCGTGAACTTCGGCGGCATCAGCGTCGGCGGCATTGCGGGCAACCGGAAACTCTTCGGTCAGGGGATCGAGGCTGACCATCTGCCGCATACCCAGCTCAAGCAAAACGCGTTCTCGCGTGGTGCACCCGAATATGGAGCGCACCTCGCCGATGAGCTGCTCAACCTGATCACGCTCCACGATGCGTCGAACATCGCTGCGGTCATCGTCGAACCCTTCTCCGGTTCGTCCGGCGTAGTGATTCCGCCGCAGGGCTACCTCAGGCGCTTGCGCGAGATCTGCACGCAGCACGACATCCTGCTGATCTTCGACGAGGTCATCACGGGCTTCGGGCGCGCCGGTTCGCTGTTCGGCGCAACAGCATTTGATGTGGTCCCCGACATTCTTAACGTCGCCAAACAGATCACCAATGGCGCCGTGCCGATGGGCGCAGTGGTCGTGAAGGAAGAGATCTACCGCACCTTCATCGAAACCGGTGGGCCGGAGTACATGCTCGAGTTTCCGCACGGCTACACCTACTCCGCCCATCCGCTGGCCTGCGCAGCCGCGATGGCGGCTCTGGATGTGCTGGAAAAGGAAAACCTCGTCGCCCGCGTGGCCGAACTGGCGCCCTACTTCGAAAACGCGGTGCATGGCTTGAAAGGTCTCAAGTACATCACTGACATCCGCAACTACGGGCTCGCGGCGGGGCTCACCATTGAGGCGATACCGGGCGAACCGGCGCGGCGCCCCTACGAGATTGCGATGAAGTGCTGGGAGAAAGGTTTCTACGTGCGCTACGGCGGTGACACGATCCAGCTCGCACCGCCTTTCATCGTGGAGAAGAATGAGATCGATCGCCTTGTGAACGCGCTCGGTGACGTCATCCACTCGCTTGCCTGATGTAACCCGAATCGAACATGCAGGATCGCCCCATGAATACCGTAGGTCACCTCATCAATGGCTTGGCTGTGGCCGACACCGCCCGTGTGCAGAACGTCTACAACCCTGCGACCGGCGAAGCGACCCGGCAGGTCGCCCTTGCGTCGGTCGAAACCGTCCAGGCGGCGATTGCCGCCGCGCAAGCGGCCTTCCCGGCCTGGCGTGATACGCCGCCTATCAAGCGTGCCCGCATCATGTTCCGCTTCAAGCAATCGCTTGAGGAAAATGCCGACAAAATCTGCGCGCTGATCACCGACGAACACGGCAAGGTGCTCAACGACGCGATGGGTGAGCTTCAGCGCGGCATCGAGAACGTGGAATACGCCTGCTGCGCCCCAGAGCTGCTGAAGGGCGAGCACAGCAAGAATGTCGGCCCCGCGATCGATTCATGGAGCGAGTTTCAGCCGCTGGGTGTGGCAGCCGGCATCACGCCCTTCAACTTCCCGTGCATGGTGCCGCTGTGGATGTGGCCGATGGCCGTGGTGTGCGGCAACACCTTCGTGCTGAAGCCCTCAGAGCGCGATCCATCGTCCACGCTGCTGATCGCGCAGCTGGCGCTCGAAGCCGGCCTGCCGCCCGGTGTGCTCAACGTCGTCAACGGTGACAAGCTTGCCGTCGATACCCTGCTTGCCGATCCGCGTGTGCAGGCCGTGAGCTTCGTCGGCTCCACGCCGATTGCCGAGTACATCTACGCCACCGGCTGTGCCAACGGCAAGCGGGTTCAGGCGCTGGGTGGCGCGAAGAACCATGCAATCGTGATGCCGGATGCCGATCTCGACAACGCGGTCAGCGCCCTGATGGGCGCTGCGTATGGCTCATGCGGCGAACGCTGCATGGCGATTCCGGTTGTTGTGGCGGTAGGCGACGCGGTTGCTGACGAGGTGGTGGCGCGACTGTCGGCCGCGCTGGCCCGCATGAAGGTCGGCCCCGGCACCGACAACGCGAACGACATGGGGCCCTTGGTCACGCGCGAACACTTCAACAAGGTGAAGGGTTACGTTGATCTTGGTGTGGAGGAAGGCGCGACACTGGTCGTCGACGGGCGCGGCATCAAGGTGCCGGGGCACGAGTCCGGCTACTTCCTCGGTGGCTGCCTGTTCGACCATGTCACCCCGCAGATGAAGATCTATCGCGATGAGATCTTCGGGCCGGTACTGTCGGTGGTGCGCGTCAAGACGCTGCAGGAAGGCATGGACCTGATCGATGCCCATGAATATGGCAACGGCACCTGCATCTTCACGCGCGACGGCGAAGCCGCCCGTTACTTTACCGACAACATCAAGGTCGGCATGGTCGGCGTGAATGTGCCGCTGCCGGTGCCCGTGGCCTACCACAGCTTCGGTGGCTGGAAGCGTTCGCTGTTTGGCGACCTGTCGGCCTATGGCCCGGATGCAGTGCGTTTCTACACTCGCCGCAAGACGATCACGCAGCGCTGGCCCTCGGCCGGGGTTCGGGAAGGTACGGTGTTCAGCTTCCCCAGCAACCGGTAAGCGCCCGGTCACTCACACAACGCGGCCCGCCCTCGAGCGGGCCGCACCGTTTTTGCCCAAGGTCAAGGTCGTGCCGGGCATGGCGCCCACAATCCCGCACATCGGCGCGGTTGCAGGGCGCTGTGGGGGTCTCAGGTTGGTTAGGTAGCATCAGCTTCGGGGGAGGCGCGATGTTCCAGGTACGTATCCACGGTCGCGGCGGTCAGGGGGTCGTCTCCGCCGCCGAAATGCTCTCGATCGCCGCGTTCCTCGATGGCGAGTGGGCACAAGCGTTCCCGAGTTTTGGCTCCGAGCGCACCGGCGCACCGGTTGTCGCCTTCTGTCGCATCGACAAGAAGGAGATTCGATCCCGCGAACCGGTCATGAAACCGGACGCGCTGATCATTCAGGATCCAACCTTGCTGCATCAGATCGATGTGTTCGCCGGCTTGGTCAGTAGCGGCTACATCCTGATCAACTCCAGCAACAGCTTCGACGAACTCGGCCTCGCCTCGGTCGCCGAGCGCTTCCCGCCTGCGCACCTGTGCACCATGCCAGCGACCGAAATCGCGCTGCGGCATGTCGGCCGCGCGGTGCCCAATGTGCCGCTGCTGGCGGGCTTTGCGGCCATTACCGGCCTGGTGCGGCTCGAATCCATCCACACAGCCATCCGCGAGAAATTCAGTCCGCGCGTCGCAGAAGCCAACATCGCGGCTGCGAGCGATGCTTTCGCCTCCGCGCGATCGCTGGCGGCACTGCAACCCGCCGAAATCTGAACGGCCAGCAGGCCGACCGGGCCGCAAGGGAGTTACACGTGCTCAAACAGATCGAAGGTTCACGGGCCGTCGCCGAAGCGGTGGCGCTGTGCCGCCCCGAGGTAATTTGCGCTTATCCGATTTCACCGCAAACGCACATTGTCGAAGCGCTATCGGAGATGGTGCGCACCGGTGATATTTCGCCCTGCGAATACATCAACGTGGAATCGGAGTTCGCGGCGCTATCGGTCGCGATTGGCGCGTCAGCGGCCGGCGCTCGCGCCTATACGGCGACCGCTTCACAGGGCTTGCTGTTCATGGCCGAAGCGGTATTCAACGCGTCCGGGCTCGGCTTGCCGATCGTGATGACGATCGCCAACCGCGCGATCGGCGCGCCGATCAACATCTGGAACGACCATTCTGATTCGATGGCGCTGCGCGACAGCGGCTGGCTACAACTGTTCGCCGAGAACAACCAGGAAGCGCTGGATCTGCACATCCAGGCTTTCAAGCTCGCCGAGGCGCTGTCGCTACCGGTGATGGTTTGCATGGATGGCTTCATCCTCACCCACGCCTACGAGCGTGTCGATATCCCGAGCCAGGCGCTGGTCGACAGTTACCTGCCACCTTACGAGCCGCGCCAGATCCTAGACCCCGATGACCCGGTTTCGATTGGCGCGATGGTGGGACCCGAGGCCTTCACCGAAGTGCGCTACCTTGCCCATGCGCGGCAGTTGCAGGCGCTGGAGCTGATCCCGGAACTCTCGCTTGAATTCAGCCAATGCTTCGGCCGCGAGGCTGGCGGGCTGATTTCCGAATACCACTCGGAGGGCGCTGAAACAGTGATCGTCGCGCTCGGTTCGGTGCTTGGCACGATCAAGGACGTTGTCGATGGCCTGCGTGGCGAGGGTGCCTCGATTGGCGTTCTGGCGATCAAGACCTTCCGCCCCTTCCCGCTCGATGCGGTGCGCGAGGCGCTTGCAAACGCCAAGCGTGTTGTCGTGATCGAACGCAGTTTCGCGATCGGCCAAGGCGGCATCGTGGCCGATTCGCTGCGCAAGTCGCTGGCCGGGCTGCACATCCCGACGCACACCGTCGTGGCGGGCCTCGGCGGCCGTCCGATCACAACGGTATCGCTCGAACGGCTGTTCCGCACAGCGCTGGCGGGCGAGCTCGCAAGCCTCAGTTTCCTCGATCTCGATCAGGGGGCGGTAGACCGCGTGCTTGCGCACGAACGCGAAGTGCGCCGCAGTGGCCCGCTAGCGAACCGGATGGTGCAGGAAATCGCCCGCGCCAGCATCCGCGTCGAGTAGGAGAGCAGCATGAGCTTTCAATCTGTCCGTTTCTACCAGACCGGCACCTACACCGTAGGCAACCGCCTGCTCGACGAAGCCCAGCGCACCGTGCAGGCAACGGTTGCTCGAACGAACTCGCTGACTTCTGGCCACCGCGCTTGCCAGGGCTGCGGCGAAGCGCTCGGCGCCCGCTACGCGATGGACGCCGCAATGCACGCGACCGAGCGGCAGATGGTGGTCGTCAACGCGACGGGCTGCCTCGAAGTGTTCTCGACGCCGTACCCCGAAACCTCCTGGCAGGTGCCGTGGATGCACTCGCTGTTCGGCAATGCACCGGCGGTCGCTACCGGGGTGGCTGCGGCCTTGCGTGTGAAGGGGCGGCGCAATGTGCGCGTCGTCGCGCAGGGCGGCGACGGCGGCACCACCGACATCGGCTTCGGTTGCCTCTCCGGCATGTTCGAGCGGAACGACGATGTGCTCTACATCTGCTACGACAACGAGGCCTACATGAACACCGGTGTGCAGCGCTCGTCCGCCACACCGGCCGCAGCGCGCACCGCCACAACGCCGGCAATGGGAGAGGCGCCGGGCAACGAGTTCGGACAGGGCAAGTTCCTGCCGGAGATCGCGATGGCGCACCGGATTCCCTACGTCGCCACAGCCAGCGTGGCCGATCTTCGCGATCTGGAGGCGAAGGTCGAAGAAGCCATCCACATCCGCGGTGCGCGCTACATCCATGTGCTGGTGCCGTGCCCGCTCGGCTGGGGGGCGGCGTCGCACGACACGATCCGGCTGGCAAGGCTGGCGACCGAGAGCGGCCTGTTCCCGATCTTCGAGGCCTGCAACGGCGAAGTGAGCGACGCACGCGCAATCAGGCGCCGGGTGCCGGTGGATGACTTCCTGCGTTTGCAGAAGCGCTTCGTGCATCTGTTCGAACCGAACCTGGATACCGCGCGCATCGCGCAGATCCAGGCGCACGCCGATCGCAACATCAAGCGTTACGCGCTGCTGCCCTGAGGAGCGGAGCCGATCATGGACAAACCCTTTGCCATCACGCTCGATCCCGGTTCCTCGCTGGCCAACCACACCGGCAGCTGGCGTACCGCGCGCCCGAGCTACATCGACCACCTGCCGCCGTGCAACCAAGGTTGCCCGACCGGCGAGAACATCCAGGCCTGGCTGTACCACGCCGAGAGCGGCCAGTACGAGGCGGCCTGGCGTGCCCTCGTGCGGGACAACCCGATGCCTGCCGTCACCGGCCGCGTGTGCTACCACCCTTGCGAAAGCGCCTGCAATCGCGCGCGGCTGGATTCGGCCGTCAGCATCCATGCCGTGGAGCGTTTCCTCGGCGATGAAGCCATCGCGAAGGGTTGGCAGTTCGAAGCGCCACTTGCTGCCAGCGGGAAGCGTGTGCTGGTGGTCGGCGCCGGCCCTTCGGGCCTCGCCGCCGCCTACCACCTCGCGCGGCTGGGCCACCACGTGGAGATCCGCGAAGCCGGCCCGATGGCCGGCGGCATGATGCGCTTCGGCATCCCGAAATATCGCCTGCCGCGTGAGGTGCTGGACGCAGAGATCCGCCGCATCGAAGAGCTCGGTGTTACCTTGAAACTCAACACCAAGGTCGATCACCTGTTGAAGGCGCACGATGAAGGTGGCTTTGACGCGGCCTTCGTTGCGGTAGGCGCACATGTGTCCAAGCGCGCTTGGGTGCCTGCCGGTGAAGCCGCCCGCATCATGGATGCGCTGAGCGTGCTGCGCAGCGTCGAGCTTGGTGAGAAGCCCCTGCTCGGCCGCCGCGTGCTGGTGTACGGCGGTGGCAACACCGCGATCGACGTGGCGCGAACCGCGCGCCGCTTGGGCGCCGAAGAGGCTGTGATCATCTACCGGCGCACCCGTGACCGGATGCCCGCACACGATTCCGAAGTGCAGGAAGCGCTCGACGAAGGGGTGATGTTCCGCTGGCTATCGACGATCAAGATGGGCGCCGACACCGGCTCACGCGAGCAATTCACGATCGAGAAAATGACCCTGGACGACACCGGCTTCCCGCAGCCGACAGGCGAGTTCGAGCAGATCGAGGCGGATTCGCTGGTGCTCGCACTCGGCCAGGACGTCGACCTCACCCTGCTCGACGATGTGCCGGGTTTGCAGCTCAAGGATGGCGTGGTCAGCGTGGGGCCAAACATGATGACCGCGTGCCCCGGCATCTTCGCCGGCGGCGACATGGTGCCCGCCGAGCGCACGGTGACCGTAGCACTGGGGCACGGCAAGAAAGCCGCACGCCACATCGATGCCTGGTTGCGCGGCGAAGTGCCGGCCGTTGCCGACAAGCACCCCGTCGCTCAGTTTGAGCGCCTGAACACGTGGTACTACACCGATGCGCCGCGCTCGGTGCAGCCAGAGCTGGAGCGGGTGCGGCGCGAATCGACTTTCGACGAGGTCGTCAGCGGCTTGAACGCCGACACCGCGCTGTTTGAAGCGCGCCGCTGCCTCTCCTGCGGCAACTGCTTCGAGTGTGACAACTGCTACGGCGTGTGCCCGGACAACGCGGTGATTAAGCTCGGCCCGGGCAAACGCTTCAAGATCAACCTCGATTACTGCAAGGGCTGCGGGCTGTGCGCCGCAGAATGCCCCTGCGGCGCAATCGACATGGTGCCGGAGGCGATCTGAAACCGATCAGGACTTGCCGAACACCTCGTTGATCTGTTGGCTGACGCGAATGAAGGTGGTGCGCTTGGAAAGCTCCTTGAGCTTGCGGGCGCCCACGTACGTACAGGCCGAGCGCACGCCGCCGAGCAGATCCTGCAAGGTGTTCTCCACCGGCCCCCGGTAGTCGATCAAGACTTCCTTGCCTTCCGAGGCACGGTATTCGGCCACGCCGCCCGCGTACTTCTGCATCGCGGTGCGTGAGCTCATGCCATAGAAGCGCATCTTGCGCACGCCGTCGACCTCTTCAAGCTGGCCGCCGCACTCATCGTGCCCGGCCAGCATACCGCCAAGCATGACGAAGTCCGCTCCGCCGCCGAAGGCCTTGGCCACGTCGCCGGGGATCGTGCAGCCGCCATCCGCACAAATCAGCCCGCCGAGTCCGTGCGCGGCATCCGCGCATTCGATGATTGCCGAAAGCTGCGGATAGCCGACGCCCGTCATCTTGCGCGTGGTGCAGACCGAACCGGGGCCGATGCCGACCTTGACGATGTCAGCGCCACCCAGCACGAGCTCTTCGGTCATCTCGCCGGTGACCACGTTGCCAGCCATGATCGTCAATGCCGGATAGGCCTCGCGCAGGCTGTGAATGAAGTCGACGAATGCCTTGGTGTAGCCGTTCGCGACGTCAATGCACACATGCTTGATCGCCGACCCCGCTCGCTCCATGACGCGGCGAAATTTCGCCATGTCCGCAGCACCGATACCCATCGAGTAAAAGCGCGTCGCCTCGTCCGGCAGCGCACTGAAATGCGCGACGAGGGCGTCTTCCTCGTAGTGCTTGTGCAGTGCAGTGGCGAGCCGTTGCTTGTCGAGCGCCTGCGCCATTTCAAAGGTGCCGGTGACGTCCATGTTGGCCGCGATGATCGGCACGCCACGGTACTTTCGCCCCGAATGCAAGAAGGCGTACTCACGCGAAATATCCACCTCTGACCGCGATGCCAGCGTCGAGCGCTTGGGTCGGATCAAAACGTCCTTGAAATCCAGCTTCAGATCCTGTTCGATACGCATGCTTCAAACCTCCTGTGTTCTCGTCGGCCGCCTGGGCCGCAGCGCGCGACATGATGCGCCGAATCGGTCGTATGGCAATTGATAATCTTTAATGAAGACTTGGTCGGGGCGAAACCCGGCGAGGCCTTACAATCCACACGGCAACCGACTCTATCCGGCTCAAAACGTCATGAAAAACCGCGCCCTAATCGCCTGTCTTCTGCTCGCAACGTCACCCCTTGCCTATGCCACCACCTACAAGTGCAAGATGGCGGACGGTCGAACCGTGTTCCAGGACATCCCCTGCGCGCCGGATGCGAAAACGGAACATGTGCGCGGCGGGCAACAGGGCTCGGCGTGGGTGTTCGAAAAGCGCAATGACAGCGAAGGCAAGCCTGCCTGTTTCGTTCAATCGCCGTCGATCGGGTTTGGCTCGCGCTACCGCCCGATCGCGGTTGCGCGCTTGCGTGTCGAGTACACGAAGGATGGCGCGATTGCCGAGCTGGTCTCTGCGGCGGAACCCGGCACCCCCTCGATGCCGTTCAGCGCCAATACCAATGGCGTCGGCATCAACATCAAAGGCCAAGCTTTCCTGTCCGATGTGCGTCTGAGCCCAAACGGCACGCTGCGTTTCGGTGCAAAGGATTCCGCCAAGCTGGTCGCTCAGCTTCAGGCCGACGAACCGTTCGTAATCCGGGCGCGCCACATCAAGTCCGAGGCACTGTTCGACTCGATGGGCGACCGGATTGAAGGCTTTGTTGCTGCTCAGCAACTGGCGCAGGACTGCGTCGCGACGACCCGTTAGTTACTACTGGCCGACACTTGAAACGTGTGCCGCCTCGTGCCGGCAAGTGGCGGCATCCAGCCAGCCCAGCAGACCGTTCCAGCCAGCCTCCAAGGCTTGACGCGCAGCGGCGGTCAGCGGGTCGCCCAACTCGAACGAATGCCCGCGTAGCGACAGCAATTCCGCTTGCGGCGGCGTTTCGCCAATCACCTGCTCATGCACCGCAAGCAGACCCTGCGGCGAAACCGCATGCGTTGAGTAGCTCGCATCGGCGCGCGCGGATACCGCATCAAGGCGCGCCCCACTCTCGCCCGAGGCTCGCGCATCGACGAACAGCACGCGCTGGCGATCAGCAAGATCGAGCGCGTGCTCGATGTTGAGCTGAAAGTCGACGATCACCTCGACATCGTCGCGCCCCTGCGCGGCGAGCCAGTCTTCAAGCCGATCCGCCAGCATCGGGCCGAGCGCATCGTCACCGCGCCCGGGGTTGCCGAAAGCCAGCACGAGCACCGGTGCCGCGCTCATGCTGCAGCCTCGCGGCTGAAGCTGCCGTCGCCGCTCTTCACGAGGCGGCTGATCAATTCACCGTCCGGCGCAACGGCTTCGATGCTGAGTGGCATCTTGCCAACTGCGTGCGTCGCGCAGGACAGGCACGGATCGTAGGCGCGGATCGCCACTTCGATGCGGTTCAGCAGGCCTTCGGTAATCTCCCGCCCGTCGAAACATTCGGCCGCCACGGCGCGTACCGATTCGTTCATCGCGGTGTTGTTGCTGGTGGTCGACACGATGAGGTTCGCCATCGTGATCAGATCGTTCGAATCGATCCGATAGTGGTGGAACAGCGTGCCGCGCGGTGCTTCGATCACGCCCACGCCTTCGTGCAACGGCGTACCCGAACGAGACAGATCGGTACCGGTGATCGCCGGATCGTCCAACAACTCGGCGATCGCCTCAGCGCAATGCAGCAATTCGATCATGCGTGCCCAGTGATAGGCCAAGGTCGCCTGAACTGGATTGCCGCCTCCATGCGCCATGAAGTCCGCACGGGCAGCCTCGGCTCGCGGCGTGGGGATGTGATCGCAGTTGTTGACGCGTGCCAACGGCCCCACGCGATACCAGCCCTGCTCCTTACCCAGCGCGGTCAGGAACGGGAACTTCATGTAGCTCCACGACTTCACCTCTTCATGCAGGATCGCGTTGTAACCACGGTAGTCGAAATGGTCCAGCACGACGCCACCATCCGCGTCCTTCACGCGGATGCCACCGTGGTACAGCTCCATGCCGCCATCCGGCGCAACCAAGGAGAGGAAGTTCGAGCGCGCGGCAGCGAAGCCTTGATTCGCCGCCTCGTCGCCTACAAACAGCTGCTTAGCGATCGACAGCCCATGCGAGGCCCAGCCCAGCACCGTGAGCATGTCTTGCTTCAGGTAATCGCGCTCCTCGGCGGACAGCGGTTTGTTGAAGCCACCGGGTACCGAGCCGGTGCCGTGTACCCGCTTGCCGGTGAGCACGCGGATCACCTCCTGGCCATACTTGCGCAACTTCACCCCGATCAGTCCGATTTCCGGATGGTCCTGCAGCACGCCCACGACGTTGCGATGAGCCACTGGATCGTCGTAACCGAACAAGAGATCGGGTGATGCGAGGTGGAAGAAGTGCAGCGCGTGCGATTGAAGCACCTGGCCGAAATGCAGCAGCCGACGCAGCTTGGTTGCGGTGGGCGAGATCGGCACGTTGCCGGCAACAAAGAAGTCAGTGGCTTTGGATGCTGCCAGCAGATGACTGACCGGGCAGATGCCACACAGCCGCTGCACCAGGGTCGGCACTTCCCAGTACGGGCGGCCCTGGATGAACTTCTCGAAACCGCGAAACTCCACCACGTGAAGCCTCGCCTGCCGCACGCGGCGTTCAGCATCCAGCAGCAGAGTGACCTTGCCGTGGCCCTCTACCCGGCTGACCGGTTCGATCGCGAGGCGCTGCAGGCCGATCGACTCGCTTGCTGTCTCCAGATTTTCGTACATACGTTGGGCTCCGGATCAGTCGAATCTTCGGTTTTCGTAGGCAAGCTGCGGCTCGCGACCCTCCACCAGCGCGGTCAGGAGCTCCCAGAATGCGTCGGCGGGCGGTGGACAACCGGGTAGTACATAGTCGATCCGAACCACCTCGTGAATCGGCCGCACCTTGTTGAGCAGCAAGGGAATCTCGGCATCGAACGGAATGTGCGGATTTTCGATGCCGGGCGCGTCGATGTAAGCCTCGCGAAGGCAGGCTTCAAGCGTGAACTTGTTGCGCACCGCCGGCACGCCGCCGGTAATCGCGCAAGAGCCGACCGCCACGATGTACTTGCAGCGGTCGCGAAACTCGCGCAGCACTTCAACGTTCTCGACGTTGCACAGCCCGCCTTCGATCAAGCCGACATCGACATGATCGGCGCAGTGCTTCACATCCGTGAGCGGTGTGCGGTCGAAAGTCACGAGTTGGGCGAGCTGCACGATCCGCTCGTCCACATCCAGAAAGGACATATGGCACCCGAAGCAACCGGCGAGCGAACAGGTCGCAACGGTCAGGCGTGGGGGCTGTTCGTTCGGCGCATTCATCGTTGCGGTGTCCGGTTCAGTATTTGGATTCGAATTCACATTCGATGGTTTGGGCGTCGAAACGCCGCTCGCCAATCGGCTGTTCGTAACCACGACGCTTCACCAGCAAGGCGCCGGTCGGGCACACCTGAATCGCGCGGTCGGTCGCCTCGATGTTGGTGTCCTTCAGCAGCCCCGTCGGCGAATTGACCACCAGCCTAGTGTCGATACCACGCCCCGATAGGCCGAACAAGTCCTTTCCGTCGGCATCGCGGCTTGCGCGCACGCATAACGAGCAATTGATGCAGCGATCCCGGTCCAGCACCACCTCTGGGTGAGACGCATCCATCGCACGGCTGGGGAATCGATGCGGGAGCGAGGTGTCCTCCATGCCAAGGTGGTAGGCCACTGCCTGCAGTTGGCAATTGCCACTCTTCACACAGAACGGACAGAAGTGATTACCTTCGATGAACAGCATCTGCACGATGCGGCGACGGGCGTCCTGAATGTCCGGCGCGTCGCTCTCGACCTTTGCGCCAGCGCTGGCCGGCGTCGTGCAACTGGCGCTGAGCCAGCCATTCACTCGCACGGTGCATACCTTGCAACTGCCGTGCGGCTGGAATTCCCGGTGGTGGCACAGGTGCGGGATGTAATGACCAGCCGCCAACGCGGCATTCATGATCGTCTGGCCTGCTTCAAACGCGACGGCTTGGCCGTCCAGCGTGAATGTGTTGTTCGGATCGCTCATCGGTCGCTCTCAATCACTGTGAATCTGGTCTAGTTGATCTTGGCGCCCGGTCAGCGCACGCGATTCGGTGACAGAAGCGTCCAGATCAAAGTCGGGCACAAAGTCCGCCTCCGCCAGCAGGCGGCTGCTGTATTCCTCGGGGAAGCGCTTCATGGTGTCGAGCAAGGTATTCGGCGCTGTCTCGCCCAGCCCGCAATGCGAATAGCCTTTGACAAAGTCACCGATCGAACGCAGCTGATCCAGATCTCGCTGCGTGCCCTGGCCATCCGCAATCTTGTCGGCGTAGTGCTTGAGCATCTGCGTGCCGACACGGCAAGGGGTGCAGAAGCCGCAGGACTCATGAGCAAAGAAGTGGGCGAACTGCCGCGCCACGTCCACCATGTCGCGCAGATCGTTGAACACCATGACGCTGCCGCCGGTAGCAAGGTCCGCATAGCTCACGCGACGATCAAATTCGGCGCGCCCGATGCATGTGCCCGCAGGCCCACCAACCTGCACCGCTTTGGCATTCTCGCCGCCGCAGCGGGCGAGCATCTCGTGCACGGTGGTGCCAAGCGGCAATTCATAGATGCCCGGGCGCAGACAGTCGCCCGCAATCGACAACAACTTGGTGCCGCGCGATTTGGCCTCGCCATGACTGGAAAACCACTCGGCCCCTTTCCACGCGATTTGCGCGGCCTGCACGAACGATTCGACGTTGTTGTTGATCGTCGACTGGCCGAAGAGGCCGATCTTCACCGCGGACGGCGGCCGCACGCGCGGGATGCCGCGCTTGCCTTCCAGCGATTCGAGCAGCGCAGACTGCTCGCCACAGACATAGGCACCAGCGCCGAGGTGGATGCGCAGATCAAAGTCCAGCCCGCTCTCACAAACGTTGTCGCCGAGCAGGCCAGCCGCGCGACGTTCGGCAAGCACCGTCTGCAAGCCTTCCATCATGTATTCGTATTCACCGCGCACATAGACATAGCCCTTCTTGGCACCGACGAGCAGCCCCGCGATCGTCATGCCTTCGAACAGCTCATCGGCGTACTTGGCCAGCAGCACACGATCCTTGAAGGTGCCCGGCTCACCTTCATCGGCGTTGCAGGTGATGTAGTGGGTGCCTTTCATCTCGTAGGCGCCGCGCCACTTGCGCCCTACCGGGAATCCCGCGCCACCGCGCCCTTGCAGACCAGAGCGCTCGACCTCGTCAAGCGTTGCGGGCAAACCGCGTGCAAGCGCCGTGCGGATCGCCTCGCCGGGCGGGATGAAGGTGTCGAGCGTGATACCGCGCTCGCGAATACCGTCGTCAACGTGGAACCACTCGGCAGGCCACTCGTTGACCGGCACCCGGTGCTCGATCAGCGAGGCCATTTTTTCGATGCGCGCCTCGGTCATCCGCGTGAAAACCCGCCCGTTTGCCAGGCCCGCAGGCGCTTGTTCGCAGTGCCCGGTGCAGGAGGTCATCGATACCGTGACACGCCCGTCCGCCCGCGGCTCGCCAAGCGTTACGCCAAGCCGGTCGGCAAGGCGTTTTGCCACGATCTGGCTGCCTGCCATGCGATCGGTAACCGAGTCGCTGAAATAGACGTCGAACTGCCCGCGCGGCGTGGTGTGCAGGAAACTGTAGAACTCGACACAGCCGCGCACACGGGCAACCGGCAGATTGAGCACATGCGCGAAGAACTGGATTGCCTCTTCCGGCACATAGGAGCGAGTCGCCTGCACTTCACGCAGCATTTGCAGAAGACGGTGTCGCGCGTGAAGGTGACGCGCAGCAATGTCATGCAGCGTTGCGGACTGACTGAGGGGGGAAGCCATGTCGTGTCCCGTCGGTTGGTTTCACTATGCGAATTGATACCCCTCATGGACACCCGCGCTCTTGTCCGGCGTCAACCTGCCGGGGCGCCGTTCATACGGCCGGTTTGCCCGGCACGGCCGCATCAGCCGATTCGCCAATGTCATGAAGATCGTAGCGGCGCTGTCCGATCGGCGTTGCGAATGCCGCACGTTTGGGCACGATCGCGCCGACCGGGCATACATGCGCAGCCGTATCGGTGGCCGCGAAACGCGAATCACCAAGCAGGCCGGTCGGGCTGTTAACCACGAGCCGGGCGTGAATCCCCCGCCCCGACACGCCAAACACTTCCTTGCGATCAGCGTCTCGGCTCGCCCGCACACAAAGCTCGCAGAGGATGCAGCGATCGTGGTCGATCATCACGTCGGGGTGCGAGGCGTCCAGCTCACGCCGCGGATACTGATGGCTGTAGTGCGTGTCTTCCATGCCCAAGTGATAGGCAACGGCCTGCAACTTGCAGTTGCCGCTTTGCTGGCAGAACGGGCAGTAGTGGTTGCCTTCCGCAAACAGCATCTGCACCACCCGCTTTCGGTAGGCCCGGATCTCCTCGGTCTCGCTTTCGACCTTCATCCCGTCGATCACGGGTTCAAAGCAGGCCGAGGTGAACTTTCCGTTCGCTTTCACCGAGCACAGCTTGCACGAACCATGCGGAGGGAACTCCGCGCGATAGCACAGGTGTGGGATGTAATGCCCGGCTGCCGTCGCAGCCTGGATGATGGTCTGCCCCGTCGTGTACGGCAGCGACTTACCATCGAACAGGAAGAAGCCCTTATCCGCCATGCTGCATCTCCTTACCGCGCATCTGGCGCGCCTCGCTCAGCTCAGCATCCAGATCGAAGCCGGGGTCGCCGGCCGCGCCGCAAAGGCGCGCTTCGAAGACCGGGCGGAAGCGCGTGAGCGCGTCGAGAACCGGGTTCGGCGCTGTTTGCCCCAGGCCGCAGTGGCTAAGCGCGCGGGTAAGACGGCCAGCCCCTTCAATCTCGGCGAGATCCGCGGCACTCGCGTGCCCATCGGCCACCTTGTCCACCAGTTGCCGGATCACCGTTGTGCCGACTCGGCAAGGTGTGCAGAAGCCGCACGACTCATGCTGGAAGAAGCGCGCGAAGTTCTGCACGATCGCGATCACATCGCGGCTCCAGTCAAACACCATCAGCGATCCGGTTGTCGGCATGTCTTCAAAGGCAATGCGGCGACCAAACTCGCTTGCGCTGATCAGATGGCCGGATGGGCCGCCGATCTGGATTGCCTGTACCGCGGTCGCACCGCAATCTGACAGTACTTCGCTGATGGTGACGCCGAACGGATACTCGAAAATGCCGCGACGCGGCACGTCGCCCGAAATCGACAGCAATACCGTGCCGCGAGACTTTTCGGTCCCCATTGCAGCGAACCACGCCGCCCCTATCGCCGAAATCTGAGCCGCCTGAATGAAGGTCTGCACGTTATTGACGATGGTGGGTTTGTCGGCATAGCCGCGCACGGCAGGAAACGGAGGGCGCACGCGCGCCTGCCCGCGTTTGCCTTCGAGCGATTCGATCAAGGCAGACTCTTCACCGCATATGTAGGCACCTGCACCGAGGTGAATCGCAATGTCGAAATCGAAGCCGGCCCCGATGACGTTACTTCCGAGCAGCCCCTCCTCGCGGCGCCGCTCGAGTACCGATTCGAGGTGCGGCAACATGTACTCGTACTCACCGCGCAAGTACAGGAAGCCCTGAAGGGCGCCGACCACGAAACCGGCAAGCGCCATGCCCTCGAACAACTCGTCGGCGAATCGCGTCAGCAGCACACGATCCTTGAACGTGCCGGGCTCGCCCTCGTCTGCGTTGCACACCACGAAGCGCTGAACGCCCGGTGCTTCAAGGCAAAAACGCCACTTGTGCGCGGTCAGGTAACCCGCCCCTCCCCGCCCGCGCAGCCCCGAGTGAGCCAGCTCCGTCAGCGTGCTGGCAGCGCCTCGTGCAATCGCGGCCTTCAGCGCAGCACCCGGCGCCATCCCCAGTTCCAGCATCGGGCCGGTATGGCGGATGTTGTCGCGCACCGCAAACCAGTCTCGCGGCCACGCCTCCAGCGCAATGCCCGCATCCACAAGGTCCGCCATTTCGTCGATGCGTGCGGCGTCTAGTCGCGTCACAGCGAGCCCATTCACCAGCGCTGCCGGCCCCTGGTCACTCATGCCGGTGCAGGATGTCAGATCCACCGTAACGACACCGTCCTTGCGTGGCGCGCCTGGAGTGACACCCAGTCGATCGCAGAGCCGTTGCGTCAGCGTACGTGCGCCGAGCATCTGATCGGTGATGTTGTCCGAGAAACGGATGTCGTAGCGGCCGCGCGGAGTTTCGTGCAGAAACGCGTAGAACTCCACCACGCCTTGCACCTGTGAGAGTGGCACGCCCAAGTGCCGCGCGAAGAACTGCATTGCGGCCTGCGGCACGTGCGAATAAGAGGCCTGCACCGCACGCAGCATCTGCAGCAATTGGTACGGATCGTCCTGATAGCGTGCGGATATCCTCGCAAGCACCCGATCCAGGCTGGACGACAGCGGCATCGCTTTCCTCCGCACTCATGCCCGGCGTCGCCGGGCCTCAGTTCATTCTAGGCGCAGGATCGTGTGCACCTTTGCGCGGCATCAGGGAATTTCGGCGCATCTGTGGCCAGTGTGCGGGCCAGACACCCCCGGGCCATCCCCACTATTGCGCAGAGCGATGAACCGACATACTTGTGTGCGATGGGTGCCGATGCGGTTCGGGGGAAGCGCACGGCGCGTTCAGACGCACAGGGATGGGGGATACGATGGAACGCATCACGCTCACGCAATACCTGCTCGAACAACAGCGGGACCGCAACGTCATTACGGCCGACCTGCGACTGTTGATCGAGGTTGTCGCTCGGGCCGTTCGCGCAATCAGCGTTAACGTCGGCAAGGCGAATATCGCAAGCACGGTGGGCAGCGGTTACGGTTCAGACGATGAGGTCCCGCCACACGCGGAGCCAATTCACCAGGTCGCAAACGAAATCCTGTTGATGTCGAACGAGTGGGGTGGCCACCTCGCGGCGATGGCGTCCGATACGATGACCGAACCCTACGTCATTCCGAATCGCTACCCGAAGGGCGAGTACCTGCTGGTGTTCAATCCGCTCGATGCGACGAACAACCTCGAATACAACGTCTCGGTTGGCACCATCTTCTCGGTTCTGCATTGCCCCGAGGGCCAGGCGCCTGACACCCAGGCCTTCCTGCAACCGGGAACGCGCCAGCACGCCGCCGGCTATGCGCTGTATGGGCCGCAAACCTTGTTGGTGCTCACCGTCGGTGCCGGGGTCGTCGGCTTCACGCTCGATCGCGAGTTCGGCACGTGGTTCCTGACCCAGCGTGACATGAAGATTCCGGTCGAGACCAAGGAATTCGCGATCAACCACTCGAACGCCCGGCTCTGGGATGCGCCGATCAAGCGCTACATCGACGAACTGCTCGCAGGGAAGGATGGTCCGCGCGGCAAGGATTTCAACATGCGCTGGGTCGCCTCGATGGTCGCCGACATGCATCGCTTGATCACGCGTGGCGGTGTCTTCATCTATCCGAAGGACAAGCGCGATCCGACCAAGCCGGGGCGGCTTCGCCTGCTCTACGAGGCGAGCCCGATGGCGATGATCGTCGAGCAGGCGGGTGGTATGGCTTCAACTGGAACGAGCCCGATTCTCGACGTGCAACCGCAAGCGCTGGATCAACGAATTCCCGTCGTAATGGGCTCGCGCTCGGAAGTGGAGCGACTCGTTCGCTACTACGAGGAGGCATCGCAATCCGTTTGATTCGTCGGGGCGGGCCGTGCGGCTGAGCGTGAAGCACGAGCTTGACAGAAAATCCTGCTCGGCTAACGTGCAAGCGAGCCCACTTCACACTGCAGGAATTTCCAATGTCATCGAAACTCCGCCGTCTTGCCCCCTCCTTGCTGGCGTGCTTGCTGTTCCAGGCTTCCGGCGTCAATGCCGAAGAGGTCGTCGATCTCGGCAGTCGGGTGCCGGACGCGAAGACCGTCGCGGAGGGCCTGTTCCCTGAGGATACCTGCAAGGAACTCGAAGCCAGCGGCTTCAAGTGCATGGGTTTCAAGCCCGCAGTGCGGTTCTCGCTGCCCGGCGCATCCTTTGCACGGGGTTCAGCCGAGTTGAGCGATCAGCTCAAGAACCAGCTAGATGCCTTCGCGGAAGTGCTCAAGACCAAAACTGACACGAGCTACAAGATCGTTATCGAGGGCCATACCGATATCACCGGCCCCGATGCGCTCAACGACAAGCTTTCTTTCCGCCGCGCGCAGGCGGTGCGAAGCTACTTGATCGCAAAAGGCGCGCAACCGGCTCAACTCGAAGCGGCGGGCATGGGTTCCAAGAAACTGCGCAACCCGAAAGACCCCGCGGGCGGCGAGAACCGCCGCGTGGAGATCGGGCGTCAGCAGTAAGTACTACTTGCGTGTGTTGTCGAGCGTAGGCGGTGGCGTAAAGCCAAGCGCCCTCGCCCGCCCTTCATAGCGCGATGCAAGGTGGGGCTGGTCCGTCGCACGATAGTGCAAGGCGAGTTCATAGCTCGCGATACCGTTGCCCAGCTCCACCGCCAGTTGCAACCACCCCTCCCAACGCTTCAGATCGGCCGCGAGCCGGTGTGTGCCGTCGCGATACATGCGCCCGATCCGGGCTGCCGCATCCTTGTCGCCACGTACTACCTTGCCTAGATCACTGCGATAGTCGTTATCGCCAACGTCAGTAGTAAAGGCGCTGCGATAAAGGCGGACATCGCGTGAGTTGAGCGCTGCCGCTGCCTCCTTTGCACCGTCGCGTGCGACCGTCGCACTTGCGGCGAAACGCCCGTCCGGATAAGCACGCAGATAATTTTCGGCACGGCTGATCACATCGGCCGGCCAGCTAGCGGCTTCCACTTCGGCCCAAGCGCCCTGCTCGTCCGTCGCCACCGGCAACACTTCGGTTCCGAGCCCCAAACGGGTGCGCTGCCGGGTGTTCTCCGCGATATACGGGATCTGCGCGATCTGCCGGATGGCGCGCACCGGGTGGTTCTCCATCGTGCGCGTGACATCCGTCTTGACCATGCGGAAGAAGTCCGAGAACGAGACCTCATCCGGGGCTTGCTTGAGCATCTTGACGAATGAGCCGGTGTAGAAGGTGTTCTGCGCCGGATCCACCGGAGAGATCGCAGGTCGCCCAGCGCCCGTTGCGAAAGCGATCAGTGCACCCGGCGGCGGCTCGATCTGGTTGAGACCGTCGGTATCCCTGCTCACCGAACTGATCGAGGTTCGGCATGCATCGATCACGGCCATCGTCAGACCTTCCGGCCGCTGCGGCAGGCTATCGAGAACGTCGCGGCGCAAGCGGATCGCCTGACCGAGCAAATCGCGTGAGGCACTTGCCGGATTGAGCCCCGCTGAAAGCAGAAGGTTTTCGGACTCAACCTGCAGTCCGTGCCCGGAAAAAAAGAACAGGGCTACTGCATCGGGGCCGGCAGTGCGCACCTGGGTCGCGAACTCCCTGATCGCTGCCAGGAATGCCGGGGTCACAAGATCAGCGGCGGTTGTAACCCGGAATCCGCGCAGTTCGAGTGCTGCGCCGACATCGCGGATGTTCTTGGGTATCGGTGGCAGGTCGAAGGGGTCCGGATATAGATGATTGCCCACCACCAGCGCAAGCCGTTTCTGGCCCTGACTGGCTCCCAGCCGCGTACTCGCCGCCAACAAGGGCAAGGACAGAAACTGACGGCGAGAGATCGGGAACGATGTGGGCAAACGACGCATTTCGGGATCCCCTGTGACGACGAGTTCGATTGTAGGTGCCAGTCGCCTGCAATCGCTGAGGTCGGCGGCCAATATTCTTTCAGGATGCGTAAGGCTGCACACACAGCCGCGTTTGCCGACGGCATACTTCGACCTCGGACGGTGCGTGTAATCTCGCGGCCGCCTTGATGCGGAGCAAGACGCAACTACCTGTCGGAGCAGCTTCATCGGCGGCTACGAATGAGCCCGGTTCCGCGGAGTCCGAGCGCACATGCGCTGCCATGCTGCAATCGCGCAGCAGCAAGTGAACGAGGTTCACGATTGCGTCACCAGCCTGAAACGAGCCCCGCCCCTAGCCGACGGACCCTCTCGACACCGACGCGTGACAGGGTACGCGCGCTGCTGATGGCACTGACACTTGCCGTTGCGGGTGCCGCGCATGCGCAGGTCGCACCCACACGGCCAGTCGTCCCCCGAATTGAAGAACTCAAGCGCGATGTAGAGCAGGCGACACCGCAGCGGGACGATGAGGTCAAGCCACCCGCGGTACCGAGCACGCCGGCGCGTGAGCTCGGCAAACCCGCCGACGATTTGAGAATGGACGTCCGCGGCTACCGCGTCACCGGATTGAGCGAGGCAGACCCGGCCGAACTGGAGCGAGTGCTGCAGAAATTTGCGGGCGCGGCTCGCAGCTACGAGGACATCTCCAACGCAGCGGCTGCTGCGACCGAATACCTTCAGAGCGAACTCGGCTACTACTTGGGCTATGCCTATCTGCCAGAGCAAAGCCCAAAAGACGGCGTCATCGAGATTGCCGTCATGGAGGGGCGACTTGACCAGATCACGCTCGACTGGAATCCGAAGAGCCTGATCCGTCAGAGCGTCATCGAATCGCACCTCAGCGCGATCCCACCAGGGTCGATCATCAAGGTACGCGATGTCGAGCGGCTGGTCTTTGTTCTCAATGATTTGCTGGGTGGCAGCGCCCGCTTCGAGGTCAAGGCCGGCCGGGTGCCCGGCACGGCAACACTGGTTGTGATTCCTGAGCCGGATTCCCGCTACACGGCCCAGGTGACGGGAGATAACCTGGGATCTCGATACTCAGGCGAATACCGGCTCGGGGTCGGCGCCTCGGTGATGAGTCCGCTCGGGCTCGGCGATGGGCTGTCATTGAACGGCATGGCGTCGCAAACCGGCGGCTTGGGTTTCGGGCTGTTGAACTACACGGTGCCGATCTCCCGGTATGGCTTCAAGTTCGGCGTGTCGCTGTCACACATGCGCTATCGCCTGAATGAAGATGACTTCCCGCTTGGGCTCACCGGCACGACTGACGCTTACTCGCTGTTTGCACTTTATCCGGTCGTCCGCGGGCGCAATCTGAACGTCTTTGCGCAACTTGGGTGGGACCGCAAGGACTTCGTGGATAGCCAGACAGCGCTGGATATCGACAGCAGAAAGCAGACGCGGATGGTCTGGACCGGTCTGACTGGCGACGCGCGCGATTTACTGCTCGGCGGCGGCATCATGTCCTTCAGCGCTCTGGTGGCGAGCGGGAAGGTCATGCCGGAGAACCCCGCCGAGGGGCTCGACAACCACCGAAGTTTCACGAAACTCGGTCTGTCAGCGTCCAGGTTACAGGCGATCATTCCCAATCGCGTGTTGCTGTTTGCCCGCTACAACGGTCAAGTGGCTTTCGCGAATCTTGATTCAACCGAGCGTTTCAGCCTTGGCGGCGAATCCGGTGTTCGCGCCTACGCGCCGGGCGAAGGTGCTGGCGACAGCGCCCATGTTGGCACGCTCGAGTTCCGCTTTCTACCACCTGCGCAATGGTTCTACATTGCGCGCGAACTTTCGCTGTCAGCCTTTGGTGACTGGGGCTACGCTAAGTTAAGACATGATGTTTCGAGGCAGCCGCGCGGCTTCGACAACACGACCTACCTTGCTGGCGGTGGAATCGGCCTAACCTGGGAGCGCCCACAACGCAGCACCGTTCGCGCTTCGATTGCATGGCGGGCAACCGGGCCTGGCACCAGTGACTCAGCCGACCGCCTGCCTCGCGTCTATGTTGTTGCAACACAGGCCTTCTGACGCCGTTCGCCACCCGACCAGGATCCAAGCACGATGGCCAACTCTTCCGCCGCTCGCCGCCCACTGAGGCTGCCTCGCCGAACGGTTATCGCCAATGCCATCGCATTGGCTCTGCTCAGCTGCGACTTCGCCTATGCCTTGCCCACGGATCCCGTTGTCGAAAGCGGCCAGGCGGCCGTCAAAAGTACCGCCCCGAATGCACTGAGCGTACGTCAAACGAGTGACAAAGCGGTCATCAACTGGCGCAGTTTCGGCATTGGCGCTGGGGAGTCAGTGGAATTTGCTCAGCCCTCCTCCAGTGCCGTTGTGCTGAACCGGGTGTTGGGGATGGACCCGAGCCAGTTGCTCGGTGAACTGAAAGCCAATGGCCGCGTGTTCCTCATCAACCCGAACGGTATCGTTTTCGGCAGGAATGCTCGCGTCGACGTTGGTGGGCTGGTTGCATCGACGCTGTCCTTGTCCTCACACGACTTTCTTGCGAACCGACTGCGATTTACGAATGAGGGGGCCGCCGGTGCAATCAGCAACGAAGGTGCAATCAACGCGGGGGCCGGCGGCATCGCGCTGATCGCGCCACAGATTGCCAATCAAGGGTCGTTGCGCGCCGACAACGCAAGCATTGGATTGGTTTCAGGCGATACAGTGCTTGTCGATGTCGAGGGCGACGGCCTGATGGCATTTCGCGTCGACCGCGGCACTTTGGCCCCGCGTATCGAGCAACTCGGACGGATCCAGGCCGACGGCGGATCCGTAAGCCTTCAGGCAAAAGCCCGCGGTGCGATGGCCGACACGGTCTTGAACATGGACGGCGTGATCCGGGCGCGCGGTATTGGCGAGAAAGGCGGTCGCATCGTTCTTGATGGCGGTCCAGCCGGCATAACCCGAGTTGCAGGCGCACTTGATGCAGTCTCATCGCAAGGTCGAGGCGGCGACATCAGCGTGACGGGCGAGAAAGTGCTGATCGATACAACGGCCACAGTCTCAGCTTCCGGCGACACCGGCGGTGCGATTCGCATCGGAGGCGGAATCCGTGGCGCCGACACCACAATCGAAAATGCCGAGCAGGTTCATATCGCCGCGCAGGCCTCACTGAGCGCCGATGGCGGCACCGCAGGCGACGGCGGTTCGGTCGTCATCTGGTCAAATCGAAGTACCTACGTCGGTGGTTCGCTGAGCACGCTAGGGAAGCGCGGTGGCTTTATAGAGACTTCATCTGCAGGTGCGCTAGATATACCTCGTGCCCCAGTCGTCGGTTTTGGCGGTACTTGGTTGATCGACCCACTGAACATCGAGATTGTCTCGGGCAACGTCGCGACAGACGCTTCAGATGCATCCCCGTTTACGCCGTTGGCCTCCGGAGCCAAATTGGGCGTCGAGCTAATTCAGGACGCGTTGAAGAGCGGCGCAAGCATCACTGTTACGACTGTTGGCACATCCGCCGGCGGGCATGGCGACATCAAGCTTACAGCCGATCTCGACTATAAATATGCCGGGGATAATAGTCTGACGCTTGAAGCAGAGGGCGACGTCATACTAAACGGCAAGATTTCCGGGTCTGCAGCCGCAACGTCGCTGAACCTAACGCTGCAGGCGGGCGACCATCGTACTATTCAGCTAAATAACTCAATAGTTGACCTGAGGAACGGCAGGTTGGTCGCGGCCAGCGCCGTAAACCTGCAATCGAATGTCACCATCACGGCCCATGGCGACGCAAGCCTAGGCGCTGTTGACGGTGCTAAGTCGTTAACGATCAACAGTGCGGGCACGACCACTTTTTCGGCGCCGGTGGGCAGCACAACCCCCCTCACTGGACTTACGGTCTCAGGTGCCGTTAACGCGCGAAGCATCCGAACCAACGGCGCACAGCATTTCGGCAGCATTGCGAGCTTGAATGGAGACTACGCGACCGGCGGCGGTGCATTCACGGTCGGCGGCGCGGTCACCCTGGCCGACGACACCACTGTCAGCGCGGGCGGAGGTTCGATCAACTTCGCAGCATCGGTCGATGGCGCCCACTCCCTCAGCACTAGCAATTCAGCCAGTACCTCGTTCGTTGGCGCCGTTGGGAACCACGCCGCGCTTGCCAGCCTCACCTCTATTGCGGGCGCTTTTAGCGCGGCTTCCGCGATTTCAACAAGTGGGAGCACAAACCTCACTGCAGATACGATCAGTATCAACGGACTGGCAAGCGGAGGTGGCTCCACGTTGACGGGAAAGACCACGCTCAAGGGTGATATCACTACGTTGCACAGTGCGTTCAGCGTCTTTGGACCGACAACTCTGGGGGGCGCCACAACGATAGTTGCGAACAATGGCGCTATCGTTTTCGATGGTCCCGTGAGCGGTGCGGAAACGCTTGCGACGAACTCAACAACGGGCACGACCTTCGGAGCAACCGTTGGGCTCGGCGCCCCGCTCGACCGCCTTACCGTGACTGGTCCCATCGACGCTCGTGGGATTCACACCAACGGGGATGTCTCACTTGCCGGGTCTGCAACCTTGCGCGGATCCTATTCGACGGCCGGTGGCGATTTTAGCGTGGCCGGTGCCACACACCTCACGGGCGACGCAACGGTAAACACGGGCGTAGGCACGATCAACTTTGGGGGGACCGTTGATGGCGCGCGCTCACTCACGCTCACCAACAATGGGATCACACGCCTTAGCGGCGCGGTTGGATCGGCAACGCCCTTGTCCAGTCTGACAATCGATGGTGGCGGCGCAATTCAGTTGGCGGTGAGGGAAATTAACTATCCCGATATCGCAACCGTCAGTACAACGGGTAGCCAGACCTATGCTGACCCAGTGTATCTAGAGCAACCGACCTTCCTCAAGAGCAATAACGCTTCGGTGCTATTGCTCGACTCGCTGGATCGCAATGGCCACGGTTTCGCGCTACGAAATGGCGGCTTAGGTGGATGCGACCTCATTGATGGCACCTTCCCAGCCAGCGGTGGCGTGCCTTGCCTCAGCTTGCTCGGTGCAGTAACCCTGAACGCAACCGGCGCCCTGACGTTTTCGGACGCGGTCGATGGCGGCTACACACTGACCCTCAACGGCAACTTCAACAAGACGTTCGATGCGTTGATAGGTAGCACCGCACCGCTCGCCAGTCTCATCAGCAACGGTGGCACAACACAGTTGGTCGGCGCCATCACAGTGGGCGACATCGCCATCGACGGCAACGCCAACCTCGCTGGCGCCTACGCCACCTCGGGCGGCGCCTTCAATGTGAGCGGCGCGACGGCGCTTCTTGCTGACACGTCGGTCAGCACCGGGAGCGGCACGATCAACTTTGGGGGGACCGTTGATGGCGCGCGCTCATTCACGCTCACCAACAATGGGATCACACGCTTTAGCGGCGCGGTTGGGGCGGCAACGCCCTTGTCCAGTCTGACAATCGATGGCGGCGGCGCAATTCAGTTGGCGGTGAGGGAAATTAACTATCCCGATATCGCGACCGTCAGTACAACGGGTAGCCAGACCTATGCCGACCCGGTGTATCTAGAGCAACCGACCTTCCTCAAGAGCAATAACGCTTCGGTGCTATTGCTCGACTCGCTGGATCGCAATGGCCACGGCTTTGCGCTACGAAATGGCGGCTTAGGTGGATGCGACCTCATTGATGGCACCTTCCCGGCCAGCGGTGGCGTGCCTTGCCTCAGCTTGCTCGGCGCAGTAACCCTGAACGCAACCGGCGCCCTGACGTTTTCAGGCGCGGTCGATGGCGGCTACACACTGACCCTCAACGGCAACTTCAACAAGACGTTCCATGCGTTGATAGGTAGCACCGCACCGCTCGCCAGTCTCATCAGCAACGGTGGCACAACACAGTTGGTCGGCGCCATCACAGTGGGCGACATCGCCATCGACGGCAACGCCAACCTCGCTGGCGCCTATACCACCTCGGGCGGCGCCTTCAATGTGAGCGGCGCGACGGCGCTCCTTGCTGACACGTCGGTCACCACCGGGAGCGGTGCGATCAGTTTTGGCGGCACGGTCAACGGCGCACATGCGCTCAGCACGA
>NZ_JAYRDJ010000044.1:0-34559 GCF_041909475.1 Niveibacterium sp. | reverse complement strand
CGATCACCGTCAAGCTGATCGCCCCGATCGCCATGGAAGAAGGTCTGCGCTTCGCAATCCGCGAAGGTGGCCGTACCGTTGGTGCGGGCGTCGTCGCCAAGATCATCGAGTAATTGTTGTGCAGGGGCGCCCGAACGGGCGCCCTTTGTTCTTTGCGTTCTTTACCGCTCTTTAGGAATACATCATGCAAAGCCAAAAGATCCGCATCCGCCTGAAGGCATTCGACTATCGTCTGATCGATCAGTCCGCCCAGGAAATCGTTGAAACCGCGAAGCGCACCGGCGCAGTCGTGCGTGGCCCGGTTCCGCTGCCGACCCGCATCGAGCGTTACAACCTGCTGCGTTCGCCGCACGTTAACAAGACCTCGCGCGATCAGTTCGAAATCCGCACCCATCAGCGCCTGATGGACATCATCGACCCGACGGACAAGACGGTCGATGCGCTGATGAAGCTCGACCTGCCGGCAGGTGTCGACGTCGAGATCAAGCTGCAGTAAGTTGAACCGCTTGCGTATTTTTTAGGCAGGCGGTTATAATTTCGGATTCGCGTCCATCTGTTTGGGCGCGATTCGACTTTTTAGCGGTCCGGTCAATCGCAACCGGATTTTCAGGAGAACAACATGAGTCTAGGCCTTGTTGGTCGCAAGGTCGGCATGACTCGCGTCTTCGCTGAGGATGGTGTTTCCATCCCGGTGACGGTGCTTGACGTGTCGAACAACCGAGTGACCCAGATCAAGACGCCTGATGTCGACGGCTATGCCGCGATTCAGGTGACTTTCGGCAAGCGCCGTGCAAGTCGCGTTAACAAAGCGGCTGCCGGTCATCTCGCCAAAGCCGGTGTCGAAGCCGGTCACGTCCTGAAGGAATTCCGACTTGCTGACGAACAGCTCGCCTCGTACAAGGCTGGCGATGTCATCAGCGTCGAAATCTTCACCGTCGGCCAGAAGGTCGATGTGACGGGCGTGTCCATCGGTAAGGGCTTCGCTGGCACCATCAAGCGTCACAATTTCGGTTCGCAGCGCGCAACCCACGGTAACTCGCGTAGCCACAACGTGCCGGGTTCCATTGGTATGGCGCAGGATCCGGGTCGTGTTTTCCCGGGTAAGCGCATGTCGGGTCATCTGGGTGCTGTCCGTGCGACGGTCCAGAGTCTCGAAGTGGTGCGTGTGGATGCTGAGCGCGGCCTGCTGCTCGTGAAGGGCGCTGTGCCCGGTCACGACGGTGGTGACGTGGTCGTGCGTCCGGCTGTCAAGGCCAAGTGAGCGGGGGCGAGATGGAACTGAAGCTGATTAATGAGCAGGGCCAGGCTTCGTCGACCGTTCAGGCATCCGATGCTTTGTTCGGCCGCGAATACAACGAGGCGCTGGTGCACCAGGTCGTGGTGGCCTACCAGGCAAATGCCCGTTCTGGCAACCGTGCGCAGTTGACCCGCGCTGAGGTCAAGCACACGACGAAAAAGCCGTGGCGTCAAAAAGGTACCGGTCGCGCGCGTTCCGGTTCGACGTCCAGCCCGCTGTGGCGTGGGGGTGGTCGTACATTCCCGAATAGCCCGGACGAGAACTTCACGCAGAAGCTGAATCGCAAGATGTATCGCGCCGGCATGGCGTCGATTCTCTCGCAGTTGGCTCGCGAAGATCGTTTGGTGGTGATTGACGGTTTCGGTATCGAAGCCCCGAAGACCAAGCTTCTGGTTCAGAAGCTCAAGGGCATGGGTCTGGATTCCGCGCTGGTGATCACCGACAACCTGGACGAGAACCTCCTGCTGTCCTCGCGCAACCTGCACGATGTGCTGGTGCTCGGCGTGCAGGAAACCGATCCGGTTTCGCTGATCCGCTTCCCGAAGGTGATCGTCACCAAGGCAGCGGTCGCCAAGATGGAGGAGATGTGGCAATGAGCTTCTCTCAAGAACGTCTGTACCAGGTTCTGCTCGCGCCGCAGATCTCCGAAAAGGCGACTTATGTCGCGGAGAAGAACGAGCAGGTGATTTTCAAGGTGGCATCTGACGCCACCAAGCCCGAGATCAAGGCTGCGGTCGAGCTCCTCTTCAAGGTTGAAGTGGATTCGGTGCAGGTTGCGAACGTCAAGGGCAAGGTCAAGCGTTTTGGTCGCACGACGGGTCGCCGCAAGGGCTGGAAAAAAGCCTTTGTGTGTCTGAAGGCCGGTCAGGAGATCAACTTCGTTGAAGGGGGGGCCGCTTAAATGCTGGTCAAGGTCAAGCCGACATCCGCGGGTCGCCGCGGCGTCGTCAAAGTGGTCAACCCGAATCTGCACAAGGGCAAGCCGTTCGCCGGCCTGGTCGAAAAGCAGACGAAGAACGCTGGCCGCAATGCGCATGGTCGTGTCACGGTGCGCCACCAGGGTGGTGGTCACAAGCAGCACTACCGCGTTGTCGATTTCAAGCGCAACAAGGATGGTATCCCGGCAAAGGTCGAACGCATCGAATACGACCCGAACCGTACCGCCCACATCGCGCTGCTGTGCTATGCCGACGGCGAGCGCCGCTACATCATCGCTCCGCGTGGTCTGGAAGTCGGTCAAGTGATCGTTTCCGGGTCCGAGGCGCCGATCAAGTCGGGTAACGCTCTGCCGATCCGGAATATTCCGGTTGGTACGACGATCCACTGCATCGAGATGCTCCCCGGCAAAGGTGCCCAGCTGGCTCGCGCCGCTGGTACTTCGGTTCAGCTGCTTGCTCGCGAAGGTAGCTACGCTCAGCTGCGTTTGCGTTCCGGTGAAATCCGCCGTGTGCATATCGAGTGTCGCGCGACGATCGGAGAAGTCGGCAACGAAGAGAACAGCCTCCGCAAGATCGGTAAGGCTGGTGCTCAGCGTTGGCGTGGCATCCGTCCGACGGTGCGTGGTACCGCGATGAACCCGATCGATCACCCGCATGGTGGTGGTGAAGGTAAGACCGGTGAGGGTCGCGTGCCGGTCAGCCCGTGGGGTACCCCGGCCAAGGGTTACCGTACTCGCTCGAACAAGCGCACGGACACCATGATTGTCCAGCGTCGGCACAAGCGCTAAGAGGTAAGAAATGGCTCGTTCTATCAAGAAAGGCCCCTTCGTCGATGCGCACCTTCTCAAGAAGGTCGATGCCGTTCGGGGTTCCAATGACAAGCGTCCGATCAAGACTTGGTCGCGTCGTTCGACCGTGCTGCCCGAATTTGTCGGCTTCACGATCGCGGTGCACAACGGTCGTCAGCATATTCCGGTGTATGTCACCGAGAACATGGTCGGTCACAAGCTCGGCGAATTTGCGCTGACCCGTACGTTCAAGGGTCACGCCGCCAGCAAGAAGGCGAAGAAGTAAGGAGCGACGATGGAAACCAAAGCAATTCTGCGCGGCGTCCGTCTCTCCGCCCAAAAGGGTCGGCTGGTGGCTGACCTGGTGCGCGGCAAGAAAGTCGACCAAGCCCTGAATACTCTGACGTTCTGCCCGAAGAAGGGTGCCAAGATCGTCAAGAAGGTGCTCGAGTCGGCGATCGCGAATGCGGAGCATAACGACGGCGCTGATATCGACACTCTCAAGGTGACGAGCATCTACGTCGAACAGGGTACGTCGCTCAAGCGCTTCACGGCGCGTGCAAAGGGACGCGGTAACCGCATCCTCAAGCCGACTTGCCACATCTACGTGACTGTCGGCGAGTAAGGAGCACACATGGGACAGAAGATTCATCCGACTGGCTTCCGCCTCTCGGTGACACGTAACTGGACTTCGCGCTGGTTCGCAAACAGCCAGAACTTCTCGGGGATGCTTCTCGAGGACCTGCAGGTTCGCGAGCATCTGAAGAAGAAGCTGGGTCACGCTTCGGTTGGCCGTGTGCTGATCGAGCGTCCGGCGAAAACCGCCCGTATCACGGTTTACAGCGCCCGTCCGGGCGTTGTGATCGGCAAGAAGGGTGAGGATATCGAGCAACTGAAGGCTGATCTGCAGAAGATCCTGAAGGTGCCGGTACACGTCAGCATCGAAGAGATCCGCAAGCCGGAAGTCGACGCCAAGCTGATCGCCGACTCGATCGCGCAGCAGCTTGAAAAGCGGATCATGTTCCGCCGCGCGATGAAACGTGCGATGCAGAACGCCATGCGTCTGGGTGCCCAGGGCATCAAGATCATGAGCTCGGGCCGTCTGAACGGTGCCGAAATTGCACGTACCGAGTGGTATCGCGAAGGTCGTGTGCCGCTGCATACGCTGCGCGCCGATATCGACTACGGCACCTCGGAAGCCAAGACGACCTACGGGATCATTGGCATCAAGGTGTGGGTCTACAAGGGTGACACCCTCGGCCGCGGCGAACAGCCTGCGGTCGTCGAGGCTCCGGAAGGTGAAAACCGCCGTCCTCGCCGCGGTGCCAAAGAAGGTGATGCGAAGCCGGGCGCTCGTCGTCCGGCCCGCCGTGCAAACGGCGATGGGGCGGCTGACAAGGCCGGTGCCAAGCGCGTAAACAAAGCAGGAGCGAACAATGCTGCAGCCGGCGAGAAGGAAGTATCGTAAGGAGCAGAAGGGCCGCAACACCGGCGTTGCGACCCGCGGCACCAAGGTCAGCTTCGGCGAGTACGGCCTGAAGGCGATCGGACGTGGCCGTTTGACTGCTCGCCAGATTGAGTCGGCGCGTCGTGCAATGACGCGTCACATCAAGCGTGGCGGCCGTATCTGGATCCGTATTTTCCCGGACAAGCCCATTTCGCAGAAACCGGCTGAAGTCCGTATGGGTAACGGCAAGGGTAATCCGGAGTACTGGGTCGCTGAGATCCAGCCGGGTAAAGTGCTGTATGAAATGGATGGCGTTGATGAGACGCTCGCCCGTGAAGCCTTCCGCCTCGCTGCGGCCAAGCTTCCGATCGAGACGGTTTTCGTTGCTCGCCAGGTGGGGCAATAAAGATGAAAGCCAGCGAACTCAGGGCTAAAGAGCCCTCTGAGCTGAACAAGGAGTTGCTTGATCTGTTGAAGGCGCAGTTCTCCCTGCGCATGCAACTGGCAACCCAGCAGCTGAACAACCACGCCCAACTGGGTAACGTGCGTCGCGATATCGCTCGCGTTCGTACGATTCTTCGCGAGAAGGGAGCCGCAAAATGACTGATGCCATCAAGCGGACTTTGAGCGGCCGTGTTGTCAGCGACAAGATGGAGCGTACGGTTACCGTGCTGATCGAGCGTCGTGTGAAGCACCCGCTCTACGACAAGGTGATCATTCGTTCGAAGAAGTACCACGCCGACGTTGATACTGGTGTTGCCGCAGAAGGTGACTTGGTTGAGATCGAGGAGTGTGCGCCGGTCTCCAAGACGAAGGCGTGGCGCGTGACGCGAGTGCTCGAAAAGGCTCGCGTAATTTAATACTTGCGGAACCCGCCGGGGCTCTGCTAGAATCTCGCGCTTCACCGATTGGCGTTCGGGTGGTTTCATCCGGACGCCAACCTGTTTCCACCCGAACGGGTTCCAAGACTGACTGCCGCCTCCGCGGTGGATTAAGTTGGAGTTAAGCAATGATCCAAATGCAGACCATTCTGGACGTGGCCGATAACACCGGCGCGCGTTCGGTTATGTGCATCAAGGTGCTCGGCGGCTCCAAGCGCCGCTACGCTGGTGTCGGTGACATCATCAAAGTGAGCATCAAGGATGCCGCGCCGCGCGGTCGCGTGAAGAAGGGTGACGTCTATAGCGCTGTGGTGGTTCGTACCGCCAAGGGCGTTCGTCGTCCGGACGGCTCGCTGATCAAGTTCGATACGAACGCCGCGGTGCTGCTCAACAACAAGCTCGAGCCGATCGGTACGCGCATCTTCGGGCCGGTTACGCGCGAGTTGCGTACCGAGCGTTTCATGAAGATCGTCTCGCTCGCGCCGGAAGTGCTGTAAGGGCCGAATATGGACAAGATCCGCAAGGGTGACGAGGTCGTAATCCTCGTCGGAAAAGACAAGGGCAAGCGCGGTTCCGTGCTGGTCCGCGTGGACGATCAGCATGTTGTGGTCGAGGGCGTGAATCGTGTGAAAAAGCACGTTCGTCCGAATCCGGTGCGTGGCCAGGTGGGTGGGATTGTCGAAAAGGAAATGCCGATCGACATCTCCAACATCGCGCTCTTCAATCCTGCGACCCAGAAGGGTGATCGCGTTGGCTTCCGCGTCCTTGAGGACGGCCGCAAGGTTCGTTTCTTCAAGTCGAACGGCGAGCTGGTCGATCGTTAAGGAGTGGTGATGGCACGCCTGCAAGAGTTTTACAAATCGACCGTTGTTGGTGAGCTGACGAACAAGTTCGGCTACAAGTCGGTGATGGAAGTTCCCCGTATCACCAAGATCACCCTGAACATGGGTGTTGGTGAGGCGGTGGGCGACAAGAAGGTGCTCGACAACGCTGTTGGCGATTTGCAGAAGATCGCTGGTCAGAAGCCGGTCACCACGAAGTCGAAGAAGTCGATCGCCGGCTTCAAGATTCGTGACGGCTATCCGATCGGTTGCATGGTGACCCTGCGTGGTCCGCGCATGTTCGAGTTTCTGGATCGCCTGGTGACGATCGCGATGCCGCGTATTCGCGACTTCCGCGGGATCGTCGCCAAGGGCTTTGATGGTCGTGGCAACTACAACCTCGGTGTGAAAGAGCAGATCATTTTCCCCGAGATTGAGTACGACAAGATCGACGCGCTGCGCGGTCTCAACATCAGCATCACCACGACTGCCAAGACGGACGACGAAGCGCGCGCACTGCTCGCGGCGTTCAAGTTCCCGTTCAAGAATTGAGGGTGTTATGGCGAAACTCGCTCTGATCAACCGTGAAGAAAAGCGTGCCAAAACGGTCGCAAAGTTCGCGGCAAAGCGCGCCGAACTCGTCGCGAAGATCAATGACAGCAAGCTGACGGACGAAGAGCGCGCAGAAGCGCGTCAGAAGTTCCAGGCTCTGCCGCGCAACGCGTCGCCGTCGCGTCAGCGCAATCGTTGCGCGCTGACCGGTCGTCCGCGCGGTGTGTTCCGCAAATTCGGTCTGTGCCGTAACAAGCTGCGTGATATTGCGTTCCGCGGCGAAGTTCCGGGCATGACCAAGGCCAGCTGGTAAGGAGACGGAAGAATGAGTATGTCCGATCCGGTCGCCGATATGCTGACGCGCATTCGTAATGCGCAGTCGTCGCAGAAGGCATCTGTCTCTATGCCGACGTCCAAGCTTAAGGTGGCTATTGCTGAAGTCCTGAAGGACGAAGGCTATATCGATGGTTTCGTGGTGCGTGGTGAAGGTGGACAGCGCGAGCTGGACATCTCGCTCAAGTACTACGCTGGCCGTCCGGTTATCGAGCGCATCGAGCGCGTGAGCCGCCCTGGACTTCGTATTTACCGTGGTAGCAACAACCTGCCGAAGGTCATGAACGGTCTTGGTGTTGCCATTGTCTCGACGCCCCGTGGCGTCATGACCGATCGCAAGGCACGCGCTTCCAATGTGGGCGGCGAAGTGCTCTGCATCGTGGCCTAAGGAGGGGTGCGATGTCTCGTGTAGCAAAGAACCCCGTCGTGCTGCCGCAAGGTGTTGAAGTTGCGTTGGCTGCTGGTGAGGTTTCGATCAAAGGCCCGCTGGGTTCGTTGAAGCAGAAGCTCCACCCGTCGGTGACCGTCGAGCGCGATGGTGACAAGCTGGTATGCAAGGCGGTTGCGGGTGCCGAACTGGGCAACGCACTGTCGGGTACGACCCGCGCGCTGGTGGCGAACATGGTTAACGGCGTAACCAAGGGTTTCGAGCGCAAGCTCAACCTAGTTGGCGTTGGCTATCGCGCGCAGGCCCAGGGCGACAAGCTCAACCTCACGCTGGGCTTCTCGCACCCGGTCGTTCACCAGATGCCCGTCGGCATCAAGGTCGAAACGCCGACTCAGACCGAAATCCTGATCAAGGGTATCGATAAGCAATTGGTGGGTCAGGTTGCCGCTGAAGTGCGTGCGTACCGTGCGCCGGAGCCCTATAAGGGCAAGGGTGTTCGCTATGCCGACGAGGTGGTAGTCCTGAAGGAAACCAAGAAGAAGTAAGGGCGGAAGATCATGAACAAAAAGGAAACGCGTCTGCGTCGGGCTCGCAAAACCCGCGCCGTGATTGCCGAAAAGAAGGCGGTTCGCCTCACTGTGTTCCGCTCCAATTGCCATATCTACGCCCAAGTGATCTCGGGCTGCGGTTCGAAGGTTCTCGCGGCGGCATCGACTGTCGAGGCCGACATCCGCAAGGATCTGTCGAATGGCGGAAACGCCGCGGCAGCAGCCGTAGTGGGCAAGCTTATTGCCGAGCGCGCCAAGGCCGCCGGTATCGAAGCGGTTGCGTTTGACCGTGCCGGGTTTAAGTACCACGGCCGCGTCAAGGCGCTTGCTGAGGCGGCCCGCGAAGGCGGCCTCAAGTTCTGAGTGGGGACGTCATGGCTAAGCAACAGACGAAAAAAGCACAGGCTGGTGAAGAGCGCGATGATGGCCTGCGCGAGAAGATGGTATCGATCAACCGGGTCACCAAGGTGGTCAAGGGTGGTCGTATCCTCGGTTTCGCAGCGCTCACGGTGGTTGGCGACGGCGACGGCGGCATCGGAATGGGCAAGGGCAAGTCCCGCGAAGTTCCGGTTGCAGTGCAGAAGGCCATGGAAGAGGCTCGCCGCAAGCTGTTCAAGGTTTCTCTGAAGAACGGCACGCTGCAGCACCAGATCATCGGCAAGCATGGCGCATCGGTTGTTCTGATGCAGCCGGCACCGACCGGTACCGGCATCATCGCAGGCGGCGCAATGCGCGCGGTCTTCGAAGTGATGGGCGTGACCGACGTGATCTGCAAGTGCCTCGGTTCGACCAATCCGTACAACGTCGTGCGTGCAACGCTCAACGGTCTGTCGGCGATCAATACGCCGTCCGAGATCGCAGCGAAGCGCGGACTGACTATCGAACAGATCCTGGGGTAAGTCATGGCTGACAAGACGATTCGTGTCACGCTCGTGAAGAGCCTGATCGGCACCAAGCAGGACCACCGCGCGACGGTGCGCGGTCTGGGCCTGCGCCGTATCAATTCCACGGTCCAGCTTGAGGACACGCCGGCTGTTCGCGGCATGGTTCGCAAAGTTGCGTACCTGGTGAAGTGCGAGGGCTAAATGGAACTGAATAACCTTAAGCCGGGCGCCGGTTCCAAGCACGCGAAGAAGCGTGTTGGGCGCGGTATCGGCAGTGGTCTGGGCAAGACCTGCGGTCGCGGTCACAAGGGGCAGAAGTCCCGCGCTGGCGGTTTCCACAAGGTCGGCTTTGAAGGCGGTCAAATGCCTTTGCAGCGTCGCCTGCCGAAGCGTGGTTTCAACTCGCTGACGGCTGCGCGCAACGCGGAAGTTCGCCTGTCCGAGATCAACAAGCTGGACGCGGCGGAAATCGATCTGCTGGTGCTGAAGAGCGCTGGCCTGATTGCCGGCGATGCACTGTCTGCCAAGGTCATCCTGTCGGGTGAAATCGGTCGCAAGGTGGTTCTGCGTGGCGTTGGTGCCACGAAGGGCGCCAAGGCTGCGATCGAGGCCGCCGGCGGCAGCGTGGCCGAGTAAAGCCAGGACGCAATGGTGGCGAATCCTTCGGCAACACTCGGCAAGACCGGCAAGTTCGGTGACCTTAAGCGGCGTCTGTGGTTCCTGTTGGGTGCGTTGATCGTTTATCGGATTGGCGCACACATCCCGGTTCCCGGTATCGACCCCGTCAGGCTCGCCGAGCTGTTTCAGTCGCAGAAGGGCGGAATCCTCGGCGTGTTCAACCTGTTTTCGGGTGGCGCGCTATCTCGCTTTACGATCTTCGCGCTGGGGATCATGCCGTACATTTCGGCATCGATCATCATGCAGCTGCTGTCGGTTGCTTCACCGCAGCTCGAGCAGTTGAAGAAGGAAGGCGAGTCGGGGCGTCGCAAGATCACGCAGTACACCCGCTATGGCACCGTAGCCTTGGCGCTGTTTCAAGCGTTCGGGATCTCGGTTGCGCTGGAAGCACAAGCGGGCTTGGTGCTGGATCCGGGGCTGACGTTCCGCTTCGTGACGATCACCACTTTGGTGACCGGCACGATGTTCCTGATGTGGCTGGGTGAGCAGATCACCGAGCGCGGTCTGGGCAACGGCATTTCGCTGATCATCTTCGCCGGTATTGCGGCGGGTTTGCCGAACTCAGTCGGCGGCCTGTTCGAACTGGTGCGGACGGGGGCGATGCATCCGGTTTCGGCCTTGTTCATTTGCGCACTGGTTGCGGTGGTGACGGCAGTCGTTGTATTCGTCGAGCGCGGCCAGCGGAAGATTCTGGTCAATTATGCAAAGCGCCAGGTCGGTAACCGTGTTTATGGCGGACAGAGCTCGCATCTGCCGCTGAAGTTGAACATGGCGGGAGTGATTCCTCCGATCTTCGCTTCGTCGATCATTCTGTTCCCGGCAACGCTGGGTCAGTGGTTCGGCGGTGCGAGCGAGTCGCCGGTTGCGCGGTTCGTCAAGGATCTCGCGGCCACGCTGTCTCCTGGGCAGCCGGTTTATGTGCTGTTGTATGCATCAGCGATCGTGTTCTTCTGCTTCTTCTATACGGCGCTTGTCTTCAATTCGAAGGAGACGGCGGACAATTTGAAGAAGAGTGGCGCGTTCGTGCCGGGGATTCGTCCGGGTGAACAGACGGCTCGGTACATCGACAAGATTCTGACGCGGCTCACGCTGGCTGGCGCTGTGTATATCACGGTCGTTTGCCTGATTCCTGAGTTCCTGATTCTGAATTGGCATGTGCCGTTCTACTTCGGTGGGACCTCGTTGCTGATTATCGTGGTCGTTACGATGGACTTCATGTCCCAGGTTCAGGCCTACATCATGTCGCACCAGTATGAGAGCCTTCTCAAGAAGGCTAACTTCAAGGGTGCAGGGCTGCCGACCAAGTAGGAATGAGCAAGGAAGACGTCATTGAGATGTTGGGCGAGGTCGTCGAGACCTTGCCGAACGCGACGTTCAAGGTAAAGCTCGAAAACGGGCACGTCGTGTTGGGCCATATCTCCGGAAAGATGCGGATGCATTACATCCGCATTCTCCCGGGCGACAGGGTCACGGTACAACTTACGCCCTACGATCTGACCAAAGGTCGCATCGTCTTCCGGGCCAAATAGTTTTGGAAATTAGGAGCGAAACATGAGAGTTCAGGCTTCGGTCAAGCCGATTTGTCGGAAGTGCAAGGTCATCCGTCGCAAAGGTGTCGTGCGTGTGATCTGCGAAGATCCGCGTCACAAGCAGCGCCAGGGCTAATGCCCCGCGCTTTCGGTACAACACGTTTAGCGTATTTGGGGTAACAGCATGGCCCGTATCGCTGGGGTTAACATCCCGAACCACAAGCATTCGGAAATCGCACTGACGTCGATTTTCGGTATCGGTCGCACCCGCGCACAGAAGATCTGTGACGCCGCGGGCGTGGCACGCACGACCAAGGTCAAGGATCTGACCGAAGCCGAGATGGATCGGCTTCGCGACGAGGTCGGCAAGTTCACCGTCGAAGGCGACCTGCGTCGCGAAGTGACGATGAACATCAAGCGTCTGATGGACTTGGGCTGCTATCGCGGCGTTCGTCATCGTCGCGGTCTGCCGCTCCGGGGTCAGCGCACCCGTACCAACGCCCGTACCCGCAAGGGTCCGCGCAAGCCGATCGCCGGCAAGAAATAATCAGGGGCTAAGTAATGGCTAAGACCGCTGCGAAGGTTCGCAAAAAAGTCAAAAAGAACGTGGCTGAGGGTATTGCCCACGTCCACGCGTCTTTCAACAACACGATCATCACGATCACCGACCGTCAGGGCAATGCTCTGTCGTGGGCGACCGCCGGTGGCGCAGGCTTCAAGGGCTCCCGCAAGAGCACTCCGTTTGCTGCGCAAGTTGCGGCTGACCAGGCCGGCAAGGTAGCGGTCGAGTGCGGGATCAAGAATCTTGAAGTCCGCATTACCGGCCCCGGCCCGGGTCGTGAGTCGTCGGTGCGCGCGCTGAATGCGCTCGGCATCAAGGTGACCTCGATCACCGATATCACGCCGATTCCGCATAACGGCTGCCGTCCGCCGAAAAAGCGTCGCATTTAAAGGAGTTCAAACGTGGCTCGCAATCTAGATGCCAAGTGTCGCCAGTGCCGCCGCGAAGGCGAGAAGCTCTTCCTGAAAGGGGAGAAGTGCTTCACCGATAAGTGCGCGATCGAGCGCCGCGCCTACGCGCCGGGTCAGCACGGCCAGAAGTCCGGACAGCGTCTGTCCGGCTATGGTGTGCAACTGCGTGAAAAGCAAAAAATCCGCCGGATCTACGGCGTGCTGGAACGTCAGTTCCGCCGCGTCTACTCCGAAGCGGACCGTCGCAAGGGTCAAACCGGCGAAAACCTGCTCCAGCTGCTGGAAGGCCGTCTGGACGCCGTGGCGTACCGCATGGGTTTCGGCGCTTCGCGTGCTGAGGCTCGCCAAGTGGTCCGTCACAACGGCGTGCTGGTCAATGGCAAGCGCGTGAACATCCCGTCGTACTCGCTGCGTCCGGGTGATGTGGTTTCGCTGGCAGACAAGACCCGTGGTCACCTGCGCGTGAAGGCCGCCCTCGAGGCCGCCGAGCAGCGCGGTTTCCCCGAGTGGCTTGAGGTCAATATCAAGGAAGGCAAGGGCACGTTCAAGGCCTACCCGCAGCGCGCGGAATTGTCGTCCTCGATCAATGAAGGCCTGGTCGTCGAACTGTACTCGCGTTAATGGCACGGCGCGCCCTCGGGCGCGCCCCCACACGAAGGATTGCCCATGCAAAGCAACACTCTTCTGAAGCCGCGCATCATCGACGTCCAAAACGTCTCCCCGGTGCATGCCGTGGTCGTGATGGAGCCGTTCGAGCGCGGGTTCGGTCATACCCTGGGCAACGCGCTGCGACGCATCCTGCTGTCGTCGTTGCCGGGTTATGCGCCGACGGAAGTGCAGATCGAGAACGTGCTTCACGAGTACTCCACGCTTGATGGCGTTCGGGAAGATGTCGTCGACATCCTGCTGAACCTCAAGGGTATTGTGTTCAAGCTGCACAATCGCACCGAGGCCTCGCTGAAGCTCTCCAAGAACGGCGAAGGCGTCGTGACCGCGCGTGATATCGAGACGACTCATGACGTCGAGATCATCAACCCGGATCACGTGATTGCTCACTTGGCACCCGGCGGCAAGCTGGAGATGCACCTGAAGGTTGAGCAAGGTCGTGGTTACGTGCCTGGCAACATGCGCCCCGCCCACGCGGACGCTAAGGTGATCGGCCGTATCCTGCTGGACGCTTCGTTCAGCCCGGTGCGCCGCGTCAGCTACCAGGTTGAAGCTGCGCGTGTCGAACAGCGTACCGACCTTGACCGTCTGGTGATGGACATCGAGACCAACGGCGCGGTGGATCCGCAAGAGGCCGTCCGCTTTGCGGCTGGCGTGCTGCGCGATCAGCTCGAGGCGTTTACTGACCTCGGCCCGACGGTTACTGCGACCGAAGCACCGGTGCAGAAGACGACGGTTGACCCGCTGCTGCTGCGTCCGGTGGATGATCTTGAGCTGACGGTGCGTTCCGCGAACTGCCTGAAGGCCGAGAACATCTACTACATCGGTGATCTGATCCAGCGTACGGAAACGGAGCTGCTGAAGACGCCGAACCTTGGCCGCAAGTCACTTAACGAGATCAAGGAAGTGCTCGCTTCGCGCGGCCTGACCCTTGGTATGAAGCTGGAAAACTGGCCGCCGGCCGGGCTCGAAAAGCTCGGTTGATCGCTGTCAGGCCAGACTGAAAGAGGAATACGAAAATGCGTCACCGTAACGGTCTTCGCAAGCTGAACCGCACCAGCGCCCATCGTCAGGCCCTGTTGCGCAACCTGTCGAACGCGCTGCTGCGTCACGAGGTTATCCAGACGACCCTGCCGAAGGCGAAGGAACTTCGCCGCGTGGTAGAGCCGATCATCACCCTGGGCAAGAAGCCGAGCCTGGCGAACCGCCGTCTCGCTTTTGACCGCCTGCGCGACCGCGAGATGGTTGTGAAGGTTTTTGATGACCTCGGTCCGCGCTTTGCAAACCGTAACGGCGGCTATCTTCGTATTCTGAAGTGTGGCTTCCGTGTCGGCGACAATGCACCGCTGGCGCTGGTCGAACTGGTTGATCGTCCGGAAACGGCCGAAGTGGTGACCCCGTCGGAGGCTTGATCTCCACGGCGTTGCTGCGCGAGTAGCAGACTGTGCAAAAGGCCGGAGAGCGATCTCCGGCCTTTTTTATCGGTTCGTCGCGCCCTCTTGGCGTGAGACCGGCGCGTCGGAGAGTTGATGGATAGACGTTCGCTGATCGCTATAGCCGGCGCCATGCCTTTGTTGGCGTGCTCGCCTGGTGGGCGCCGTGCAGCGGAGCCTCCCGGGATATGGCTCGGGCCAAAACCCGAGGTCGGTCACAGGCTACAGACGGGCGTGTCGTTCGATCGCTTCGATGAAGCGGTCGACACTGAAACCTTGATTGCCGGTGGCGGCGTGGGTGGGCTGACCGCTGCGTGGTGGCTGGCGCGGCGTGGCCGAACGGATTTTCTTGTCGCCGAGATGCAGCCCGCTGCGGGTGGGAACGCCCGAGGTGGCGGAAACGCGATTTCGCGCTTTCCGCTTGGCGCGCACTATCTCCCGCTGCCCACGCGTGAATGCGTCACCCTGCGATGGTTACTTGCCGAACTGGGGGCGCTTGAGGGGAATCCCGATTCGCCGAGGCCGCGCTACGCTGAGCGACTGTTGGTCGCGGCACCGCAAGAGCGGCTGTTCCGTTTTGGCCAGTGGCAGGACGGGGTGATCCCGGAGGCCGGCTTGAGCGCTCGCGAGCGTGCACAGATGCAGGCGTTCTTCGAGCTCATCGCGCGGTTTCGAAAGCGTGGCCAAGGGGGGAAAGCATTCGCATTGCCCATGGCGATGAGTCGGCTCGATGACGAGGCGCTAGCGCTCGATCGCATCAGCTTTGCGACGTGGTTGCGCACGCAAGGGTTCGACTGCGAGCCACTCCATTGGTACGTGGACTATGCATGCAGGGACGACTTCGGCACGCCGGCGGCGTTCGTGTCGGCCTGGGCTGGCCTGCATTACTTTGCCGCACGGGATGGTGAGGCAGAGGGCGCCTCAAGCGATGTTGTGCTGACGGCACCGGAGGGCAACGGCTGGATCGCCGAAGCGCTGGTCACGCGCATAGGCGTCGAGCGCATTCGTTGCGCGAGCGTCGTGCGGCGCGTCGAGCGAGTAGGCGCCGGCTATCAGAGCTGGATTGAAGACGCGGTGAGTGGTCGTATCTGTCGCGTTCGCTCTAAAGCGCTGATATGGGCGGCGCCCTTGTTTATCGCGCCTCGCGTCATCGAGGGCTTGCCGGATGCTGCCCGGAATTACGCTGCGGCCATCGATTACGCGCCGTGGGTGATGGCCCAGATCTCGTTGCACAGTTCACCGCCGGAACGCCCGGGCGCGCAACGCGCGTGGGACAACGTCATCTACGGTTCGCGCTCGCTGGGCTACGTCGTCGCGACCCATCAGCGTCTGTCGGCTGCACAGGCGCCAAGCGTTTGGACCTGGTACCACGCGTTACAAGGCGCGCCGAGCAAGGTTTTGCGGCGCGAGCTGTTGAGCCAGCCACGGGAATTCTGGGCGGCGATGGCCCTGCGCGAACTTGAGCCTGCGTACCCCGAGCTTGTCGACCATGTTGCAAGCATCGACTGCGTCCGCCACGGACACGCGATGGCGCGCCCGTTGCCGGGTTTTCTTGGCGATCCCGCACGGCATTGGTTCGCCCGTGGCACATCGAACCTGCAGTTCGCACACGCTGATGTCAGCGGATTTTCGGTTTGCGAAGAGGCGCATGCGCGCGGGATCTCGGCGGCCGAACGGATTGCTGCCGCGATGACTGGGCGGCAGCCGGACCCGCAATTCGTGTTCGACGTTTGAGCGCGGCGGCGGCACTTCCTTCCTGCGATAATCGCCCACCATGAAAACGTTCTTCCTTTATCTGCTGCTCGGTGCGAACGCCTTGCTCGCGCTGATGAACATGACCGGTTTTTCAGCGGCGCCGGGTGGCGAGCCCGATCGCCTGTCGAGCCAGCTGCATCCCGAGAAGCTCAAGATCGTTGGCCATGGCGACGACTCACCGGTCGTCGAGCACGCCGTCGCCGATGTGCCCGCCGCGGCCAGCGAACCGGTCGCAGCAGCGAGTGAAGTGGCGCAAGCGACCGAGTCTGCGCCGGTCGAGGCGCGGGCGAACAAGCCGCTGCCGCTCTCGTGCGTGAGCTGGGGTGGTCTCAGCAAGGCGCAAGCGGATGCAATCGCCTTGCGCGCGAAGGGCCTCAAATTCACTGCCAAGGAACAGACCGTGACCGGTTCGAGTTCGTGGTGGGTGCACCTACCGCCGCAGACCGATCGCGCCGCAGCCGAGAAGAAGGGCGAGGAGCTCCGGACGCTGGGCGTGAATGACTACTTCATTGTCAAAGACCCGGGGGCCAATCAGAACGCGATCTCGCTCGGCCTCTACAAGAGTGAGGAGTCCGCCAATCGGGCGCTTGAGGTGTTGAAGACCAAGGGCGTGCGCAGCGCAAGGATCGAAGCGCGCGATGCGACCAGCATCAAGCTGGAAGTCACCGGTCCTGCGGATCAACTCGCCGGCTTCTCCAGCGATACCTCGTCGCGCGTCCCCAATGCGCCGCGCGCGAATTGCACGCCGGCGCGCTGATTGACGTGTTGTCGCGCCCCCTCGTCGTAGGATTGACTGGCGGCATCGGCAGTGGCAAGAGTGCCGCGGCCGAGCGCTTCGCTGCATTGGGCGCGGCGATTGTCGACACGGACCTCATCGCGCACCAGCTGACTGCGCCGGGCGGCGACGCGATTCCTGCGCTGCAGCAAAGCTTCGGCGCGCAGCTGATCAGCGCCGATGGCGCGCTCGACCGCGCGGCGATGCGCGCGCTGGTGTTCAGCGATGCGTCGATCCGTCAGCGCCTTGAGGGCATTCTTCACCCGATGATCCGCACGCGCAGCGATGCCGAAGTGGCCGCCGCGAGCACCGCGCCTTACGTGGTGCTGGTGGTCCCTTTGTTGGTGGAGTCGGGCAGTTACCGTGCGCGTTGCGATCGGATTGCCGTCGTCGATGTGCCGGAATCCGTGCAGGTGGAGCGCGTCATGCAGCGCAGCCGCCTGAGCCGCGAACAGGTCGAAGCGATCATGGCAACCCAAGCCTCGCGCGCCGCGCGGTGTGCAATTGCCGACGATCTGATCGACAACAGCGGTGACATTGCTGCACTGCATCGTCAAGTCGATGCGCTTGATCGCCGCTATCGTGCTGAAACCTCAATACCGGCGCGGCTTTCGTGACAAATTCCCTGCTATGATTTAAAGCACTTTCTCAAGTTTCGCGTTTTACACAACGACAAACGGACGCCGGAATCGCGCAGTGATCACCTACGAATATCCGCTGAACGAGCGCATTCGCACACTGCTGCGGCTTGAGGACCTGTTCGACAAGGCGCTTCACTTCACGTTGTCGGACGGGCCGTACGAACACCACACCGCGCTGGTCAGCGTTTTCGAGATTCTCGATGTTGCCAGCCGTGCCGACCTCAAGGTCGATCTGGTGCAGGAACTTGAGCGCCAGCGCCAGATCCTCGTGTCCTTCCGCCATAACCCGGATATTTCGGAAGAGGCGCTGTCTGGCGCGCTCTACGAAATCGAACAGGCCAGCGCTGCGCTGCTCGCGATGGCGGGCAAGATCGGCCAGTACCTGCGTGAGAACGAGTGGCTGATGAACATTCGCAGCCGCGCGGCGATTCCCGGCGGCGTGTGTGAGTTCGATCTGCCTTCCTATCACTACTGGCTGCATCGCAGCACCGAAGCCCGGCAGGCGGATCTGCGTGGCTGGATCGGGCCGATGACGCCGATCCGCGAAGGGCTCGCGATCGTGCTGCGCCTGCTGCGCGCCAGTGGGCGGCCCGACAATCTGGTCGCACACCGCGGCCAGTTCCAGATGATGATGGGCGGGCGCAGCGCGCAGATGCTGCGTATCCGGCTTGCTCAGGACGAATCCTTTGTGCCCGAGATCAGCGCCAACAAATACGCGCTGAACGTGCGCTTCGTCGGTGCGGCCAGCGTCGCTCGCACGCGGCAAGCCGAATCTGATGTCGAATTCGAACTGACCTTCTGTAATCTCTGATGGCTGCGCCGGAACCTCCGGCACGCCACGTCGCTCGAATCCCTTAAACTCGCGCATTCCAAAAGAGCCGGTATCGCGGCGCAACCGCCGCCTAACCGAGCCTGGTCGGGCCACGCCCGTTCCTTCCCCTGACTGGAGTTCTGATCATGACGAAGCCACAGATCGGCGTCATCGGCATGGCCGTGATGGGCCGCAACCTCGCGCTCAATATCGAAAGCCGCGGCTATACGGTGGCGCTCTACAACCGTTCGTTCGACAAGACCGAAGAGGTGGTGCGTGAGAACCCGGGGCGCAAGCTGGTGCCGACGCAGTCGCTGGAGGCATTCGTCGCTGCGCTGGAAACCCCGCGCCGCATCCTGATCATGGTGAAAGCGGGCGACGCGACCGATGCCACGATTGCCGCGCTGCGGCCGCTGTTGGCGCCGGGCGACATCCTGATGGATGGCGGCAACACGCTGTTTACCGACACGATCCGGCGCAACCGTGAACTGGCGACGACCGGCATCAACTTCATCGGCATGGGCGTCTCCGGTGGCGAGGAGGGCGCGCTGAAGGGGCCGTCGATCATGCCCGGCGGGCAGCGCGATGCGTATGAGCTGGCGGCGCCAATTCTGCGCGAGATCGCCGCTCGCGCGCCCGACGGTGAGCCCTGCGTGACCTACATCGGCCCGGATGGCGCCGGCCACTATGTGAAGATGGTGCACAACGGCATCGAGTACGGCGACATGCAGCTGATCGCGGAGGCCTACGCGCTGCTGAAGGGCGTCGCCGGCTTGTCGAACGACGAACTGGCGGACACGTTCGCTGACTGGAATACGGGCGAGCTGGACAGTTTCCTGATCGAGATCACCGCGCAGGTGTTCCGCAAACGCGATGCGGAGACCGGCGGTTACCTGGTCGACGCGATTCTCGACAAGGCTGGCCAGAAGGGCACCGGCAAGTGGACCTCGCAGTCCGCGCTGGATCTGGGCGTTGCGCTGCCGCTGATTACCGAATCGGTATTTGCGCGCTGCATTTCGGCCTTGAAGGATCAGCGCGTCGCTGCGAGCGCGGTACTCGCTGGCCCCGCGACGACGCCTTTCGAGGGCGACCGCGCGGCGTTCGTCGAGGCGGTGCGCCGCGCGTTGTACCTGTCAAAGATCATCTCGTACGCGCAGGGCTTCGCACAGTTGCGCGCTGCGTCGGACGAGCACGGTTGGAATCTGCAGTACGGTGAGATCGCGAAGATTTTCCGCGCCGGTTGCATCATCCGTGCGCGCTTCCTGCAGCGGATTACCGACGCCTATCAGGCCAATCCGGCGCTGGCGAACCTGCTGCTCGACCCGTATTTCGCCGGTATTGCCGCGGACTACCAGGCCGCCCTGCGCGATGTGGTGTGCCACGCGGTGCGCGCCGGCGTGCCGGTGCCGACCTTCGCTTCCGCGGTGGCGTACTTCGACAGCTATCGCTCGGCGCGCCTGCCAGCCAACCTGATCCAGGCGCAGCGCGATTTCTTCGGGGCGCACACCTACGAGCGTACCGATCGTGCCGGCATCTTTCATTCCGATTGGCAACACGCATGAGCAGCCCGACCCCACGCACCGTCAAATGCCCGACCTGCAGCCAGCCGGTGCTGTGGGCGCCCGAGAACCGCTGGCGGCCGTTCTGTTCCGAGCGCTGCAAGTTGATCGACCTAGGCGCCTGGGCCGACGAGAAGTACCGCGTCGCGGGCCAGGAACCGCTTGCGGACGATCTGCCGCCCGGCGCCGATCCGCGCAGCTGACGCGGCGCCGTAGCAGCGCCGCTGGCGTTGTCGCGGCTGCCCGCAGCGCGAGCTGCACGGAACGAGCGGCGGCGCCTCGCCGGCGCCGGGGCACCGCTGGCGTTTGCCGTTAGCGCTTCTCAGTGATGCGTGCTGCTTCGGGCGAGTTTGCGGCGGGCCAGCGCGTCGACCAGGTCCGGCAGCAGCAATCTCAGCCAGCGGCCAAGCTTGCCCTGGCCGGTCATCACGCATTCGCGGCTGCGCCGCGTCATCGCGCGCAGGATGAGGTTTGCGCAGGTTTCCACCGGCATCGCGCGGCCTTCATCGAGCCCGCTCTTGCCAGCCGGTTTGCCGTCCGCACCGTAGCCGCGGTAGCGGATTTCGGTGGCTACCACGCCGGGGTAGGCGATCGTGACACCGACCCCCTGCGGCGCCACTTCGATCCGCAGCGCTTCAAGGAAGCCGCTCATCGCGAACTTGCTGGCGCAGTAGGCGGTGCGGCCCGGTACACCGAAGAGGCCGGCGAGGCTCGATACGCCGACGATCTGCCCGTGCTGTGCGACGAGGTGCGGTAGTGCATGGCGCACGCACCACAGCGTGCCGAAGTGGTTCACGCGCATCATGTCGTCGTACCAGCCGAAGTCGCTGACTTCGCTGAACATCGCATGGCCGGATACGCCCGCGTTGGCCACCAGCACATCGATCCCACCGAAGCGTTCGACGGCCTTGCGTGCGAGCGCGGCGCAATCGGCTTCGACGCCCACGTCAGTCGGCACGCACAGGACCAGCGCGCCGAGCGCACTGCACTGCTTGCCGACTGCTGCGAGCTTGTCGGCGTTGCGCGCCGCGAGCACCAGTTTGGGCCGCTGCGAGGCGAGCTGGCGTGCGAGTTCCGCGCCGATGCCGTCCGACGCTCCGGTGATCACCACCACCTTGTCGGTGTAGCGCCGCTTCATGGGGCGCTGCGGTGCCACACGCTGCGGATCGCGGCGATGCCGTGGGCGCCGTAGCCACGCGCGGCATCCGTGTCGGCGGGAATCAAACCTCCGATCGCAAATACCGGCATCGGCAGGTCGCGTGTCAGCATGTGGAAGGCGCCCCAGCCGATGCCACTGGCACCGGGGTGTGTGGCGGTCGGCAGAACCGGGCCAAGCAGGGCGTAGTCGAGTTCGAGCCGGGCCACGGCTTCCAGATCGGCGCGTGTGTGGCAGGAAGCGCCGACCCACTCGAAGTCCGGGCGGCTTGAAAGCTCGGCAAGTTGCGAGGCGCGCAGATGCAGCCCGTTAGCGCCGACGGCGACGGTCAGCGCAGGGTCGCCATTCACCAATGCGATGGCGCCGTGCGCATGGCAGCGCGCCACCGCTTCACGGGCAAGCTGCGCACGTGCGTCTGCGGCAAGTGTTACGTCGCGGATCTGTAGCAGCCGCAAGCCGGCGCCAAGTGCGGCATCCAGCGCCGCGAGCTGAGCATCAATGCCGATCTCGGCTGCGTGCGTTACACCCATCGTGCGCGGCAGGCACAGCGATTTGAGGATCGGGCCGTTCGCCGGCAGCATCGGCGAGACGCTGAGTGCATCGGCCTGTTGCCATTCGAGCGCCGAGTGCACATGGTCGTTCGGCGTGCCGGACCAGTCGCAGACCTCGAAGAAATGCAGCCGCACATGCGCGTGCTCGTACAGGTGCTCGCGCGTGATCCACGGGTTCGCGCGGTGTACCGTGATGCCAAGCTCCTCCTGCAATTCGCGAATCAACGCGGCGTGGGCGGTTTCGCCCGGTTCGACCTTGCCGCCCGGGAACTCCCAGTAGCCGGCATAAAAGGTGTCCGGCGCACGCTGGCCGAGCAGGAAACTGCCATCAGGCCGTGTGATGACCGCGGCGGCCACTTCAACGCGTTTGCGCATCGCTGCTCCCGAAGAACCGCGCCTGCAGCCAGGCGCCAATGAAGATCCCGCCGAGCGCCCATAGCAGATCGAGATTGCCAAGCCCGAGGCCGGCGATCGCGGGGCCGGGGCATACGCCGCACAGGCCCCAACCGGCGCCGAAAATGGCGGCGCCGATCACCATGCGGCGCGAGAACGGCGTCTGGCGCTTCTCGAAAAAGCGGCCCGCAATCGGGCGCGGCAGCAGGCGTGGCCCGATCTGATAGGCGATCAGCGCCACGATGACTGCGCCGCCGAGTACCAGCAGCAGGCCGAAATCGGTAAAGCGCAGGAAGGCCAGAACGACTTCCGGTTGCGTCATCGTCGCGAGCGAGAGCCCGAAACCGAACACCGCACCGCAGACCAAGGCAATCAGCAGGCGGCTCATGGCAGCAACCCGAAATGGGCAACGAGCTGCGCGGTGATGATTGCGCTGCTCAGAAAGGTAATGACAGCGACCAGCGAAGGCCAGCGCAGCGATGCCAGGCCGCAGATGCCGTGGCCAGCCGTACAGCCATCACTGAGTCGTGCGCCGAAGCCGATCAGCACGCCGCCCGCCAGCAGCGCCAGTGGCGGCACCCGCGTGCTGGCGCCGAAATGGCCAGGGCTGACTGCGAACAGCACACCGCCAAGCACCAGACCGGCGGCATACGCGAGCCGCCAGTCGCGGCTTTCCAGCAACTTGGGCTGGCGCAGGGCCGGCAAGCGCGAGACCCAGGAGAGGCTTGCGCTGAAGAAGGTCGACAGCCCGCCTATGAGCCCGGCGAACAGATAGAGCGCGCCGATCGCGCTGCCGATCAGCAGGCCGCCGGCGAGGTAATGCCAGGGCCCATTGGGGAAGAGTGTGTCGATCATCGGATGTTGTGCTCTCTGTGACTCAGGGGGCTGCGCGACCGGCGACGTCGCGTGCGAACTGCCAGGCGACACGGCCGCTGCGCGAGCCGCGCATCAGCGCCCACTGCAGGGCCTCGGTGCGGAGCGCCTCGCTGGCGATCTGGGCGTCGGCCACGCCAAAGGCGCGCAGCCAGTGATACACCACCGACAGGTATTCGTTCTGGCCGAAGGGGTAGAAGGAAATCCACAGCCCGAAGCGCTCGGACAACGAGATCTTTTCCTCGACGGCCTCGCCAGGGTGCAGCTCGTCACCCACCTTGTGCGTCTGCAGGTTCTCGGCGAAATACTCCGGCATCAGGTGGCGCCGGTTACTGGTGGCGTAGATCAGCAGGTTGTCCGGCGGCGCGGACAGGCTGCCGTCGAGCACGCTCTTGAGCGCCTTGTAACCCGGCTCGGAATCTTCGAACGAGAGGTCGTCGCAGAACACGATGAAGCGCTCGTGGCGCCCGGCGACCAGATCAACGATTTCGGGCAAGTGCAGCAGATCGCTCTTGTCGACTTCGATCAGGCGCAGACCGGCGGTGGCGTATTCAGCGAGCATCGCCTTCACCAGCGAGCTCTTGCCGGTGCCGCGTGCGCCGGTCAGCAACACATTGTTGGCGCGACCGCCACGCACGAACTGGCGCGTGTTGGCATCGCAGCGGGCTTTCTGGTCTTCAATGTCTTGCAGGTCGGCGAGCCGGATGCGGTGCGGGTGGTGCACCGGCTCCAGCCAGCCGCGACCGTTGCGGCTGCGCCAGCGGTGGGCTGGCGCGCTCCAGTCCGGCGCCGGCGCGTTCGGCGGCAGCACAGTTTCGAGTCGTTCGAGCAGGGCCTCGGCGCGTGTGATCAGGTGCTCAAGGTTGGCCATCGCTTGGCGTCTCTCCGGGGTTCTTGTTTTCGATGCGCGCGGGGTCCTTCTTCGGCCAGGTGGCCCACACGATGATCAGCAGCAGTGCGAGCGCGACGCCCGCCTCAAGAAAAATGACCCACATGCCTCATGGCCCCGCGCGTGAGAGGAAGGGGGCGACGGTTATACTGGCCCGCGCCACGAACTCACAAGTTTAGCCGAACGATGCTTCGTATCCGCCCAGTGCTGCGTGCTGCCACGCCCTTGTTGCTAGCCCTGTTGTCCGCCTGTGCAACGGTGCCGGAGACAGCCCCCGCTACCGCCGAGTGCCCGGTGTGTCCGGTTTGCCCGACGGTGCCCGAGAAACCGCCGGAGAAACCCAAGGTTGAACCGCTTCAACCGGCGAGCTGGGCTGACGTGAACGGCTGGGGTACCGACGATGTCTCGCAGGCCTGGGGCGCGATGCTTTCGTCCTGTCGTGCGATGAAAGCACCGGTCTGGCAGGCCAGTTGTCAGGCCGCCCGTGAACTGGGCGACAAACCGAGTGCAGCGGCTGTACGGGCCTTCGCCGAGCGCGAGTGGCAGCCGTGGCGCGTGGTGAACGCGGACGGCAGCGGCGAGGGACTGATCACTGGCTACTACGAACCGCTGATCCGCGGCAGCCGTACCCGCAGCAAGCAGTACGACACGCCGGTCTACGCCGTGCCGGACGATCTGCTGATCATCGACATGGGCGAGCTCTACCCCGAGTTGAAGAACATGCGCCTGCGTGGGCGCCTGGAAGGCCGCAAGGTCGTGCCGTATTACTCGCGCGCCCAGATCGATGCGCGCCCCGACAAACTGGGCGACAAGGTCTTGCTGTGGGCGGCTGATCCGATCGATTTCTTCTTCCTGCAGGTGCAGGGATCTGGTCAGGTGCAATTGACGGACGGCAGCCGGGTTCGCATTGCTTATGCCGACCAGAATGGCCATCCGTATCAGTCGATCGGTCGTTGGCTGATCGACAAGGGCGAGTTGAAGATCGAGCAGGCCGGCATGGAAGGTATCCGCAACTGGGCGCGCAGCAATCCGGCGCGGCTCGATGAAATGCTCAACGCGAATCCAAGTTTCGTGTTCTTCCGCGAGCAGCCCGCGAATGGTGACGGCCCGAATGGCGCGCAAGGCTTGCCGTTGACGGCGGGACGTTCGATTGCAGTGGACCCACGCAGCGTGCCGCTTGGTGCTCCGGTGTTCCTGGCGACGACGCTGCCCGGCACCGACAAGCCGATGCAACGTCTTGTCGTGGCGCAGGACACCGGCGGCGCGATCAAGGGCGGCGTGCGCGCCGATTTCTACTGGGGTTTTGGTGCCGAGGCGGGCGCTCAGGCCGGCAAGATGCGCAGCCGTGGCCAGATGTGGGTGCTGTGGCCCAAGGGGCAGACGCCGCCCGGGGCGAAACCCGGCACCTGATTCGTGCGTAAGCAGCGACCAATGCACGGCGCCGGTGCAGAATCCGGCCTCATGCACCGGTGTAATGCGCGGCGCTTCGTTTTTTGCTCCTGAATGGCGTTCAAGTTGTTGATTTTATAGAAAACTCCATATTGGTGCGGTTGTTGCTTGTTGGTGCGCCATCTCGTTATGGAGCCCCTCATGGAGCAACTCAAGACATCCAGCGACGTGCTGTTCGTTCTGCTGGGCGCCATCATGGTGTTGGCGATGCACGCCGGTTTCGCGTTTCTCGAACTCGGCACCGTGCGCAAGAAGAACCAGGTCAACGCGCTGGTCAAGATCCTCACCGATTTCGCGGTATCCACGATCGCGTATTTCTTCATCGGCTACGGCGTCGCCTACGGCATCCACTTCTTCACGGGCGCCGAAACCTTCGTGCAGCGCGGCGGCTACGACCTGGTGAAGTTCTTCTTCCTGCTGACCTTCGCGGCGGCGATTCCAGCCATTGTGTCGGGCGGCATTGCGGAACGTGCGCGCTTCCTGCCGCAGCTTGGCGCGACCTTCCTCATCGTCAGTTTCGTGTACCCCTTCTTCGAAGGGATCATGTGGAACGGCAACTTCGGCGTGCAGAAGTGGTTTGAAGCGGGCTTTGGTGTGCAATTCCATGACTTTGCCGGCAGCGTTGTGGTGCATGCCGTGGGCGGCTGGATCGGCCTCGCGGCGGTTTTGATGCTCGGCGCCCGTCGCGGGCGCTACAACAAGGATGGCGCCGTTGCCGCACATCCGCCCTCAAACATTCCCTTTCTCGCGCTCGGCGCCTGGATCCTTGTGGTCGGCTGGTTCGGCTTCAACGTGATGAGCGCGCAGAGCATGGACAAGATCTCGGGCCTTGTTGCAGTGAATTCGCTGATGGCGATGGTCGGCGGCACGCTCGCCGCGCTGGCCGCCGGACGCAACGACCCGGGCTTTGTGCACAACGGGCCGCTCGCGGGTCTCGTCGCCGTGTGTGCGGGTTCCGACCTGATGCACCCGATCGGAGCGTTGTTCGTCGGCGCGATTGCTGGCGGCTTGTTCGTGTGGATGTTCACGCTGACGCAAAACCGCTGGAAGATCGACGATGTGCTCGGCGTGTGGCCGCTGCACGGACTTTGCGGCGCCTGGGGTGGCATCGCAGCCGGCATCTTTGGCAGCAAGGCGCTTGGCGGGCTTGGTGGCGTCAGCCTGCCGGTACAGGTGTTCGGTACGCTGGGCGGGATCGTTGTTGCGCTGGTTGGCGGCGCGGCGGTGTATGGCCTGCTCAAGCTCGTCGTTGGAATCCGCCTCGATGCGGAAGAAGAATTCAACGGTGCAGACTTGTCCATCCACAAGATCTCCGCAACTGCTGAGCGTGAAACCCTGTGGTAATTGGCGGGGCGTAACGCGACGCTGGCCCTTGTGTGGGCCCGGCCGCGCAGCAGCATCAACAAAAGACCCACGGCAAGCCGTGGGTCTTTTGTTTTTGTCGGGCGCGGGTCGGTCGCCGTTGCGGCGGCTCGTCGCGTCGCGTCAATTTGCGGGGTAAGCCGGGACGGATCAAACGCTGCGGCCTGGTTCTGTGAGATATGAGATGGTTGCACTTTCCCCGCCACAACCTGAAACCGTATGGACCACCATCCGCTCCATGAAGGCGAACTCAAGCGCGGCTTGAAGAATCGCCATATCCAGCTGATCGCGCTCGGTGGCGCGATCGGAACGGGCCTCTTCCTCGGCTCTGCCGGTGTCATGAAGTCTGCCGGCCCTTCGATGCTGCTCGGCTATGCCATTGGCGGCTTCATCGCCTTCCTGATCATGCGTCAGCTTGGCGAGATGATTGTCGAGGAGCCGGTCGCTGGCTCCTTCAGCCACTTTGCCTACAAGTACTGGGGTGATCTGCCGGGCTTCATGTCCGGCTGGAACTACTGGGTCCTGTACATCCTGGTTGGCATGTCGGAACTGACGGCGGTGGGCAAGTACGTGCAGTACTGGTGGCCGTGGATTCCGATGTGGGCGACGGCCGCCGCCTTCTTCGTGGTCATCAATCTGGTGAACCTCGCCAGTGTGAAAGCCTACGGCGAGACGGAGTTCTGGTTCGCGCTGATCAAGGTGGTCGCGGTGATCGGAATGATCGTCTTGGGCGGCTATCTGCTTCTCTCCGGCCACGCCGGCCCGGACGCCACCGTGCGTAACCTGTGGGAGCGCGGTGGCTTTTTCCCCAACGGCTGGGGCGGTCTGGCGATCATGCTGCCGATCATCATGTTCTCGTTTGGCGGCCTGGAGCTGGTCGGCATCACCGCCGCTGAAGCAAGTGATCCGGGCAAGACGATCCCCAAAGCGATCAACCAGGTGCTCTACCGCATCCTGATCTTCTACATCGGCGCGCTGGCCGTGCTGTTGTCGCTGACGCCGTGGGACACCCTCGTCGCAACGCTGGCTCAGCACGCGGAGGCCGGCGACGAATACGGCGGCAGCCCGTTCGTGATGGTGTTCTCGATGCTCGGCAGCGATGTGGCGGCGAACATCCTCAACTTTGTCGTGCTGACCGCCGCGCTTTCTGTTTACAACAGCTGCGTGTACTGCAACAGCCGCATGCTGTACGGCCTCGCGGACCAGGGCAACGCCCCGCGCGCGCTGATGAAGGTGGATGACCGCGGCGTGCCGATGCTCGCGATCGGGTTGTCGGCGCTGGTGACGGGTCTGTGCGTGGTGGTGAACTATGTGATTCCGGCCAAGGCGCTGGAGTTGCTGATGGCGCTGGTGGTTGCTGCGCTGGTGATCAACTGGGCAATGATCTCGCTGGCGCATCTGATGTTCCGCAAGGCCAAACAGCGCGAAGGCGTGACGCCGGCGTTCAGGGCGTTGTGGCATCCGCTCGGCAACTACCTATGCCTTGCCTTCATGCTGGCGATCTTGGTCGGCATGTACATGATTCCGCCGTTGCGCGCTTCTGTGCTGGCGATCCCTTGCTGGATCGCCTTGCTGTGGGCGTGCTATCACTTCAAGACGCGGCGCGGCTGAGACGCCCGACGGGATGGCGGCGCCTGTGTCGCCATCGCTCCTGCGCGGTCAGTGGTGCTCAGCGGCGCTTGCAGCGCGGGGGCCGCGTATCGATTTGGTGCAAGCTGAGCGCCAACGCACCGTGACGGGGCCTTTGATCATGGTCAGAGCCGGGGCGCAGCGCGAGGCATAGGCTGGCTCCATCTTCTACCGTGGGCATATGCCCTCAAGGCGGTCCATCATGCCGTTCGGCGCTGCAGCATTCTTCTATCGTGAAATGGTTCATCGGGTCGATGAACGTTCGCCTTCCGATCACGCCCTGTCGCAGCCACAGCTGCACCATGGCATTCCGGAACGAGACCGCGGTCGCGATGATGAACTGATTGCCGCGCTTGAGCGCGATCGCGCCGAGGCGACGGCCGGAATCGCCTGAACGGCTTACGGTGCGCGCTTGGCGCACCGCTCATTCCGGCGTTGAGCGGGGGAGTTCGATGGTGAGCGTAGTACCGTGGCCGGGTTCGCTGATGACGGCCACATCGCCGTCGAGCACGCCGGTCACGATGTTGTAGACCGCGTGCAGGCCGAGCCCGCTGCCACCTTGCCCGAGTGCAGTGGTGAAGAAGGGATCGAAGATCCGTTCAAGGTTGTCGCCCGAGATCCCGACACCGTCGTCGCGGATACGAATCGTCATTCGCGACGCATCGGCGTCGGCGGTGATCACGATGTTGCCACCGTCGCGACTGGCAAACGCGTGCTGGTAACAGTTCGCGAGGCAGTTGAGCAGCATCCGCTCCCATAGCGCAGGGTAGCTGTCGACTTCGATCGGCCCGGCGGCCTTCACTTCGGTTTGTACATCCTGCCGCTCGGCACGGATGCGTGCCAGCACGGCGCAGTCCTGCAATAGCTCGACCACATCGAAGCGGCGGCGCTCACCTTCGCGCCGGTCGGCGGCCGTATCGCGGAAGCGCACCACCAGCGCGGCGGCACGCTCAAGGTTGCCGACCAGCTGGCGCGCACTTTCTTCCGTGGCTTCCAGGTATTCCGCCAATTCGGAGCGGCGGATGCCGCCCTCCAAGGCTGTGCGCATCTGCCCGGTGCGGTCTTCCAGCGCCGAGGCCAACACCTTCGCGTTGCCGATCGGCGTGTTCAGCTCATGCGCCACGCCAACCACCACTTTGCCGAGCCCGGCCAGCTTCTCGGTGCGGACGAGGCGTTGGCGCGTGTGGTTGAGGGTTTCGATGGTCTCGGAGAGTTCGGTGTTGCGTTCCGCCAGCTCCAGCGTACGGCGGGCGACACGCTGCTCCAGTGTCTCGTTGAGCTCGCGCACCTCGCGCTGTGAGCGTTCCAGCGCATCAATGCGCTCGTCGATCGCACCCGCCATCGTGTTGAACGACGCGGCCAGTTGAGCGTATTCGTCACGCCCATGTTCATTCACATGCCGGCTGTAGTCGCCACCGGCGATGGCCTGCGCGGCGCGCACCAGGCGCCCCAGTCGTCGCGAGAGGCGAAAGCCGGTCAGGCCGAAAAACGCCGCGGCAAGGATGAAGCTGAAGGTCAGGATTAGCAGGCCATCGCGCAGCAGGCCGTTCACCAGTTGCTTGAAACCGCCCACACCAAGACCGTACTGAAGCGTACCGACCTCGTTGGCGGCGAGCAGGATCGGTTGGCGTACATGCATGACGCCCTGCTGCACCGCGTGCGCGATGTCGTCGGTTGTGGCGGGTAGCGCACCGGATGGCACACGGCCAGCGGTGACGATGGCTTCGCCCTTGGGGCCGAGCACGACGAGGTAGCTCAGGCCGGATTCGCTGTCGGACTCGGCCAGCAACTCGCGCAGGTAGTCCTGCAATAACTCAAGCCGCCCCTCTCCGGCGTAAGGGGCGATCGTCAGATTGATCAGTCGCGACATCTGCCCGGTTTGCTGGCGCAAGTCGCGATCGAGAGCGGCGCGGATCAGCCGGCTAGAGTTGAAACCGAGGGCGAGCGCGAAGGCGAGCAGGATGGCGAGGCTGGCCAGGGTGAGGCGAATGCCGGACGATCGCCACCAGCGGACTTGAGAAAGGTCCGCCGGTACGGGCTTGGTGATGTCAGGCGTGGGCGTATTGCCCATGAACATCCTCGTCGGGGCCGCTGGCGGGGCCCATGATCCGACTACGGAAGGGGGACGGAAATCTTGAGGGCAGGGGCGTTTGCTCCCGCCGCATTACTTGCCCTTGGCGGGCTTGCTCTTCTCGGCCTGCGCGATCGCCTCTTCGAGCTTGGCGCGCGGCAGGAAACCACCCAGGCGTGAGCCGTCGGCAAGGAACATCGTCGGCGTGCCGTTGATGCGCAGCTTGCGACCTAGCGCGACGTTCTTCTCGATCGGGTTTTCACAGTCGGCAGCCTTCGCTGCCTTGCCGTCGATCATCCAGCCCTGCCAGGCCGCCGAGCGATCCTTGCTGCACCAGATCGCCTTGGACTTCTCGGCGGAGTCCGGCGACAGGATCGGGTAGAGGAAAGTGTAGATCGTCACATCCTTGAGCTGCTGGGCCTCAGCGACAAAGCGCTTGCAGTAGCCGCAGTTCGGGTCTTCGAAGGTGACGAGCGTGCGCTTGCCGTTGCCGCGGACGGTCTTCACCGCTTGCGTGAGCGGCAGCTCGTTGATATTCACCTTGTTGAGTGCGGCTTGGCGCTCGGCAGTGACATTGGTGCGGCGTTTCAGGTCAATCAGCTGGCCGTCGATGAAGAAGCTGCCTTGCTCGTCGGTATAGACCAGTTCGCCCGAGTCCATTACCACCTCGTACAGGCCTGCGTACGGCGTGCGCGTGACGGACTGGATCGCCTCCTGACCGATGAATTCGTTAACCGCCTTGCGGATCTCCGCTTCGCCGCCAAAGGCGGGGGCAGTCAGGGTGGCGAACAGCGCCGTGGCGGCGACGAGATGCTTCATCAAGAACTCCGGAGGTCAGATCAGGCCGGCCGCGTAGCGCACGAGGGCGCTGCGCACGACCGGCAGTTGGTTGGTCAACTGCATGCCGCGGTTACGCAAGGCGGCGAGCAGCGGGTTACGCGGGCGGAAGAGCCGGTTGAGGGCGTGGGTCACGCCCTGCATCAACCGCACTTCCTCGTTGCGCGCCCGGGCATAGCGGCGCAGGGTGCCCAGCTCACCGCAATCCCGGTGTGCCGGTAGCCCGTTGAGCAGATCGGCCAGCACGCGGGCGTCCTGAAAGCCGAGGTTGATGCCGTGCCCGGACAGCGGATGGATCGCATGTGCGGCATCGCCGATCAGCGCGACGCGCGGCGCCACCACCTGCGGTACCTGCATCAGCCGCAACGGGAAACCTGCCGGCGGTGTCAGGAGTTCCAACTTCCCGAGCCGGTTGTCGCCAGCCGCCGCCACCTTTTCGCAGAACGCCTCGGGTGCCAGCGACAGCAATTCCTGCGCGTGTGCTTCGGGGGTGGACCACACCATCGACATTCGGTTCTCAGGCAGCGGCAACCACGCCAGTATGCCGTCGTCGCGGAACCACTGGAACGCGCTGTCGTGGTGTGGCGCTTCGCAGCGGAAATTCGCAACCACGCCCAGCTCGCCGTAGGGCGTGGTACGCACCGGCAGGGCTGCGGCGGCGCGCACCCACGAATCGGCGCCGTCGGCGGCCACCACAAGACGGGCGCGGATGCGCCGCCCGTCGTCGAGCGTTACGGTTGCCGCGTCGGCGTCGACATCCAGCGCGCTTGGCCGGGCCGGGCACAGCAGCGTCAGATTCGGCTGGCGGCGCAGCGTCTCCCACAGCTCGACAGCGAGGGGTGAGGCTTCCAGTATCCAGGCCAGCGCATCGAGACCGGCGTCGTAGGCGGAGAATTCCACCTTGCCACCGCGGTCGCCGAACACCTGCATGGCTTCGACTCGGTTGATGCGGCTCGCGTCCAGGTGCGGCCAGACACGGATTCGTGTGAGGAAGTCGACGTTGGCCGGGCTTACGGCATAGACCCGCGCATCCCAGCCCTCGGCGCGACGCGGTGGGCGCGCTTCGAGCATGCCGATGCGCAGCGGGCTGCCCGCCAGGGCACAGGCGAGGCTACCACCGGCGAGGCCGGCACCGACGATCAGGACATCCAGTTCCATGGGGCGGAATCAGCGCGAGGCGTGAGGGCAAGACCCGCCATTCTGCCCGAGCCGGCCGCAACTTTGAATTTGTCGCAAACAGCAAAATTGGTTGGGTGGGGCCGTGGCAATGCAACCTAAAATCTTCGACTGCGTCTTATGGGCGCCGAAACAATTTTTATAAGAGGTGGATCAGCATGCGAAGTGAGCTGAAGCGACGGATTCTGGCGTCTTGCCTTGCCCTGGCCGGGCTGGCCGCCTGGCCGGTTTGTGCCGAAACGCCCGCCGCCCCCGCGGCCAAGGCGCCCGCTGCCGTGGCGGTACCCGCAACGGTCGATGGATTCTCCGACGTCGGCCCGGTGCCGTTTGCGCCGGTAGACAGCGGCCTCGCCCCCGACTGGTACAAGAAGGGCGTGTTCACCGAGATCCTGGTGCGCGCTTACCAGGACAGCAACGGCGACGGCATTGGCGACCTCAAGGGGCTCACCAGCCGGTTGGACTACCTCAAGTCGGTCGGTATCACCGGGATCTGGCTGATGCCGATCTTCCGCAGCAGCGATCACGACCATGGCTACGCGGTGGAGAACTACCGCGAGATCGAGCCGGACTACGGCACGCTGGCCGATTTCGATGAGTTGATTGCCGAAGCGCACAAGCGCGGCATCGGCATCATCGTTGACTACGTGATGAACCACAGCTCGGCCGATCACAAGCTGTTCGATGCGTCGGGCAAGGTCAAGTCGCCGTATCGCGACTGGTATGTCTGGGCGCAGCCGCATCCGGAAGGCTGGACGACCTTCTCCGGCGACCCATGGCGCGAGATGGGCGACTGGTATTACTACGCCGCCTTCGATGCCGGCATGCCGGACTTCAATCTGCGCAAGCAGGAGGTGGTCGACTTCCACATGAACAACCTGCGCTTCTGGCTCAACCGCGGCGTGGATGGCTTCCGCTTCGATGCGGTTGGCGTGCTCTACGAAAACGGCTCGATCGCCTGGGACAACCAGCCGGAAAACCATGTGCTGATGAACAAGGTTCGCCAGCTGCTGGATCAGTACGGCAAGCGCTACATGGTGTGCGAGGCGCCGAGTGACCCTGTGCCGTTTGCCGGCGAAAACTCCTGCGGTAGCGCCTTCGCCTTCGGCCTGCAGAAGCACATTGTGCACAGCGTGAAGATGGGCCGTGTGATGCCGGACTTGCTCTACACGCTGCAGACCTTCCCGGTGGCGCGCATGGGCACGATCCTGTCGAACCACGACTGGTTCGCCGGCGCGCGTCCGTGGCGTCAGTTCAACGGCGACGTGAAGAGCTACAAGATGGCTGCGGCCACCTTGCTGACGCTGCCGGGCATGCCGTTCATCTACTACGGCGAGGAAATTGGCCTCGGCTTGTCGGACGAGAGCTACCACGATGACCAGAAGATCCGCGGCCCGATGGCCTGGGACGGTAGCAAGCCCTTCGGCGGCTTCACCGAGTCCGACTCGGCGTTCCGCCCGCTGGTACAGAACTGGAAGACCAACAACGTTGCCGCGGAAGACGCCAACCCTGCCTCGCTGCTGAACTGGTACCGCGGCCTGATTGGCCTGCGCGACCATGAACCGGCGCTGTCGGTGGGCAGCTTCAAGCCGATTTCCGCGCAGGACGAGCAGATCTTTGCCTTTGAGCGCGAGTACGACGGCACCCGCATGCTGGTGCTGCTGAACTACGCCTACCGCGACGGCAAGCTCGATCTGCCGGCCGGGTTCGACGCGAGCAAGTGGCAGCCGGTCTTCCCGGCCGGTGGCCAGCTCAAGATCGTGCAGAAGAAAGTGAAGAAGGGTGAGGCGCCGGTGCAGGAGCTTCAGATGGGCACGCAGGAAGTGCTGATTCTGAAGGCGGTCAAGTAAGCCGGTCCCCCTGTACTGTGAAAAACGCCCCGCATCGTCGGGGCGTTTTTTTGGCCAAGGCGCCGTGCTCAGGCCGCAGTGCTCAGGCTACTGGCCGGCGGTCGCACTGCGCCAGCGTTTCCGTCAGGCGTTCTACGAACGCGCGTGTCTTGGCGGGTACCCAACGCCGGCTTGGCATGACGGCCCATGCGGTAACCGCTGGCGCAGCCCAGTCGGGCAGCACCCGCACCAGTTCGCCGCGTGCGACGTGTCCGGCGACGAAGTCCTGTGGCACAAGCGCGATACCTGCATCGCGCAGCGCAAAGGCAATCATCAGCCCCATCGAGTTGGCAACCAGGCGCCCCGGTGGGGTGCCTTCCCAACTCTCACTGCCGCGACGCAAGCACCAGCTAGCAGGTTCGCCGTCGCGGCTCAGCAGCAGGACTGCGCGCTGCTGCAACAGCGCCGGTGCCTCTGTGGGTGTGCCGTGCGCGGCCAGATAGCGTGGCGACGCGAACAGGGCCGGTCGTACATCGGTCAGGCGGCGCGCGACCAGCGTCGCGTCGTCGGGCAAATCGCCCATGCGCACCGCCAGGTCAAAGTTCTCGCCGACCAGATCCACCCGGCGTGGGGATAGGTCTAGTTCTACCG
>NZ_JAYRDJ010000043.1:29356-34918 GCF_041909475.1 Niveibacterium sp. | reverse complement strand
GACAGATGGGGCCCGCCGCACAGTGCATCGTGCGGCGGGCCCTTTTGCGTTTTTGGACTAACCTGAATTTGCCACCTCATTTGCCACCTTACGTGGCAGCTTAGTTGCCACCTCTCCGGGAGCCTCACTTGGGCAAGCAGACACCGCTTTTTGACCTCCATGTCGCTGCAGGCGCGAAGATCGTCGACTTCGCTGGCTGGGACATGCCGATCCACTACGGCTCGCAGCTCGAAGAGCACCACCAGGTGCGGCGCGATGCCGGCATGTTCGATGTGTCGCACATGCTGCCGGTAGATGTTTCCGGCGCCGGCGCACAGGCTTACCTCGCCAAGCTGCTCGCCAACAACATCGGCAAGCTCACACTGCCCGGCAAGGCGCTCTACTCCTGCATGCTGCAGGAGGACGGTGGCGTGGTCGATGACCTGATCACCTACTTCTTCGCACCGGACGACTACCGCGTCGTCGTGAACGCCGGCACCGCCGACAAGGACATCGCGTGGATGCGCACGCAGGCTGCGAAGATGGGCGCCAACGTCACCATCGAATCGCGTCGTGATCTGGCGATGATCGCAGTACAAGGCCCGAACGCGCGCGCCAAGACTTGGGCCGCCCTGCCCGGCTCGCAAGCCGCCAGCGAGGGCCTCAAGCCCTTCCAGGCTGCGAAGTGGATTGGCGAGTTCGGCGAAATCATGATCTGCCGCACCGGCTACACCGGCGAAGACGGCTTCGAGCTGATCGTGCCGGCCGCCCGCGCCGCCGAGATCTGGAAGGCGCTGGAGGCCGCCGGCGTGAAGCCGATCGGCCTGGGTGCACGTGACACGCTGCGCCTTGAAGCCGGTATGAACCTCTACGGCTCGGACATGGACGAGACGAAGAACCCGCTCGAATCCGGCCTCGCCTGGACGGTGGACTTGACCGAGGGCCGCGACTTCATCGGCCGCGCCGCGCTCGAAGCCTACGACCGCAGCAAACAACTCGTCGGCCTGCTGCTCGAAGACCGCGGCGTGCTGCGCAGCCACATGCGCGTCGTTACCCCGCATGGCGAGGGCGAGACCACCAGTGGCTCCTTCGCGCCGTCGATGAATGCCTCGATCGCCTTCGCGCGCGTACCGGCCGCGGTGCAGCTCGGCGATACCGTTGAAGTCGACATCCGCGGCAAGTTGCTGAAGGCGCGCGTCACCAAACTCTCGTTCGTGCGTAACGGCAAGGTGCTGGCCTAGACGACACGACGACACGCAGCCTCGACCGGCGCATCGGTAAGTTTTGACTTCATCCATGTGCGCCATCGAAGGTCGCGGCGACACTTGATCGGCTTTAGAACATCTGAACTTCACTCACAGGAGCGAACACATGAACACCCCGACCAGCCTGCGCTACACCGAATCGCACGAATGGGTCCGTATGGAGCCGGACGGCACCGTGACCGTCGGCATCACCGACCACGCGCAGAACGCCCTGGGCGATGTGGTTTTCCTTGAACTGCCGGACGTTGGCCGCACGCTGGCCGCTGGCGAGAACTGCGCGATCGTGGAATCGGTGAAGGCCGCGTCCGACATCTACGCCCCGATCGCGGGTGAAGTGATCGAGACCAACCAGGCCGCCGTGGATGCGCCGGAGTCGGTGAACGCTGACGCCTACGCCGCATGGCTGTTCAAGCTCAAGCCGGTGAATGCCGACGACGTGGGCAAGCTGCTCGACGCGGTCGCCTACGACAAGATCGCCGACGCCTGATTTACGCGTATCGATCTGCTGCGCGGCCCGATCTCAAGCCTGCAATGCTCGCCGTACCCAAGTACGGCTGTGCGTTTCGGCTTGACCTCGGACCGCTCGCGACGATCGCTCCACGCAAATCGCGTGAACAGAGTAGGCCTATTGCCGAGAAGCCGCGTAACAACAAGAACACAGCGTACTCGTCTCAAATCGCCCCCGCATCCTGACAGAGCCAGACCATGCTGAACCTTCCGCTTTCCGCGCTTGACCAGCGCGATGATTTCATCGGCCGCCACATCGGCCCCGATGCCGCCGAGACCGCCGCGATGTGCGCCGACATCGGCGCCGCCTCGCTCGCCGCGCTGATCGCCGAAACCGTACCGGCCGGCATCCGCCTGGCCGCGCCGCTGCCGATCGCCGCTGCGATGCCGGAGCACGAGGCGCTCGCCAAGCTCAAGGCCATCGCCGGCAAGAACGTGTTGAAGCGTTCGCTGATCGGTCTGGGCTACTACGACACCATCCTGCCCAAGGTCATCCTGCGCAATGTGCTGGAGAACCCGGGCTGGTACACCGCCTACACGCCCTACCAGGCCGAGATCGCCCAGGGCCGCCTCGAAGCGCTGCTGAACTGGCAGCAGATGGTGATGGACCTCACCGGGCTGGAGCTCGCAAACGCCTCGCTGCTCGATGAAGCCACCGCCGCCGCCGAAGCCATGGCAATGGCGCGCCGCGCATCGAAGAGCAAGTCCAACGCCTTCTTCGTCGACAGCGCCGCCTTCCCGCAGACCATCGACGTGGTGAAGACCCGCGCCAGGTACTTCGGCTGGGATCTGGTCTTCGGCACCGCCGAAGAAGCCGCCTCGGCCGACGTGTTCGGCGCGCTGCTGCAGTACCCGGACAAGACCGGCGCGGTGCGCGACCTCACCGCCACCATCGCCGCACTGAAGGCCAGGGGCGCCCTGGTGGCCGTGGCGTCTGACCTGATGGCGCTGGTGCTGCTCAAATCGCCGGGCGAGATGGGGGCGGACATCGCACTGGGTTCGGCCCAGCGCTTCGGCGTGCCGATGGGCTTCGGCGGCCCGCACGCCGCCTTCTTCGCCACCCGCGACGAGCACAAGCGTTCGGTGCCGGGCCGCATCATCGGCGTGTCGGTTGACGCGCGCGGCAAGAAGGCGCTGCGCATGGCGCTGCAGACGCGCGAACAGCACATCCGCCGCGAGAAGGCCAACTCCAACATCTGCACCTCGCAGGTGCTGCTGGCCAACATGGCGGGCATGTACGCGGTGTATCACGGGCCGAAGGGCCTGCAGACCATCGCCTCGCGCATCCACAAGCTCGCCGCGATCTTCGCCGCCGGCTTGAAGCAGGCCGGGTTCAAGGTGCTAGGCAGCCAGTTCTTCGATTCCTTCGACATCGCCACCGGCGCGCAGACTGAAGCGATCAATGCCGCAGCGCTGGCCGCAGGCTACAACCTGCGCCAGGTCTCGCCCTCGGTGCTGGGTGTGTCCTTCGATGAGAAGACCACCCGCGCCGATGTGCTGACGCTGCTGAACGCCTTCGCCGAAGTGGGCAGGCTCGCCAACGTGTGCGAACTCGCGCGCGCCTTCGATGAATCGGACCTCGCGGCGCTGGAGCAGAGCTGCGCGATCCCCGCGTCGCTGCTTCGCACCGATGCCATCCTCACGCACCCGGTGTTCAACAGCCATCACACCGAGCACGAGATGCTGCGCTATCTGAAGAAGCTGCAGAACCGCGACCTCGCGCTCGACCACTCGATGATCTCGCTGGGCTCCTGCACCATGAAGCTCAACGCCACCAGCGAGATGATCCCGGTCACCTGGCCCGAGTTCGGCGATGTGCACCCCTTCGTGCCGCGCGAGCAGGCCGCCGGCTACCTCGAGATGATCGAAGGCCTTGCCGACTATCTGCGCGCAGTCACCGGCTTCCCGGCGATCTGCATGCAGCCGAACTCCGGCGCACAGGGCGAGTACGCCGGCCTCGTCGCAATCCGCCGCTACCACGAGGCGCGCGGCGACGCGCACCGCAACATCTGCCTGATCCCGAAGTCCGCCCACGGCACCAACCCCGCTACCGCGCAGATGTGCGGGCTGGACGTAGTGGTGGTGGACTGCGACGAGAACGGCAACGTCGACGTCGCTGATCTGAAGGCCAAGGCGGAGCAGCACAAGGACAACCTCGCCGCGCTGATGATCACCTACCCCTCGACCCACGGCGTGTTCGAGGAAGCGGTGAAGGACATCTGTGCCACGGTGCACGCCTTCGGCGGCCAGGTCTACATGGACGGCGCCAACCTCAACGCGCAGGTCGGCCTCACCTCGCCCGCCACCATCGGCGCCGACGTCAGCCACATGAACCTGCACAAGACCTTCTGCATCCCGCACGGCGGCGGCGGCCCCGGCATGGGCCCGATCGGCCTCGCGGCGCACCTGGCCCCGTTCATGGCCGACCACGCCGTGAAGCCCACCGGCGCCGACGCGCGTTCGCACGCCGGCCAGGGTGCGGTCAGCGCCGCCCCTTTCGGCTCGGCGAGCATCCTCACCATTTCGTGGATGTACATCACGATGATGGGTGGCGAAGGTCTCAAGCTGGCGACCGAGTACGCGATCCTCAACGCCAACTACGTTGCGGCCAAGCTCGCGCCGCACTACCCGGTGCTCTACCGCGGCACGCACGGCCGCGTCGCGCACGAGTGCATCCTCGACATCCGCCCGATCAAGGCCGCTACCGGCATCACCGAGGTCGACATCGCCAAGCGCCTGATGGACTACGGCTTCCACGCGCCCACGATGTCCTTCCCGGTCGCCGGCACGATCATGGTCGAGCCGACCGAGTCGGAATCGAAAGGCGAGCTGGACCGCTTCATCGCCGCGATGACGCAGATCCGCGAAGAGATCCGCAAGGTCGAGCAAGGCACCTGGTCCGCCGACGCCAACCCGCTCAAGCACGCCCCGCATACACAGGCGGACGTGATGGGGGCGGAGTGGACGCGCGTCTATTCACGCGAAGAAGCAGTGTTCCCGCTGGCTTACGTCGCCGAGAACAAGTTCTGGCCGAGCGTCAATCGCATTGACGACGTGTATGGGGATCGGAATTTGTTCTGTGCTTGTGTGCCGATGGAGGAGTATTCGGCGTAATGGCCGGGGTGCTTCGGCTGTTTCAGTAAAGAAGAAGGGCCGCCCGATGGGCGGCCCTTCTTCCTATTCAGCATCATCACGACAACCGTCGATAACGAATTCCAGTTTCCTTCTAAAACAATCCCACTGCGCATCATCTTGCTTCAGGTGCTCCGCATATTCCTGCACTTCCAACAGAAGTTCGTCGATCAGCAACGCCGAGTTGATAGTCTTCGCGTCGTAATCGGCCAGCCCTCCACGCCTGAGTATCCGCCACCCACCTGTTGTTTCCGCTTGATGCAAGACTGCACAGCGAATGTGCTTGTAGAAGTCGTTGCCACGGATCTCCCTAAGTTGCGGTCGCAGCGCTTGTTCGAAGAAGTCGACGAACGTACGTTTCCCCTGGCGTTGAGGCGTTTCCTTTAAGCCCTGCTTGAAACCTGCCAGCGATTCAATTGCAAGGCATGCAATTGCAGCCATGGTGAAGCCATGCTTGGACGACGAATTGATGACTGGGTCAAAATAGCGTTCACGGAAGCGGGCAACGATAAATTGCGCAAGGGTTGCACGATCATCGTCCTTCAACAGGCGACGACAGACTCGGACACTAAAGCCCTTTGCCAGTTCGATATCCTCGTACGTCATTGATGATTAATCCCCTCAAGAGCCTACGTGCCTATATATATGGGCCGTAGGTAGGGCTGAGCGTAGCGAAGCC
>NZ_JAYRDJ010000043.1:0-29346 GCF_041909475.1 Niveibacterium sp. | reverse complement strand
TTAACCCCCACATTAGATTTTGTCTTTTTATATTGGGGCTTTTGTTTGGTTTGTGCGTAGCGAAGCCCGACGTTCCAAACAACCGTAACTGCATCGCATCGATACGTCGGCGGGGGTCCCGCCCCCAGCTGGCGTCCTACTTTCTGGCAGCATCACCAGAAAGGACCGTAGGTTGGGCTGAGCGCGGCGAAGCCCAACGCCACTATCGACCGCAACACCATTTCGCGGATCCGTTGGCCGGGTTCCCGCACCCGGCGGGCGTCTTACTTTCTGGCAACAGCACCAGAAAGTAAGCAAAGAGTGCCGCCCGGCGTTCGCGGTCAGGTGCTGCGCACCTGACTTCCCTCGCGTGCTCGCGAAGTCGGGCGGCTGCGGAACTCGGCCCTACGGGCCTCAAACAGTCCTCGCCGTCGGCGCTGCGCGCCGATCCCCCGACCCCGCTGCGCCACTCGGCGCTCTCGACGGGACCCAAAGTCAAAACCATCGCAGTTTCACCGTGCATCGCGCATCCTTAGCCTGGAAGGAGCAAAGCGAAATCCGGGGCTGCCGCGGGAAGATGTTCAACCGCACCTCCCGGATTCCGGCCTGCGGCCTGCATTCGGGCCACGGGATAGCGACCACGGATGAGCGTCGACGCGTTTCCCTCCCCCTCTGAAACGCCGAGCAGCACAGAAGCATCGGGTTCCGACGCGCGTTGCGCGGCGGTGGCGAGGACTGTTTGAGGCCCGCAGGGCCGAGTTCCGCAGCCACCCGATGTTTCGAGCAGCGCAGGGAACCCCTTGCGTAGCAAGGGGCGTTGAAGCGGGGCGACTTTCTTTGGGTACTTTCTTTGTTCGCACAAAGAAAGTACCCCGCCCGCCGGGGCGGGACCCGGCTTCAGCGGACAAACGACCGCAGCGCGACGCACCCAATCGCAAGCCGCTGCGCTGACTCTCGCAAATATCAGCGCCAAGCTACACCCGCCCCCGACTAAAACCCAGTAGTCGCGATCTTCCCCGCCCAGGAAACGTCAGATTTTCTTACGTTCGCAACCGCAACACGTCACACGGAACACCCACGAGCCCTTGAAATCAGACACTTAAACGAGTCGGTACCCTTGATGCTTGCTGAAGTTCGGGGTTAGTTGTCCATCAAGGAGGAACATCATGTTTGCGGGTTCGTTGAGCACGTCGTCAGCGGTCAAACGCAGTGTGATCGCCGCATTGGGGGTCGTCGCGAGCGTCTCGGCCGAAGCGGCGCTATTCGGTGGAGTCGAGTTCCCGGGCGGGGTGTCGTCGTTCGCAGATTCGGTCGTGTTGTACGACCCCACTTATGGCGGCACCTCGGGGCCGAACGTGATTTACCAGACGCCGTTGAATGCGCTGGGCGCACCGAGCGGAAGTTCGGGCAGCGGCTTTGTGACGCTGGGTCAGGGCGGCCGCATCGTACTGAAGTTCACCGATAACTCGCTGACCGGCAGCGGCACATCGGCGCTGGATCTGTGGGTCTTCGAGGTTGGGCCGGACGTGGAAGACACCTTCATCGACATCAGCAAGGATGGGGTGACTTGGTTTGCCGTGGGCAAGGTCTTCGGCGCAACGGCGGGTGTCGACATCGATGCATTCGGCTTCGACGCGCTGGACAAGTTCTCCTACGTCCGGCTGACCGACGACCCGGCTGAGGGGGAAAGAGGCTCCGGCGGATCGGTTGGTGCCGATATCGACGCCGTGGGGGCGATTTCATCCGCACCGCCGGTGACCGATGTGCCGGAGCCTTCCAGCATTGCGTTGGCCGCATTGGGCCTGATCGGGCTGGGCCTCGGGGCCGCTGGTCGGGGTAGGCGCGGCGTGGCATAGCGCGTTCTAGCGCCGCGGGTTGGGCCGAGCGCCGCAAAGCCCAACCCCACCATCAACCGTAACGCCATTGCGCAGCTTCGTTGGCCGGGTTCGCACACCCGGCGGGGGCGTTACTTCCCTTGCTGCCCCGACACTTTCAATCGCAAGCCACAGCCTTGGGCTTCGCCATGCTCGGCACGAAACTGCGCCCGAGAAAAACGCGGCCGACGCTGCGGCTTGAGCCGGCTCAACTCAGCCTCACCACCACACCGGCCGAAGCGCGCCGCACTTGGTACGCTGGCGGACACACCGAGCCGCCGCAAGAGCGGCCGAGCAGCGCCGTGCCGTCCGACCGGCAACGGCCAAACACCGCGCTGATGAAAGCTGTTTCGCCATGACTGATGTCGCCCGTGTTTCCGCCTTTGGCCGCCAGGCCGCCAACGTGGGCCGTGCCCTGCCGTTCTCGGAGAGTGTCGGCTCGCCGGACGAGCTGCCCGAACCGCTCGCCGCTGCACTCAAGCAAGCGCTTGGCGACGAAGCCGAGGCAGTGCAACTGATCATCCTTTCGCCGCCCTTCGCCACCGTTGGGCAGAGCAGCCCTGAGAACGTGTTCGCGCTGACCCGCTCGCGCTGGATTTTGGTTGCCAGGACGGCGACTGGCACCCTCACCTCTTCCGCGCCCTTCAACGCCGCGGCGGTGATCGAACTGACGATGATCCTGCTCGGCGGCCAGTTGCGGATCGAGTCGGTTGGCGGGGCTGCGGGTTGCGCGGTGGGGTTCAACATGGTGTCGATCGAACTGTTCCGCGAGGCGCTGTTCCTGATCCTCGCTTGCGCCCAACCAGCTGCAACGGGCGCGGTGCGTGGCGGCAATATCGAAGCCGAGCTCGCCGTGCTGAGCTTCAAGTTCCGCACTGCTTTGCAGGAGCAGACGCCAAGCAGCCTCGTGTTGCGCGACGTGCGCAGCTGGACGAGCGAGGTGTCGCCGCTCGCGCGGCTGCTGTTCATGAAGCCGGCCGCACCGGCGGGCGTGCTGGCGGTAACCGACACTTATCTCGGCGTGATCACCGATCCGCCGGCAGGCAAGGAGAAGCAGCACAAGGGCAAATCGCCGCACGGCAAGATCGCCACCTATGTGCTGCGGCAACACCCGCTGACATTGCGCGTACCGCCGCCGCAAACGCGCGGCGACTGCACGCTGCGAATCGGCACCAGTGCTGCGGATGGTTTCGATTTGCGCGTTCCGGCCCGCCAGAGCACCGGCATCGTGAGCCTGCTCAGCGCAATGCTGCCACCAGCCTGAGCGAAGCAGCGCGCCACCGCTGCGGCACGCACGACTACACCAAGCACGGCCTGCGCTGGTACCCTCGGCCAGAAGGGGTGCGCCTGCCGTCGGGCGGCGCCGTCATTGGGGGCCAGGGTTTCGCGTGTTTGACCGGATCATCCATTCGCTTGGGGTCGTCTTCCTCTGCCTGTTGCTTGCGGTACCTGCCTCGCCCGCCTGCGCGGCAAAGACCCTTTCCGCAGCCGAACCGCCGGCTGGCCCGCTCGGCCGCTACGCGGATGTGTTGCAGGAATCAGGCGTACGGCTGGGCCCGGACGAGGTGATGACGCGCCTGCGCCGCGGGGAAGGGGCCGTGCCCCCGCGCCCGGCGCCGGACTTCGGTATCGGTGCGCGGCCGGTATGGCTGCATTGGCGTGTCGAAAACACCGCTACGCAGGCGCAGATCCGCCGCCTGACGCTGGAGACCCCGTGGATCGACGAGGTCGACGTCTATGTGCTGCAGAACGGCGCAGTGCAGGCGCACTGGCAAACCGGCGATTCGCTGCCACAGCGTCAGCGGCCCATCGCCGGTCTCGGCTTTGCCTTCGATCTGCGACTTGAACCGGGAACGAGCGAAGTGCTGCTTCGCGCAGCAAGCGACGACCCGATGTTGCTGCCAACCACCTTGCGTGCGGTCGACACGGCGGGCGATTCGCACCGCTGGGCGCGCTACAGCCACGGCTTCGTCTACGGCTACCTGCTGGCGCTGATCGCCTACAACCTGCTGCTCTACACCGGGCTGCGCAAGCGCAGCCACCTGCTCTACGCGCTCTACCTCTCCGCCTTCATCCTGATGAATCTCGGCTACACCGGCCATGGCTATGCGTGGCTGTGGCCAGATTACCCGGGCGTGCAGCGCTATGTGATCCTGCTCAGCATGGTGTTGTTCGGCGTCGCCGGACTGCAGTTCGCAGCGCGCTTCCTCGACCTCGCGCGACACGCACCACGGCTGCGCCAGGCGCTGCAACTGCTGAGCGCCGGCGCGCTGCTGGCGGTAATCACCGCGGCGACGACTGGGCACCAAGCGGCAACGGCCTGGATCGCATTCGGTTTTGTGGTGCTGTTCGCACTTGTGATGCTGTTGCTCGGCGCGCTTGCCGTGAGGCATGGCTATACCGGGGCGCGCTTCTTCCTCGGTGCGGCGGTGGCGGGCATGAGTGGCACGCTCGCAAGTTCGCTTTCGGTATGGGGCTTGATCCCCTTCAACGAATGGACCTACCGCGCCGTCGAGCTCGGCATGCTGGCCGACGCGACGCTGCTTGCGCTGGCGATCGCACACCGCTTCCGCCAGGATCAGCAGGAGCGCGTACGCGCCGAACATCTCGCGCGTACCGACCCGCTGACCCGCCTGCCGAACCGCCGCGCCTTCCGCGAGCAGGCCGAGGCCATCCTCAGCACGGCCATGCGGCGCGAGCGTGACATCACGCTGATCATGATCGACATCGATCACTTCAAGCAACTCAACGACAACTGGGGTCATGTGCGCGGCGACGAAGCCCTCGCCGCGCTCGGGCAGGTGCTGCTGGCAGCCGCACGGCGCGGCGATGTGGCCGCTCGCTGGGGTGGCGAGGAATTTGTGCTCCTGCTGCCGGAAACCAATCAGCAGCAGGCGGTGGCGCTGGCGGAACGGCTGCGGAACAAGATCAGCCTGATCCGGCTGCGTTGCGGCGACGCCGAGATTTCACTCTCCGCCAGCTTCGGCGTGGCGCAGCGACGCAAGGAAGCCTCGCTCGACGCGCTGATCGACAGCGCCGACAAACTGCTCTACCGCGCCAAACAGCTCGGGCGCGACCGCGTGGTGGCCGATTCGGGCGAACAAGCAGCGGCACACGCCGGCGCAGCCCCCTGACAGGCGCCGCTGTCGCACGTCAAAGCCCTTGCCCCCACCGCGCAAGGAGCCAACGTGCCGAGATCGATCGCCCCCCTGCTTCAAGCCGCCGTTGTCGCGGCCTGCCTGCTGCATCAGCCCGCAATCGCGGCCGATGCGCGAGATGCCCCACGTGCTGACTGCGTCGCCCCGCTCACCTGCGCAGGCGACATGGAGCAGATCCACCATCCGCGCAGCGGCAAGCTGATTCTGGTGCGCAGCGGCGCGCTGTTCATCCAGTACCACTACAACGCACAGGGGCTGCTCGACACCGCTCGGGCTTCCGACGGGCGCAGCGTGCGCCTCGCCTACGACACGCGAGGGCGAGTCACGCACATGTGGGCGACCACATCGCCCGGCACCTCACCGCACGAATTACGCTTCGTTTACGGCGACAGCGACAAGCCCACGCGCATCGAACTGCTCGGCACCGGGGTTATCAACGTGCGCTACGACCCCGAAGGCGAGATCGAAACCGTACGCTCACCCGGCGGCGCCAGAATGGCTTTGGGCGTCACGCAGGCCTTTCAGGCCCTGCTGGCGCTGGTGAAGCCACCCTGCCCGCCGCCTTGAGCGGCGGCGCAAGCCTGCAGTCAGCAGTTGGTGCCCGCACTGCAGCCGCCGGCAAGGCGTTTGCGCGCGTCGTCGAAACCGCCGAAGTTCTCGACCTTCGTGTAGCCCATGTCGCGTAGCGTCTGCAGTGCAATGCCGGCGCGCCGCCCGCTCTTGCAATACAGCACCACCGGCGTGTCCTTGCCCGGAGCCAGCGCCGCAATACGGCCACCGATCTGCTCGTAAGGCACGTTCATCGCGCCTTCCACATGCCCCGCAGCAAACTCTTCCGGCGTACGCACATCAATCACCACCGGCGCCGCGGCTAAGACCACCGACGCCCACAACGCAACGCCCGCACTCACAAGCAAACGCTTCAGAAAACCACGACTCTGCATTCGATCCTCCATTAACCGCACTGGCAGCATCGGCAGCCGCCCGCCGGCACTTTAGCAGGCCGGAGTGGCGCCCACCGCCCTGCGGTGACATAGTGGCGGCCCATTCGCCATCAGCCGCCACCATGCGCCGCTTCCGCTTCGACAAGCCTTACCTGCTGTTGTTGCTGACCGTGCTGTTCTGGTCCGGCAACTGGGTGGTCGGGCGCGGCCTGCGTGGCGATGTGCCGCCGGTGGCGCTCGCCTTCTGGCGCTGGACACTCGCCTTCGGCTGCACGCTGCCCTTCGCCTGGCCACACCGTCACCAGATCGGCAGCGCACTGCGGGGCCACCTCGGCATGCTGCTGTTGCTCTCGCTACTCGGGATCAGCGGCTACAACACGATCACCTACATAGGTTTGCAGCAGACCACGGCAACCAACGGCGTGCTGCTGAACTCCTTCATCCCGATCGTGATCATCGGGCTTTCCTGGGCCTTCTTCGGCAAGCGGCTGTCGGTGCGCGAGACGCTCGGCGCGCTGATCTCGCTGTGTGGCGTCACGGTCATCGTGGCGCATGGCGATCTCGCCAGACTGGCGGCGCTGTCGCTGAACCCCGGTGATCTGTGGATCATGGTGTCGGTGTTCGTGTGGGCCGGCTACACACTGCTGCTGCAATACCGGCCGGCGGGCCTGCATCCGATGGCGATGCTGTCGGTCCTGACTGCGCTCGGCGTGTTGATGCTCGCCCCGCTTTATGGTTGGGAGCTTGCGCAGGGCCGCGTGATCCACGCCAGCCCGGCGGCGTTTGCCGGCATTCTCTATACCGGCGTGTTCCCGGCCTTCCTCGGCTATGTGTTCTGGAACCGCGCGGTGGCGCAGGTGGGCGGGCCGGTATCCGGGCTGTTCATCCACCTGATGCCGGTGTTCACGCCGCTGCTCTCCGCCCTGTTCCTCGGTGAGGCGCCGCACGCGTACCACTTTGCCGGCATGGCGCTGATCCTCGGCGGCATCCTGCTCACGACACTGCGGCGCACCGTAAAATCCACGCACACCTAAACAGGAGTTCGCGCATGAGCACCACTTTCCTCGTTCTCACCGTGATCGGCGACGACCGCCCCGGCCTTGTCGAACAACTCGCCGCCGCGATCAGCGAACACCGCGGCAACTGGCTGGAATCGTCGATGGCGCATCTGGCCGGCAAGTTCGCCGGCATCGTCGAGGTCAGTGTGGCCAGCGAGGAGGTCGACGCGCTGCGCCGCGCGCTGGCGGGCCTCGGCGCGTTGAAGGTAACGGTGGAAGAAGCCAATAACGGCGCCGAATCGCACAAGGGCCGTCGGCTGACGCTGGCGCTGATCGGGCACGACCGCATCGGCATCGTGCGCGAGGTCTCGCAAGTGCTGGCGCGCCACGCCGTGAACGTGGAGGCGCTGAACACCTTTACCGCCAGCGCGCCGATGTCCGCCGAAATCATGTTCCACGCGCAGGCCGAACTGCAGGCAGCGGAGGATCTCGACGCCCGCGCGCTGAAGGCAGATCTGGAGCGCATCTCGGACGACCTGATGGTGGACATCACGCTCGACGAGGTCGTCAAGATTTGACGCGGGACGGGCCAGAAACAAACGGGGCGCGTCGGATGACGCGCCCCGTTTGTTTTCAATGCGCCAGCAAATTACATAGGTGTCGTAGCGCGCAAACCGGGACCGGTTCGCGCCACCACACCCTTCGCAGCGGCTCAGTGCTCGGTCTGAACCTTCGGCAGGACCAGATTCAGCACCACCGCCAGCACACCGCACAGGCTGATACCTTGCAGGCTGAAACTGCCGATGTGCACACCCAGACCGCCAATGCCAGTGACCAGCGTGACCGACACGATGCACAGATTGCGTGGGTTCATCAGCTCGACCTTGCCGTCCATGATCGTCTTCAGGCCGATACCGGCGATCGAACCGAACAGCAGCATCATGATGCCGCCCATCACCGGCATCGGGATCGTCTGCAGCAGCGCGCCGAACTTGCCCACGAAGGCCATCAGGATCGCGAAGCCGGCCGCCCAGGTCATCACCACCGGGTTGTAGTTCTTCGTCAGCATCACGGCCCCGGTCACTTCGCCGTAGGTGGTAACCGGCGGGCCGCCGAACAGGCCGGCGACGTTCACCGCAAGGCCGTCGCCCAACAGGGTGCGATGCAGGCCGGGCGAATCGGTGTAGTCCTTGCCCACCACCGAACCGATCGCGAGGATGCCGCCCACGTGCTCGACGATCGGCGCGATCGCGACCGGGATCATGAACAGGATCGCCGACAGGTTGAATTCCGGGTGGCCGAACTGCGGCAGCGCCAGCCAGGGCGCGTCAATCACCTTCTGGAAGTTCACGATGCCGAGGAACAGCGACAGCACGTAGCCGACCGCCACGCCCACCAGGATTGGCACCAGCTTCAGCAGCCCCTTGGCGCGAATCGCGGTCAGCATGGTCGCGATCAGCGAAACCGCCGCGACGCCAAGCGCCGTGCCGTAGGGCACGACCTGCGCATCACCGGCCTTGCCGGAAGACATGCTCACCGCCACCTGCGCGAGCCCGAGGCCGATCACCATCACCACCGGCCCGATCACGACCGGCGGCAGCAGCTTGTGGATGAAATCCACGCCACGCCATTTCACCAGCCCGGCTGCAACGTAGTAGAAGAAGCTCGCCGACGCGAGCGCCCCCAGCGTGGCCGGCATACCCCAGTGCTGCACCGAGTAGATCACCGGCGCGATGAACGCAAAGCTCGATCCCAGATAAATCGGCACCTGACGCTTGGTACAGACCTGGAAGATCAGCGTGCCGACGCCGGCGCCCAGCAGCGCAAGGCTCGGATTCAGGCCGGTGAGCAAGGGCACCAGCACGGTGGCGCCAAAGGCGACAAACAGGATCTGCGCGCCGGATAGCGCGGTGCGCCATACGGGCTCGGGGGTAGCGGACATGCGGGGGCCTTTCCGGGTGACGGAGGGTGGATGAAAAAACGGCCGCGGGTGGCGGCCGATCATGGGTTCAGATTTTGGTGCCGAAGATCTTGTCTCCGGCGTCCCCGAGGCCGGGGATGATGTAGCCGTGCTCGTTGAGGTGGCTGTCGATCGCCGCGGTGTAGACCGCCACATCCGGGTGGCTCGCGTCCAGTGCGCGGATGCCTTCGGGGGCGGACACCAGCGTCAGCGCGGTGATGTGCCGGCAGCCGTTGCGCTTGAGCATCTCGATCGTCGCGATCAGCGAGCCACCGGTGGCCAGCATCGGGTCGATGATCCAGGCGCTACGCTCGGCCAGGTTGCCGACGAAGCGCTCGAAGTAAGGCTCCGGCATCAAGGTTTCTTCATTGCGCGCAATGCCGACGACCGAGACCTTGGCGCTCGGCACCATGTCCAGCACGCCGTCGAGCATGCCGATGCCGGCGCGCAGGATCGGCACCACGGTGAGCTTCTTGCCCTTGATCTGGTCGATCTCGACCGGGCCGGCCCAGCCGTCGATCGTCACACGCTCAAGCTCGAAATCCTTTGCCGCCTCATACGCCAGCAGGCGCGCGAGTTCGGCCGTCAGTTCGCGGAACTTCTTCGTGCTGATGTCGCCTTCCCGCATCAGGCCGATCTTGTGTTTGACGAGCGGGTGTTTTACTTCGACGACAGGCATGGGGGCTCCGGCAACAGGCGTGGGGTAGGTATGGCGCTGCACTCTAGCTGAAAGCGGGGCGGCGCCATCGCGATCAGATCAAGCGCGGCAGGGGTATTCAACGTTTTCCGCCGATCAAGCCGGCAGCGCCGATCACGATCAGGATCACCGGCCACCAGGTGCCCATCTGGTGAAACAGGTCGCGCAGGTGGAACAAGCCAAGGTTGTTCAGCAGAAAGAGGATGCCCACCAGAATCAGTACGATCGGGCCAACGCGGAAATGCATGAAACGCTCCAGGATGCGATAGCCCCGAACTGTGCCGCGCCGCCGCCATAGCCGCAAGAGGCCACGCGGCCTGAGGCGGAAAAGGCAGCCGACAGACTTGCCAGAACCAGGCGAGCGCCGCGCTCCTCGCTTGCCACCGCCTCCCGCGAGCGCCTAAGATTGCGCCCCTCGCACTGCAACAAGTGCAGACAAATCAATCGGATAGCATACGCATGAGCCTCTACGCACTGGACGACCGCACGCCGCAGCTGGGCGAAGGCAGCTGGGTCGCCGAGAACGCCACCGTGATCGGCTCGGTCACGCTGGGCCGCAACGTTAACGTGTGGTTCGGCGCCACGCTGCGCGGCGATAACGACCCGATCTCCGTGGGCGACAACAGCAACATCCAGGACGGCTCGATCCTGCACACCGACGACGGCGTGCCGCTGACGATTGGCGCCAACGTCACCGTCGGCCACATGGTGATGCTGCACGGCTGCTCGATCGGCGAGGGCTCGCTGATCGGCATCAACGCGGTGGTGCTCAACCGCGCGGTGATCGGCAAGCACTGCCTGATCGGCGCGAACACGCTGATCCCGGAAGGCAAGGTGATCCCGGATCGCTCGCTGGTCGTCGGCACGCCCGGCCGCATCATCCGCGAGCTCTCCGACGAGGAAGTCGCCAACCTGGAACGCAGCGCGGCCGGCTATGTGCGCAACGCCGCCCGCTACGCCGCGGGCCTGCGACGCATCGGGTGATACATCCACTCACAGGCGCCGCCACCCTGCCCTGCTAGACTGGGATCAGCCATTCTGGGAGATGAACGGATGAAGCCCCTGCAAAGCTTGCTGATCGCCACCGCCTGTATCGCCAGCCCAGCGTGGGCGCAGACCTCGCCCCCCGCAGTACCGAGCGTGCCGACGATCGACCTGAGCGTGGAGAGCAGCCGCGCCGCGACGAACGACCTGCAACGCGCGGTCGTTTATGTCGAGGCCTCCGACGCCAACCTCAGCGCACTGACCAACCGCGTGAATCAGACGATCAACCGCGGCCTCGCTACCGCCAAGGGCTCGACGGCCGTGAAGGTGCGCTCCGGCAACAGCAGCACCTGGCCGAACTATGTGCGCAATTCGCAGAAGATCGAGAGCTGGCGGATGCGCACCGAACTGCTGCTGGAGAGTCGCGATTCGGCGGCGCTGTCCGAACTGCTCGGCAAGCTGCAGGGCGACTTTGCGCTGGGCCAGATCAGCTTCGCGCCTTCGACGGAGACCCGTCGCAAGGCCGAGGACGAAGCCATCGTCGATGCGCTGGCGGCGTTCAAGGCGCGCGCCGAGTTGGCCGCCAACGCGCTGGGCCGTAAGTACCGCATCCGGCATGTGGCGATCAACACGAACCAGAGCTTCCGCCCGACGCCAATGCCGGCTGCCAGAGCGGCCGTGATGAGCGCGGCCTCGGACAGCGTCGCGCCGTCGATGGAAGCCGGCGAAACGCAGATCAACGTGATTGCCACCGGCACCATCGAACTGCAGTGATCGCGCTGATTCAACGCGTGCTGCACGCATCCGTGGTGGTCGAAGGCGAAACCGTCGGTGAAATCGGCGCGGGCCTGCTCGCGCTGGTCGGCGTGCGCCCCGAGGACGACGAGAAGAGCGCCGCACGCCTTGTCGAACGCATCCTTGGTTACCGTGTTTTCAGCGACGAGGCTGGCCGCATGAACCGCTCGCTTGCCGACACCGGCGGCGGCCTGTTGCTGGTGCCGCAGTTCACGCTGGCTGCCGATACCCGCAAGGGCACGCGCGCAAGCTTTACTTCCGCCGCCGAACCGGTGCGCGCGCGCAGCCTGTTCGATCATGCAGTAAGCCACGCTCGTGCCAGCCATGGCCTGGTCGCGACCGGGCGGTTCGGTGCCGAGATGTCGGTCAGCCTGACGAATCACGGCCCGGTCACCTTCTGGCTGGAGTCCTGAGATGCGTCGTCGCCACCTCGCCGTTCTGCTGCTGGCACTGGCAATCTCCGCCTGTTCCAGCACGCCCAGCCGCACACCGCCGGAAGCGTCCAACCCGGCCTTCGTGCGCTTGCCCGATGCCGCGCTGGCCAACGATGTGGTGGTGTTCGCGCTGGGGCTGGTGGATACCGGCTACCGCTTCGGCGGCCGCAACCCCGAGGCGGGGCTCGACTGCAGCGGCATGGTCAGCTACGTGATGGAACAGGTGGCCGGCGTGAAGCTGCCACACAACGCGGCGCAGATTGCCGCGCGTGCGCGCCCGATCGAGCGCAACCAGATCCGGCCCGGTGATCTGGTGTTCTTCAACACGATGAAGCGCCCCTACTCGCACATGGGCATCTACATCGGCGAGGGGCGCTTCATTCACGCGCCCTCGACCAGCGGCGCCGTGCGCATCGAACGACTCGACACCGCTTATTTCGCGCAACGCTTCGAGGGCGCCCGCACGCTGCTCGACTGAGCCCGCGCAACCGTCCTGCGACAGCGGGTGAACTCAGGGCGTGCGGTCGAGCAAGGCCTTCAGGTGCATCGCGGGTATCGCGTAGGTGATGCCGGACGGTTGCGTCAGCGCGCTTTCCTTGCTGCCTTTTACGAACACCATGTTGGCAATCGCCAGCACCAGGCCGCTGTCTTGGTCATAGACCGGGCTTCCGCTGTTGCCGGGGTAAGCCGTGGCATCGAGTTGAAGCACTGGGAAGGCGCCTTCACGAATGCGCCGGATCGCCTGAGGATTAAGCTGCGACCCGTGCTCGGTCGGCAACACGATCGGTGTGATCGCAGCGACTATGCCACGATGCGTGGCCGGATTAAGGCCCAGTACGCCGATGATCGGGAAGCCAGTAAACGCAATCGGCTGGCCCTCGCGCGCATGCATACCGTCGTCAAGCTTGAGCGCCGGCAGCGTGACGCCCGGCAGCTTGAGCAGCGCGAGGTCGTGTGCCGGGTCGCTGCCAATCTTGGTGACCTTGTGCGTGCGCTGCACGCCCCCGTCGCCGAAGCTGATCGCGATCAGCTCCTCGAAGTGCTCCGCGTCCAATGTGGGCGGCACTACATGCGAGTTGGTGGCAATCCTGGTTCCATCGCCCACGACAAAGCCGGTGCCCATAAGCCGGAACTGCGGCGAACGATCGCGCTGATAAGTGCCAATCGCGACGATGGCCGGTTTGATCCTTTGCACCGTGTCGACCAGATCTGCGTGCGCGGGCACCCCAATCAGCAACGCCACCGCGACTATCAGCCCCCGCCCGACAGCTCGCCGCACGACGGTACGCAGGCTAGCGCATCGCAATAGGCGACGGCGCCACCAACTGTGCGTCGTACGGGTGGTTGGCGCGGCGGAACATGCCGTAGATACGTTTGACATAGTCGACCGTCTCCCGATAGGGCGGAATGCCGCGGTAGCGATCGACCGCGCCCTCGCCCGCGTTGTAGGCGGCCAGCGTCAAGAGCACATCGCCGCGATAGTAGGCCAGCAACCAGCGCAGGTAGGCGAGGCCACCCTTGATGTTCTGCGCGGGGTCGTAGACGTTGCGTACCTTGAAGCGCTGCGCCGTCTCCGGGATCAGCTGCATCACGCCATAGGCGTTACGCGGGCTGCGCGCGAGCGACTCGAAGTTGGATTCGGCCGCCGCGACGGCCAAGGCGAGGCGGGCATCGATCGCGTACTGCGGCGCCAGCAGGCGGATCAACTGTGCGATGCGGCGCTTGTTGGGCGGCAGCGCCGCCAAAACGGCATCGAGATCCGCTTCGTCGGACGCACCCGGATCATTACGCCCCTGCGGCGCGCGCGGCATCATGCATGGCGGCAATACGCCGGCCGACGGGCCAAAGAAACGCTGGGCGCCCTGCGCCGGCTCAAACCCCGCAGCCGCCGAGCGCGCCATCAAGGTCGCCGCGATCCGGTCGTCCTGCTCCACACCGCGGCCATTGCCGTACATCCAGGCGAGTGCAAACAGGCCTTCGGCGTCGCCGTAGCGTGCTGCATCGCAGTACAGCTCCGCGGCGCGCAGCGGATCCTGCGGCATGCCCTCGCCGTGTTCGTACTGCGTGCCGAGGGCAACCAGTTGCTTCGCCAGCGTCGCGCGCGGATCGGCCAGCGGCTCGTCCGCCGCCGCTGGCAGTCCAACAACACTCAGGGCGAGGAGAAGCAAACGCAGGCTACGCATGACATCTCCCGGCACCAAACGGTACCGCGTCAAAGCCTCCAGAGGCGTGCGCCGGCGGCTTCGACTTCAGTCGGTGCGTACGCGCTCTTGACGTCGGTAAACACACCACCCGGCAACAGCTTGGCGATGAGCTGCGCGACGCCCATGTCCGCGTATGCCTGATGGCTTACGGCCGCAACAATCGCAGACGCCTTCGGCAGCGCATCCCACGGCGTCAACGACACGCCGTACTCGTGCTCGGCTTCGCCGCTATCGGCGATCGGATCATGTACGTGAACGTTGACGCCAAAGCTGCGCAGCTCGCGGATCACGTCGATCACCTTGCTGTTGCGCAGGTCGGGGCAGTTCTCCTTGAAGGTCAGGCCGAGCACGATGACGTTCGCGCCCTTGACCGGCAGGTCATTCGCGATCATCTGTTTGACGGTCTGCTCGGCGATGTACTTGCCCATGCCATCGTTGATGCGGCGCCCGGCAAGGATCACCTGCGGGTGGTAGCCGAGCATGTCCGCTTTGTAGGTCAGGTAATACGGGTCGACACCGATACAGTGGCCGCCGACCAGACCCGGGCGGAAGGGCAGGAAGTTCCACTTGGTGCCCGCCGCTTTCAGCACTTCCAGCGTGTCGATACCGATCTTGTGGAAAATCAGTGCCAATTCGTTCATCAGCGCGATGTTCAGGTCGCGCTGTGTGTTCTCGATGACCTTGGCGGCTTCCGCCACCTTGATGCTCGATGCGGGGTACACGCCCGCAGTGATCACCGCGCCATAAAGCGCCTGCACCTTTTCAAGTGTCGCCGGCGTATCACCCGACACAACCTTGACGATGCGGGTGAGCGTACGCTCCTTGTCGCCCGGATTGATCCGTTCCGGGCTGTAGCCGACAAAGAAATCCTCTTTCCACTTCAGGCCCGAGTGCTTCTCGATGATCGGAATGCAGACCTCTTCCGTCGCGCCGGGGTAAACGGTCGACTCGTACACGACGACCGCGCCGCGTTTGATGTGCTTGCCCACCGACTCGGACGACTTTACCAGCGGCGTGAAGTCAGGCTGATGTGCGTCGTCGACCGGAGTCGGCACCGCCACGATGATGAAATCCGCTTCGGAAATCACCTTCGGGTCGGTGTGACAGGTGAGCTGCGTGGCACCGCGCAGATCCTCGCTGGAGACCTCGCCAGTCGGATCCACGAACCCGCGGTAGGCGGCGACCTTCTGCTCCGAGAGATCGAAGCCCAGTGTGCGGTACTTTTTGCCAAACTCGACGGCGAGCGGCAGGCCAACGTATCCAAGGCCAATCACAGCAACGGTTGTCATGATCTTTGCGGCGTGAGCGCCAGTAGGTTCGTCAGAGGGTCTTGAGCAGCGACTCGGCGTCGCTGCGCAAGGTCGAGTTTTCCGGCGCGGTTTTCGCGACCGCGGCGGCTTCCGATTTGGCGGCCGCCTTGTCGCCAGCCTGTACCAGCGCACGCGCCAGATTCAAGCGCAGCGACGGATTGCTCGGCGCACCGGCGACCGCCTTGCGCAGCACTTCCACGGCAGGCTTGGCCTGGCCCGAATCCAACAGGATCTGCGCCTTGGTATCGAGAATCGCGGGGTTGTCGGGAGCGAGTTGAAGCGCCTGGTCGACATACGACATTGCCTTCGGATCCTTCACCTTGCTACCCACCCAGCCGAGGTTGTTGAGCGTCACGGCGTTCTTCGGGTCGAGCTCCAGCAACGCGCGATACGCCTTGGCCGCCGCCTCGTAGTCCTTCGACGCAATCGCACGCTCAGCGATATAGGAGCGGAACGGTACATCCTTGGGGTTTTGCGCCAGCCATGCGGCCGCGAGCTTGTCGGCCTCTGCGCGCTGACCCGACTCGACCAGACCACTGTGGTACTTGATCGCAACCGGCCCGACCTTGGCGAGTTCGTAAGCTTTGGCGTAGGCCTTGTTCGCGGCGGCCCAATCCTTCGATTGTGCGTACGCGTCGCCTTCATAGATCCAGCCCGCCGCTTCCTTCGGGTGCTGTTTCTGCACTTCTCGCGCAATCGCGACGGCGTCGTTCGTACTGCGTTGCTCGATCTTGAGCGCAACCAGCCGCTGTTGCGCCTCGAGCAGATCGGGACGCTGCTTGAGCACCTTGCGCAGCGTGTCTTCCGCCGCCTGCACGTCCTTTGCCACCCGCTGCAGATCAGACAGCATCAGCCACGGTGCCGGCAGCTGGGGCTGCACGCCGATCAGCTTCTGCAACGTTGCGATCGCCTGCTGTGTTTCGCCCGCGCGAGATTGCGCCCGAGCCGCGGCCATCAGGACCTCGGGCTCAGACGGAAACGCCGCAGACAGATCCTGCGCCACGGCGAGTGCTGCCTTATTGTCGCCCGAAGCCTGCAGCAACTCGAGCAGTGCGAGTTTCGGCGCAGCCACCCCAGGATTGGCGGCCACCGCGCGGTCGAGGACCTTGCGGATCTCATCCGGCTTCGCTCCGCTGTCAGCCATCTGACGCGCCAGCAAGAGGTAAGCCTCGACGGCCTTCGGATTCTTCTCGATGATTTTCTCGAAACGCGCGCGCGCCTCACCAGGCTTTCCGGCCATCACGTCAAGCCGCGCCAGGTTCATTGCCGCCGCCAGGTAGTTGGGCTGCAACTCGATCGACTTCTCGAAAGCCTTGCGCGCCCCGGCGGTGTCCTTCGCGGCCATCAGCACGCCACCGAGCAGGTTGTAACCCAAGGGGTTGTCCGGCTGGCGCTGGATCATGCGATCCACCACTGCGCGCGCCTTCGGCACGTTGCCGCTGCGCAGATGAGCCATGATCAAGGTGACCTCGGCCTCATCGCTGCTGTCTTCAATCGAAGCCGCAGCCTCGATGTCACGCATCGCAGCGTCGCTGTCGCCGGTAGCCAGCTTCGATACGCCCAGGCGCAAACGCGACGCGGCATCTTTCGGGTCGAGCGCTGCCGCCTTGGCAAAGAGTTCCGATGAGCGCGCAAAGTCGCCGTTCTGCAGCGAGGCCTGACCCGCCAGCATCAAGGTTTCACGATCAGGATTCTTCGACAGCAACGGGTTGAGCGTATCGAAGGCCTTCGCGGGGTCCTTTGCGGCCAGCTGAGCACGCGCAAGCAAGCGACGCGGCCCCGGCGCGTCTGGCGCCTTCGCAACGAGTTTTTCGAAATTTGCCTGAGCTTGCACAAAATCGCGCAAACGCATGTGCGCGACACCCGCCAGCATCACTGCAGGAAGATAGTCCGGCGCGGCACTGAGGACCTGCTGCGCCGCATCCCGCGCCTTGTCGTTCTTGCCACGGTAGAGGGCGACGACACCCTCGAGATGACGAATCAGAATGTGCTTGGGCGAGACTTTCTTGGCCTCGGCAATAGTCGCCTCGGCTTTGTCGAGCTGCTTCTGATTGATGTAGATCTGCGCCAACCGCATGCGCGGCGGCACCAGCTGCGAGTGCAGCTTGATCGCGCGATCAAGATCAGCAACCGCTTCATCGGCCTTGCCCACGGCGAGCTTGAGTTCCGCGCGAAGCGTGATCGCATCGTATTCGGACGGGTTCTTCGCGATGGCGTCATCCAGAATAGCCGTCGCGGCGGGGATGTCGTGACGCGACACCTTGAGGCGCGCAAAAGCGATGGCCGCGGGGCCGAAACCGGGCGAAGCATCAAGCGCCTCACGCAGCGCCGCCTCGGCGCGCTCCTGCTGATTGAGCATCAGATAGGCATCAGACAAACCGACTGCAACCGCAGCCTTCGCGGCGGGCTGCTGGGGCTTCATCGCGCTATATTCGGTGACAACTTGCTGCGCTTTGTCGAGCGCCAGCAATGCCCGCGAAAGCGGCACTGCAACCGATTCGAGCGGGTAGCCGGCTTCGAGCGCCTTGCGCAGTTCCTTTTCCGCCCCTTGCACATCACCGCTGTCGAGCAGGATCTTGCCGAACAGAAAACGCGCCTCAGCAAGGCCCGGATCCTTCTGCAGCGCGTTCTTCAACTGGATCGTGGCTGCGTTGTTGTCCCCTTTGGCCAGATAGTCGCGCGCGGAGCTCAACATCTTCTGGGGATCGTCGCCACACCCGATGAGCAGAGCTGCAGCCAGTAGCGCGGCTAGCAGGTTGGAAATACGTGACTGAGTCATGAGGGGTCCTGTCGGGTCAAACCGGGTCTTTCTTCAACCCGAATCGATTCATCAGATCGTAAAGTGTCGGGCGGCTGATACCGAGTACTTCGGCCGCTCGAGCGATATTGCCGTTCACCCGCGCGAGCACCCGCACAACCGCCCGCCGCTCCGCTTCATCGCGTACCGCGCGCAGATTGAGCGCTTCGAGGTCCTCATCCGGCGCATCAAGACCAAGGTCGTCTGCGGTGATGCGACCAGCGTCCGCCATGATCACCGCGCGTTTGACGCAGTTCTCCAGTTCGCGAACGTTGCCAGGCCAGCGATGCGCAGCAAGCGCCGCCAGCGCGTCATCGGTAAACCCCATCGAACCACGCCGATGTTCGTTCGCGAAACGCTGCACAAACGCGTGCGCCAGCAACAAGGCATCACCGTCGCGATCGCGCACCGGGGGGATGTCGACAACGATTTCCGCCAGCCGATAGAACAGATCCTCACGGAATCGGCCTTGTGCGATCAGCGATTTGAGATCCTGGTGCGTGGCACACACGATTCGCACGTCGACAGGGATCTCCTCCCGTCCACCGATTCGCTCGACAACGCGCTCCTGCAGGAAGCGCAGCAGCTTCGCCTGCAGGGCGATCGGCAGGTCGCCGATCTCATCGAGAAACAGCGTCCCCTTGTGCGCAAGTTCAAACTTGCCGGGCGTCTGCCTTACGGCCCCGGTGAACGCACCCTTCTCGTAGCCGAACAGCTCGCTCTCAAGCAGGTTCTCCGGAATCGCCGCGCAGTTGATCGCAATAAACCGCGCCGCGCGACGCGGTGACGCTTCATGCAGCCCACGCGCCAGCACTTCCTTGCCGGTGCCGCTCTCGCCAAGCAGCATGACGGTAACGTTGGCGCTAGACACCTTTTCGATCGTGCGCAGGATGCGCAGCATCGCGGCGTCCCGCGTGATGACCGCACCCAGCGGCCCGCCCGCATGCTGTGTCTGCAGGCGACGATTCTCGTGCTGGAGATCGTACAAACGAAACGCACGATCGATCGTCAGCATCAACAATTCCGGCTCGAACGGCTTGGCGAAGAAGTCATAGGCGCCTGCGCCGACGGCACGCACCGCGTTCTCGCGGTCGTGCTGGCCCGTCAGAACAATGACCTTGGTGTCTGGCGCGAGTGACAAGATCTCACCAAGAAGGCGGAAGCCCTCCGTCGTATCGTCAGGCGAGGGCGGCAAGCCAAGATCCATTGTCACGACGGCTGGCTCGTAGCGGCGAATCTGTGCGATCGCCGACTCCCGATCATCCGCTGTCACCACTTCGTACTGGTCAAACGCCCAACGCATCTGTTTCTGCAGTGCGGGGTCATCCTCCACGATCAGGAGCGTACGTTTTCGGTCATTCATTATTCATGCCGCCTCAGCCGGCGCTACCGCTTCCCGAACGCACGGCAGCCATACCTGCATGGTTGTTCCGCGCCCCGGCTCGCTCTCAACGTCGATCCGCCCACCCAGTTCGGTGATGTATTGCAGGGTTTCATAGGCGCCGATGCCCATCCCGGCATCCTTGGTGCTCTGGAAGGGTTTGAACAGTCGCTCGCGGACGAACTGGACCGACATGCCGCAACCGCTGTCACGCACTTCGATGCAGGCCATTCCGTCCCGTTCAAACACCCTGATTCCGACAATACCATTGTCACCAGTGGCGTCGAGTGCATTTTGCACCACATGACCAACAACTCTTTCAATACGCTCCGGGTGCGCCATCGCGACGGGCGCGGCATCGAGCGTGACGCCCACGAGCGGGCGCTGGTGGCGCTTGCCGTCCGCGATTCGCTGCGCCAGATCGCGAAGACTGACAGGACGCCGCATGTCGATCGAGCGCTTTTCCTGCAGCTGCGACATCAAACCCTTCATCCGCTCCTGTACATGACGCACGGTGTCGAGCATGTCTTGCTGGAACTCCGGGTTGTCCTTGTGTCGATCGGCGTTTCGCAACATCAACTGCAACTGCGCGACGAGGTTCTTGAGGTCATGGACGACGAACGCGGACATGCGGTTGAAAGCATCGAATTTCTGCGCCTCCATCAACGCCTCGGCAGCCTGATGCCGCCCCAAGTGCACGGCGGCCTGTCGCGACGCCGTCTTGAGCAGATCAAGCACCTCCCAATCAACGTCGATGCTTGTCCGCGCCGTCATCAGCACCACGAAGCCCACCATTTCAAGCTCTACAAACAGGGGCACGATCAGCCAGGCGTCGGGCGCCTGTTCGAGCCAACCCGGAGGCTCAAACCCTTCGTAGATCGATGGCTGGCTGCGCACTTCAGCCAAGTCAACGATCCAACCACGTTGCATGAGAAATCGCGCAAACGCTCCGGCGGCGGGTTCGGCAGCATCGACTTGCACGTGATTGAGCCGCGCGTGGGGGACGTAGCCACCGCTGCGATCCTTCAACCACAATATCCCGCCGGGGCTCTCGACCAGATCCGCGAGGCCGCGGATCACCGCGATCGACAAATCCGCGCCGCCGCCAGATACTGCAAGCGCCTGTGTGAAGCGCAGCCACTCGGCACGGTAGTCGTACCGGTAGCTAAAGAAGTGCTTCGCGAGAAACACGCGCAACTTCGCACGAAAGGCACCAGAGAAGAGCACGATCGCGCAAGCCAGCAGGCCGCCGAAGAGCAGCAGTATCTGCAGCGCAGCGCCCCACTCTCCGCCAAAGAAGCGAACCCAGTAACCGGCGGCGGCAACAGCCAGCAGGAATGTGCCCGCAACGCCCAACGTCGCCGAATGGAATACGACCTCGCGCGAAACGCTGATGCGGAAATTCCAGTTACGGCTTCTGCCAGCCGAAATCGCAACCAGCACCATGGCCGCACACCAGACAAAACCGCGCATTCCCCACAAGGTCAGATCGACGCGCCTGAACATGAACGCGTCTGCCCCGACGTAAACGTCGAAGAAGAACGCGCCAAGCAGTCCGACCGCCAGCGGCTTGATGCCCCAACGCGATTGCTCAGGGAAGTTTCGGTAGAGCTGCTCGATCGCAACCAGCCCAGAAACGGCACAAGCCAGCGTCAGCACCGCAACAAGTTGGCCGCCAAGCAAGCCTGACACAAGTCCGGCGGCGCCAAACAGATCGGCCAGGAAGCGCACGCCGACGACGCCCACCGCAATCTGGCGCACACGCGCGATCGACGGCGACAACTCCGAGCCCGTCAGCTCAAGCAGCGAAAAAAGGAACATCAACCAAGCCGCGATTCGGAGGCTGTCCAGCATGCTGCTGGCAGCCCAAAGCAACCACGTTGGGTCGAGCGCAAAGACGAGCGAAATGAGCGCCCACACAAGACTTGCAGCAATGGCGTAGAGCAGCAGCGCGCCCTGGCGGCCGCCACGCCAGCTGAGGCGCAGATGCAATCCAACCAGCACGAAAACAAGCGCCGCCAGACCATAGCCGGCGGCAACCATGACTGCTGGAACGGCGTTCATTGACGCCCCTTAACCATTTGCCGCGCGCGTGCGGCTTCCTTGGTCGCCACCCTTAGTGGGCCCCTTCGCCGGTCAAAACCACGCGAACGGTCTCAGCGAGAATCAGCACATCAAGGAACAGCGTGTGATTCTTGACGTAGTAAAGATCGTACTGGAGCTTCTGAATCGCATCATCGACCGTGGAGCCATACTGATAGCGCACCTGAGCCCAGCCGGTCAGGCCTGGCTTAACGCTATGGCGAACGGCGAAGAACGGGATCTCGCGTGCAAGCTGATCGACAAAATAAGGGCGCTCCGGACGCGGCCCTACGAGGCTCATTTCGCCACGGATGACGTTCAGCAACTGCGGCAACTCATCAATGCGCGTTTTTCGGATGATCCGGCCAACTCGGGTCACGCGATCATCGCGGGCCGAAGCCCAGCGGGGCTTTCCATCCTTCTCCGCGTCGGTGCGCATGCTACGGAACTTGATCACACGGAACACGCGGCCGCCACGACCAACACGCTCCTGTGTGTAGAAAACCGGAAAACCGGACTCGACGGCAATCGCGACCGCGGTCAGCGCCATGACCGGCAGCGCCAACACCAGCATCACCGTCCCCACGACGAGGTCGAAACAACGTTTGATCGTGGAGCGCAGCCAGCCCTGACGGAATCCATCGCCGTAGATCAGCCAGCTCGCCTTCAGCGCATCGATCCGAACCTGACCACGCACACGTTCGTAGAAGGACGAGAGGTCCAGCACCTTGACGCCGGCAAGCTTGCAGTCGAGCAACTGTTTGAGCGACATCGAACCGCCGCGTCGCTCACGCACCGCAACGATGATTTCATTGACGTCATGCGCCCTGACCGCTTCAAGCAACGATGCGTTGGCGGCCAAAATCCGGTGGTTCGAAACCACGACATCGTCGTTGTTCACCGCTGGATAGAAACCGACCACCTGCAGCGCACGCGTGCTTTGACTGCGCAGGCTTTGATCCACAGCCGCCGCTTCGTTACCGGTGCCGATGACGAGAATGCGGCGGCGCAGCAGCGGTTCGCCCGCAGCGCCCACGACAAAGCCACGCAACGCAAGAATAGCGCCAAGCAATAAGACAACCGTCAGCTCGCCGCGCTGTTGGTCAAAGATGCCCCAAGGCAGGATGCGGAACACGGCGTAAGCGATCGGGATGCTCGCCAGCAAGGACAGCAAAATGCGGGCGAGCGTGTCGTACAAGCTGGACGTCGGGCCGCCGCGATAGAGACCCAACGCGCTGTTGAGCGCAATCATGATGACGGCAAACAGCAGCGCGGACGGCGCCAGCGCCTCAATAAGCGCGAAACCTCCGCTCAACTGCATGGACGCCGCAACGAGGATGGCGGCGAACAGCAACAGGCTATCGAATAGCACCTGCGCAAACGCGTTGGCCGGTACGTAGTGATTGAAAAGTCGAAGCATGGTGTCCCACCCTTGCGCCACACCGCCCTGCCCGGCGGGCAACGCGCAATTGCTTTAGTGGGACCGACGATACCCGAGCATGCGAGACATTCGCGTGAAGGACGTCACATTCGACAAAGCCGCCAAATTGAGCGTTTTTTCAATCAAAACAAACGCTTGACAAGATTTAATGAAAAGAAAACGCAGGTGCACGTGCGCACCGTCACAGTTCGACCTGGGTTCCGAATTCCACCACCCGGTTCGCAGGTATGCGGAAGAAGTCAGCCGCACTGCCGGAGTTGCGGAACATGAAGATGAACAGGCGCTCGCGCCACATCGGCATGACGCCCTTGATACGCGGAATCAGCTTCTCCCGACCAAGGAAGAATGACGTTTCCATCATCTCGAACTCGAAGCCCTGACCCTGCGCCTGGAGCAGCGCGGCAGGGATGTCCGGGTCGTCCTTGAAACCGTAGTGCACCGAGATGCGCTGAAAACCGTAGTCCAGATGCTCGACCCAAACGCGGTCAATCTCCGGCACGAAGGGCACATCCTCCGTTACGACGGTCAGCAAAACAACGCGCTCATGCAGCACCTTGTTATGCAGCAGGTTATGCAACAGCGCCCGCGGGACGCCTTCCAGATTCGTGGTCATGAAAATGCCGGTACCGGCAACGCGCTGGGGCGGCGAGTGAAACAGCGACTGGATGAAGAGTTCGAGCGGAATCGTGTCGGTGCGTGTCCGCTCGGCGACGAGCTGACGCCCCCGCCGCCACGTTGCCAGCAACAGGAATATCCCCAGGCCCATTGTCAACGGGAACCAACCGCCATCCAGAATCTTCACCGAGCACGCGGAGACAAACGCTAGGTCAACGATCAGGAAACCGGCGAGGAAAATCCCCCCCTGCAAGCCGGACCACCCCCACAAGCTGCGCACCACGATAAACGCCAGCACGGTGTCAATCAGCATCGTCAGGGTCACCGCGATGCCATAAGCCGACGCCAGCGCGCTGGACGATTTGAAGCCAATAACCAGCGCCAGCACCGCACCTAACAGCCCCCAGTTAATGCCCGGAACGTAAACCTGCCCGATTTCCTTCGCAGAGGTGTGGATCAGGCTGAAGCGCGGGCAATACCCCAGTTGCATCGCCTGGCGGGTCAGCGAGAAGGCGCCGGAGATAACCGCCTGCGACGCAATGATGGCGGCCAAAGTCGCCAGCCCGACCATCGGATACAGCATCCAGGGCGGCGCCAGCAGAAAGAAGGGATTCCTCGCTGCGCTCGGGTCGGCGACCAGTAGCGCTCCCTGCCCGAGGTAGTTCAGGTAGATGCTGGGCAGAACCAGTCCAAACCACGCCAGCTTGATCGGTTTGCGGCCAAAGTGCCCCATGTCGGCATACAGAGCCTCAGCTCCCGTCACCGCCAGCACCACCGAACCCAGCACGAGGAAGCCGTGGAGCTGGTGCTCAGCAAGAAACTGCAGCGCATACAGCGGGTTGAGCGCAAGCAGCACGCTCGGCATCTCGATCACCTTGTGCAGACCAAGCACCCCAAGGGTCACGAACCAGAGAATCATGACCGGCCCGAACAGCGCACCAACGCTTGCCGTGCCCTTTCTCTGGAAAGCAAAGAGCACAACGATGATCACAAGTGACAGCGGCAAAACGAGCGGCGCAAACGCAGGCTGGGTGACCGCCACCCCTTCGACCGCCGATAGCACCGAGATCGCCGGTGTAATCACGCCATCGCCGTAGAAAAGCGCCGCGCCGAACAGACCCGCCGCAGTCAGCCACCAGATCGCACGCGGATCCTTCGCGGCAGTGCGTTGAGCCAGCGCCATCAGCGCCATGATGCCGCCTTCGCCACGGTTGTCGGCACGCATGATGAACACCACGTACTTCAACGCGACGATGATGATCAGCGCCCAGAACACCAGGGACAGGATGCCGAGAACGTTCGCATGCGACGGCTCCAGCCCGTGCGAGCCGAACACCTCTTTCATCGTATACAGCGGACTGGTGCCGATATCCCCGAAAACCACGCCGATCGCGGCGACTGTGAGTGCCGCAAGGCGGCCTCGCGATTGCGGTGCGGCGTGCGTACCGTCAGGGGTGTTCTGCATGTTTGATCGAGCGGACACGCGCGTGTCCGGTGCTGCCCTGCAATAAAAGTGGCGCGGATTATAGGCGTGTCCCCGTTGCACCGCACTCAAGTTCGGCGCAACGCCCCTGCGCAGGCAGCCGGGTGGCGCGTCAGTGCTACACTCGGCCGCAATTCAAGAGCGCAGGCGACGATTGCATGAACGTCATCCACCGACCGATTCCTGCCGGCAAGGTCTACCTGATTGGCGCGGGCCCCGGCGAAGCCGACCTGCTGACGGTACGTGCAGCACGCGTGATTGGACAAGCAGATGCTGTTGTTTACGACCATCTTGTAGGCGATGGCGTGATGGCACTGATCCCGACTGACGCCGAAAAGATCTACGTCGGCAAGGAAGCCGGCAACCACACCCTACCTCAGGAATCCATCAACACGCTTCTGGTACGGCTCGCACAGACTGGAAAGCGCGTGGTGCGACTCAAGGGCGGCGACCCATTCATTTTCGGGCGAGGCGGCGAGGAGATTCTTGAACTGATCGGCTCCGGCATTCCGTTTGAAGTGGTGCCGGGCGTGACAGCCGCAAGCGGCGCGGCCGCTTTTTCGGGAATTCCGCTGACGCATCGTGAAGTCGCCCGCACCTGCGTGTTCGCTACCGGCCACTTCCATGACGGAAGCTGCGACCTGGACTGGACAGCACTGGCGCGCCCTAACCAGACCGTGGTGATCTACATGGGGATTGGAGCCCTGCCGGTCATCAGCGCGCAACTCATGGCGCACGGGCTCGCGGGTGACACTCCGGCGGCGGCGGTGAGACATGCGACGCTGCCGACACAACGCACCATCGTCGGAACGCTCGCGAGCTTGCCGGGAAAAGTCGCAGAGGCTGCGCTCAAACCACCCGCGCTGCTGATCATCGGCGAAGTGGTCACACTGCGCGAGCAGCTCAACTGGTTTGAAGGTTTGCCGCACTGACATCGGACCCGCTCAAACAGCAGGCCCGGCATAAAGAAGCCGATCAGGCGGCGACGCGCTCCACGCGCAGGTCGACCTTGATCGGCGCGCCCTGCGTCAGGACGCGATGAGTCGTGGTGTTCGTGTAGAGCAACTTGCCGCCGTAGGAAATCCGCGCCGACAGCACATAGGTGCGCTGCTGGTCGATACGTGCCGACGGCACCGAGATCTCGAACGGAATCGGTCCATCCTCTTCGGCCGACAGACGCATGCGCGCAAGCACCTGCGCCGGCGCCCCGGACTTGGAGATGTCGGTCAGCTCGATGTCGATCACGGCCTGCGGCGGCAGCGCCATGCCATCACCGTAGTTGATACGACCGCGAACGGTGGCGTGAGCGGTTTCCGGCAGGGAACCGACTCCGGCCATTGCGAGCGCCAGCACGGCAAAAGCGGTGCGGCGCCGGGCGTTTGGTTTGCCTGCAGCCATGGGACTCAATAAAATCAGGGGTTCGACGCGTATCTGGGGGCGGGCCCTGAGATTTCAAGCGTCGTGAAGTGGTGCCGGGAGAGGGACTCGAACCCTCACAGTGTTACCACCGGCGGATTTTGAATCCGCTGCGTCTACCGATTCCGCCATCCCGGCGCGGAAAGTCAGTCATTATCCCGGAAAACCGCCCCCTCTTCAAGCAAAGCTCATGCCTTTAACTGTTTCAGAGTTTGATTTCGAACTACCGCCCACGCTGATTGCGCAGACGCCCTTGGCCGAACGCAGCGCCAGCCGGCTTCTGCGGGTCGGCCAGGACACGCTTGAAGACCTGAGTTTCAAGGATCTACCAAGTCTGCTGGCGCCCGGCGATCTGTTGGTTTTCAACGATAGCCGCGTGCTGCACGCGCGTCTGTACGGGCGCAAGGCGACCGGCGGCGAAGTGGAAGTGCTGATCGAGCGCCCGCTCGGCGATCACGAAGCGCTTGCGATGGTGCGTGCCAGCAAGTCGCCCAAGCCCGGCAGCCGGATCACGCTGATGGATGCGTTCGAGGTGGAAGTGCTCGGCCGCGTCGGCGAGTTCTTCCATCTGCGCTTCCCGCACGATGCAACGGTGGTTGATTTGATCGAACGCCACGGGCAGCTCCCGCTACCGCCTTACATCGATCGCGCCGCGGCCGAGGCCGACGAGGCACGCTATCAGACTGTGTATGCGCGTCACCTCGGCTCGGTTGCCGCACCGACGGCCGGCCTGCACTTCGATCAAGCGCTGCTCGATCAACTGGAGGCGCGCGGCATCAAGACCGCGGCCGTCACGCTTCACGTGGGCGCCGGTACGTTCCAGCCGGTACGCGTGGAGCGGATCGAAGATCACGTCATGCACCGCGAGTGGTACGTGATCCCGGAGGACACCGTCAAAGCCATCGCAGCGACCAAAGCTGCCGGTGGCCGTGTCGTGTGCGTCGGCACGACGAGCTTGCGTGCGCTGGAGTCTGCCGCCCGATACGGCGAGCTGAAGGCCGGATCCGAAGAGACCGACATTTTCATCACGCCCGGCTTCCAGTTCCGTGTAGCCGACCGCCTTATCACCAACTTTCACCTGCCTCGCTCGACGCTGTTGATGCTGGTCTCTGCCTTCGCCGGCCTTGAGACGATCCGCAGCGCCTACGCGCATGCCATCGCCAACCGCTATCGTTTTTTCAGCTATGGCGACGCCATGCTGCTCGACAAGGCTTCCACATGAAATTCGACCTTCTGCGCACTTCGGACGGTGCCCGCCGCGGCCGCCTGCAACTCAATCACGGCGTGGTGGACACGCCGGTATTCATGCCGGTGGGCACCTACGGCACCGTCAAGGCGATGAGCCCGCACGAGCTGGACGAGATCGGCGCGCAGATCTGCCTCGGCAACACCTTCCATCTGTGGCTCAGGCCCGGCATGGAAGTCATGAAGACCTTCGGTGGCCTGCACGATTTCATGGGCTGGAGAAGGCCGATCCTGACCGACTCGGGCGGCTTTCAGGTTTTCTCGCTCGGCGCGCTGCGCAAGATCACCGAGGAAGGCGTGCGCTTCTCGTCGCCGATCGACGGCGCCAAACTGATGCTCACGCCGGAGGAGTCGATGCGCATTCAGCGCGGGCTGAACTCCGACATCGTGATGATCTTCGATGAATGCACGCCCTACCCTGCGGACCATGCGACAGCCGCCACTTCGATGCGCCTGTCGATGCGCTGGGCGCGGCGCTCGCGTGACGAGTTCGACCGGCTGGAGAACCCGAACGCCCTGTTCGGTATCGTGCAGGGCGGCATGCATGAAGACCTGCGGGACGAATCGCTCGCAGGTCTTGCGGATATCGGCTTTCATGGTTTCGCGATCGGCGGCCTTTCGGTCGGGGAGCCGAAGGACGAGATGGAGCGCATCCTGACGCACACTGCGCCAAAACTGCCGACCGGCAAGCCGCGTTACCTGATGGGCGTCGGCACGCCGGAGGATCTGGTGTATGGCGTCTCGCGCGGTATCGACATGTTCGACTGCGTGATGCCCACCCGCAACGCGCGCAACGGCTGGCTGTTCACACAATGGGGCAACCTCAAGATCCGCAACGCCAAGCACCGCAACGACCCGCGGCCACTCGACGAGGCCTGCGGCTGCTACACCTGCCGGCACTTCTCGCGCGCCTATCTGCACCATCTGGATCGCGCGACCGAAATGCTCGGCCCGCGCCTGATGACCATCCACAACCTTTACTACTACCAGCAGCTGATGCGCGAGATGCGCGAGGCCATCGACGCTGACCGCTTCAACGCCTTCGTCGCCGACTTCCACACCCGCCGCGCCCGCGGCATTGACTGACGCTGCGCAAGCACCGCGTGTTCGGCCCGGGCGGCGCCCCGGGCGCGACGCCGCGCGCTGCTATACTCGGCGGTTTGTGAATAAATCCATTCATCGGAGTGTAACGTGCTGATTTCCAACGCCTATGCCCAGACCGCGGGTGCCGCGGCTGACCCGACCGGCGGCATCATGGGCCTGCTGCCGCTGATCCTGATGTTCGGCATCCTGTGGTTCCTGATGATTCGCCCGCAGATGAAGAAGGCCAAAGAACACAAGGCCGTGCTGGAAGCGCTGCAAAAGGGCGATGAAGTCATGACCCAAGGCGGCGTCGCTGGCAAGGTGGCGAGCGTCGGCGAAAGCTATGTCCGCGTCGAAATCGCCGATGGCGTCGAAGTGCTGGTCCAGAAGGCCGCCGTGGCCACTGTCCTGCCCAAGGGCACGCTGAAGAGCGCCTGAGCCATTCCCCGGACGGGAGGCCCGCGCC
>NZ_JAYRDJ010000042.1:0-35142 GCF_041909475.1 Niveibacterium sp. | reverse complement strand
GCTGGCGAAGTCGCCCGAGTGGCTGCGCGCCAGCCGCCCGTATGTGCGGCCCGTTGCGAGCATTCGCCCTGCGCTGCGCAAGGCACAAGCTGCCAAGGCCGCGCCGGCCGCGGCCGAATCGAATTCAGTTAAGATGGGATCAGATCCAATCGCCCCAGAGGAAGCCGGACCCCGTCCATGACGCGACGCGCTGTTTCCGCCCTTTCCGCCGCCGCCCTGCTGGGTTTGGCCGGCTGTGCGCAAAACCCGGTCCAACCGGATGCGACCAAACACATCGCAACGACGCCAGCCCCGTCGGCCGCTGCAAACAGCGCAGCCGCCCCGATTCCCGACCCGGTCGCGCAGAGCTTCGCGCTTCCGAAGCCCAGGGCCGCCGCGCACACCGACACCCATTCGGTGGTGGTACATAACGTGAAGGTGCAGGACCTGCTCTTCGCCCTCTCCCGCGACGCCCGCATCAATGTGGATGTGCATCCGGGGCTGGAGGGTATGGTCACGCTGAACGCTCTGGACCAGACGCTGCCGCAACTGCTGGCACGCATCGCCAAGCAGGTCGACATGCGCTGGGAGATGCAGGGCAACACCTTGCTGGTGATGCCTGATTCGCCTTTCCTGCGCAATTACAAGATCGACTATGTGAACATGAACCGGGACACCACCGGGGCGGTGTCGATCCTGAGCGAAATCGCGGCGACCAGCGGCAGTACTGATCGAACCTCAGGCCGCACCGGCGGCGTGGGAGGCTCGAACAACAGTTCTTTCAGCCGGGTGGAAAACCAGTCGCAGAACCGCTTCTGGGATACCTTGATCCAGAACGTCAAAGACCTGCTTCGCGAAACCGATCGCGTCATTACCGAGCCCGCGAATACGGTCGTGATTGACGAATCGCGCCCCGGTACGGCCCAGGCCAGCAGGCAGATGGCGCGCGGCAACGCCGCCGTGCAGCAGGACAAATACCAGCTCGACCGCTGCAAGAAGCTCTACCCGGACGATGCCGACGCGATGCGTAATTGCTACGCCACGGCCACCCGGCGCGGCACTGCCGACGGTGACAACGACGAAGCGCTCGGGCAATGGCCCACCCAGGTGGTGCGCTTTCGCGAGTCGGCCTCGGTCATCGCCAACAAGGAAGCTGGCATCCTGGCGGTGCGTGCCACTTCGCGCCAGCACGAGAAGATTCAGGAGTTCATCGACAAGGTCGTCAACAGCGCGCGGCGCCAAGTGTTGATCGAGGCCACGATCGCCGAGGTCGAGCTGTCCGACAACTATCAGCAGGGCATCGACTGGAGCAAGCTGAACCTATCCGGTACTGGGCTGAGCATCGTGCAGAAGGCCTCCGGTGCAATCACCGGCCCCACCGCAAACCTGATCGAGATCGGTTTCACCTCGTCCGGCGGCAGCTTCATGGGCACCGTGAAACTGCTCGACTCCTTCGGCACCACCAAGGTGCTCTCGAGTCCCAAGATTTCGGCGCTGAACAACCAGACCGCGGTACTCAAGGTGGTCGACAACACCGTGTACTTCACGATCAACACAACGTCGAACCAGAACCAGACGCAGACGCAGATCACCTACGACACCGAGTTGCACTCCGTGCCAGTCGGGCTGGTGCTGAACGTCACACCGCAGATCGCCGACAACGACACCGTTACACTCAATGTACGGCCCAGCCTGACGCGGATCTCCGGCTACGCCAACGACCCGAACCCGGTACTGAAGCCGCTCGGCATCACGAACCAGGTGCCGATCATCCGCTCGCGCGAGATCGACTCGGTGATCCGCGTCGAGAACGGCAATGTGGCGGTAATGGGCGGGTTGATGGAAGACGCGATCGATCTGAACAAGGACACGGTACCGGTCGCCGCTGGCTTGCCCCTGGTCGGTGCGCTGTTCCAGAACCGCAATGACACACGTCGCAAGAGCGAGCTGGTGATCCTGCTGCGCCCGACGATCGTGCGGCAGGCGAGCCTGGAAGGCGACTATCGCAACCAGCAGAGCGCGCTGCCAGCCACCGACTTCTTCAAGGGTGAGAGCGGGCCGAGCCTGCTCAACCTCGAACAGCTGCCCTCGCCCGCGAGCAAGCAGTGAGCCTGCTGATCGACGCCCTCCGCAAGGCTGAAGCCAACCGCCAGCAAGTCGGCAGCGGCAACGCGACCACGGCGGCCGAAGTCGCCGAAGCGCTGACGCTGGAGCCGATCGACCTCGACAGTGCCGATCTCCCCAAGGCAGCACCGGCCAATGCGCCACGCAGCGTGGCGGGCGCCACCCGCCCACCACTGCCTAGCGCCACCGCCAGTGCGACCGCGGCCGCTGATGAGGCTGCACGGCGCAACGCGCGCCAGCTGTTCAGCGCCAAGCCGGTACGGCGCACATCGCCGGCATGGTGGGCCGCCGGCATCGGGGCGGTGATCGCAGCCACCGGCGTCGGCTATGTCTGGTGGCAAACCCAGCCGCACAGCCTGGGTGTCGTGAGCCCGGCAAGCGGCATCGCGCCGGCTCGTGTTGCCGGAACGGCCGAACTGCCGACCGAACCGCCGATGCTGGCCCCCACCCCCACCACACCGGAACGAGCGGCACCGCCAGCGAGCGCGCCCGTGAAACAGGCGGCGGAAACAAGCAAGCCGGCCCGCAGCACGCGACAGTCGGTCAGCGATCTGGTCGACAGCAACGCAGGCGCCGTGTCTGTGCGCTCAGGCGGCGCGGCGGCGCGCTCGCCAGCCGCCGTTGCAATCGACACCGCTTATGCCGCCTACGAACGCGGCGATCTGGTGGTTGCGCGCGCGCTGTACCAGGAAGCGCTACGCAGCGACCCGCGCGCGGCCGACGCCCTCAACGGGCTGGCCGCCACCGCACTGCGCCAGGGCCAGGCAAAGGAAGCCGAGCAATACTTCGCGCGCGCGCTGATGAACAATCCGCAAGACCCGGTCGCCAGCGCCGGCATGCTTGCACTTGGGCGCGAGGCCGACCCGCTGGCTGCAGAGAGCCGCCTGAAGACCGCCATCGCGGAACAGCCGGACAGCGCCAGCAACCACTTCGCACTGGGCAACCTGCAGGCCGCCGCCGGCCGCTGGAACGAAGCACAGCAGGCCTACTTTCGCGCGCACACGCTGGAGCCGGACAACCCGGACTACCTCTTCAACCTGGCCGTTGCGCTCGACCGCGTGAACCAGCCGCGCCTCGCGCGGCAATACTACGAACGCGCGCTGCTGGCGGCCGACAAGCGCCCGGCCGCCTTCGACCGTGGCGCCGCGATGCGCCGCGCCCAATCGCTCGCCACGCCCTGACCGGATGACCGACCCGTTCTCTCTCAACCGCCAGCCGCTGGGCCAACTGCTGATCACGCAGGGCCTGATTGGCGAAGACCAGCTCCGCATCGCGCTGATGGAACAGGCGCGCACGAATCAGGCGCTTGGCAAGTTACTGATCGAACTCGGCTTCGTCTCGGAAAGCACGCTGCGCGATGCGCTGTCGGAAACACTGGGCAAGCAGGCGGTCGATCTGTCGCGCGCGATTGTCGACCCGATCGCGCTGAGCCTGGTGCCGCAAGAGCTGGCAAAACGGCACCGCCTGCTGCCGCTGTCGTTCGACCCGCAAGGGCGCGCGCTGACGGTGGCCATCTCCGATCTCGACGACATCGTTGCGCTCGACAAGCTGCGCAGTTCGCTGCCCGACGACATCTCGATCGAGACGCTGCTCGCCGGCGATTCCGAGATCGTCCGCGCGATTGACCAGCACTACGGCTACGAACTTTCGATCGACGGCATCCTCAACGAGATCGAGACCGGCGAGGTCGACTTCCGCAGCCTCGCGTATTCGGGTGACGAATACAGCCAGCCGGTCGTGCGCCTCGTGGATGCGCTACTTGCCGATGCTGTGAAGCGCGAATCCTCGGACATCCACTTCGAGCCGGAAGCCAACTTCCTGCGCATCCGCTACCGCATCGACGGCATGCTGCGGCAGATCCGCGCCTTGCACCGCTCGTACTGGGCGGCGATGGCCGTGCGCCTGAAGGTGATGTCCAACCTCAACATCGCCGAAACGCGCGCGCCGCAGGATGGCCGCATCTCGATCAACATCAGCGGCCGGCCGGTGGACTTCCGCGTATCCGCGCAGCCGACGATCCACGGCGAGAACATCGTGCTACGCGTGCTCGATCGCCAGAAGGGCATCGTGCCGCTCGATGATCTGGGGCTGGCCGAAACCCAGCTCGACATGCTCAAGCTGATGATCGCGCGGCCCGAGGGCATCATCCTCGTCACCGGCCCGACTGGGAGCGGCAAAACCACCACGCTGTATTCGATCCTTCGCCACATCAACGACGAAGGCATCAACATCATGACGCTGGAGGATCCGGTCGAATACCCGATGCCGATGATCCGCCAGACCTCGATTTCGGAAGCCACGAAGCTCGACTTTGCGAACGGGGTGCGCGCGATGATGCGGCAGGACCCGGACGTGATCCTGGTCGGCGAGATCCGCGATGCAGACACCGCCGAGATGGCCTTCCGCGCCGCGATGACCGGACATCAGGTGTATTCCACCCTGCATACGAATTCCGCACTCGGTGTGATCCCGCGGCTGCTGGATATCGGCATCCAGCCGGACATCATGTCGGGCCACATCATCGGCGTCGTCGGCCAGCGCCTGGTGCGCAAGCTGTGCCCGCACTGCAAGCGCGCCCGCGCGCCCGAGGCCTTCGAGCTGCGATTGATGGGCATCGCGCCGGAGCGCGCACCCGCTGCGATCCATGAACCGGGTGGCTGTACGCGCTGCGAATTCCAGGGCTTCAAAGGCCGCAGCGCGATCATGGAAGTCGTGCGCATGGATGGCGACCTCGATGAACTGGTCGCACGCCGCGCCACCTTGCGCGAGATCCGAAACGCCGCGCGCGCCAAGGGTTTCCGTACGCTCGCCGAAGACGGCGTGCGGCGCGTTCTGGACGGCACGACCTCGCTGGCAGAGCTCGCCCGCGTCGTCGACCTGACCGATCGCATGTCGTAAGGCCACGCCCGTCATGGCCGTGTTCGCCTACCGCGCAATGAACCGCACTGGCCGCGTGATCCGCGGCGAGATGGAGGCGATCAACCTGGTCGACCTCGAACTGCGGCTACGCCGCATGGATCTCGACTTCATCAACGGCGAAGCGGCACGGACCAGCATTGCTTGGCGGCGCGGCAAGATTCCACGCCGCGAACTGATGCACTTCTGCTTCCACCTTGAACAACTGACACGCGCCGGCGTACCGATCCTCGAATCGCTGTGCGACCTGCGCGATTCAACGGTGCACCCGCGTTTCCGCGAAATCGTCGCCGGCCTCGTCGAAAGCATCGAGGGCGGGCGTAGCCTGTCGCAAGCAATGCAGGAACAGCCGAGTGCGTTCGATTCGGTTTTCTGCGCGCTGATCCGCGCCGGCGAAGCAACCGGCAACCTGCCCGAGGTGCTCGGCGCGCTAAACGAATCGCTCAAACGCGAAGATGAACTGGCAAGCTACACGCGGCGGCTGGTGATCTACCCGAGCATCGTGGTGACGGTGATCTTCGCCGCCATCGGGGTATCGATGATCTACGTGGTGCCGGAACTCTCGCGGCTGTTCCTCTCCACCGGCCAGCAACTACCGCTTCACACCCGCATCCTGATCTGGGTATCGCAGATCGTGAGCAACTACGGGGGCTGGCTGCTGGGGCTGTTCATCGCGAGTGCGGTCGGCCTGCGCCTGCTGGCCCTCAATCACCCGGGCATGCAGGTGCGGATCGATCGTGCGAAACTCTCGGCACCGCTGTTCGGCGATGTGTATCGCAAGATCGTGCTGGCGCGCTTCGCATCACTGTTCTCGATGATGTACGGCTCCGGCATCGCGATCATCGACGCAGTGCGCATCGCGCAGGATGTGGCCGGCAACAAGCTGGTGCAACGCGCCTTGGGGCAGGTGGAACAGCACATCGCCGAGGGGCAGAACGTCACCGCCGCATTCGGCAAGGTCGGCCTGTTTCCACCCCTGGTCACGCGCATGTTGCGCATCGGCGAGAACACAGGTGCGCTCGACAAGGCGCTCGAGAATGTCAGCTACTTCTACGAACGCGACGTGCGCGAATCCATCGCCCGCGTGCAGGCCATGCTGGAACCGCTGCTCACCCTGCTGCTCGGCGCGCTGCTGCTATGGGTGATGATGTCGGTACTCGGCCCGATCTACGACATCATCACGCGCATGAAGGTCTGACGTGTCCCTGCGCTATCTCCTCTACCTCGACACGAGCGGTCTCGCCAGCTGGTTCTGGCAGTCCGGCGATCTGAGTCCCGGTCCGCGCTTCGAGGGCGACGATGCGGGCCTTGCAAGTTTCAGTGCATGGCTTGAGCAATGCCGCGGGGCGCACTTCACCTTGCTGGCGGATTGCGTTGAAGAAGGCTTTCAGGTCGACACCACGCCGCATGTGGTGGGGCCGGATCGCCGCGCGCTGATCGCGCGCAAGCAGAACCAGCATTTCTACGGCTCGCCTTACGCAACGGCCATCTCGCTCGGGCGCGAGCGCGGCGGGCGGCGCGATGAGCGCATCCTGTTCGCTGCGCTGACGCGCCCGGCCCTGCTCGACCCGTGGATGGAGCGCCTGCGCACCGCCGATGTGGTGCTCACCGGCATCACCTCACCGGCGTTGCTGCTGCAACATGTGCTGCGGCAACAGGTGCGCAGTCATGCACGCCTGCTGGTCGTCACGCTCACGCCAGCCGGCCTGCGCCAGACGCTGTTCGAAGACGGCAACCTGCGCTTCTCGCGCCTCGCCACGAATGCCGAATCCCACACCGCGGCCTGGGGTGCAGCGATTCCGTTCGAGGTCCAGAAAACCTATCAGTATCTCGTCACCCAGCGGGTGATCGCGCGCGGCACGCCGATCGTCACCGCGGTGCTGGCCCATGAGCACGACATGGCAGCAGTGCGTAACGCCTGCGTCGATTCGGATGTGCTGCGCTATGTGCTCGTCGATCCAGTCGAGCGCGCGCAAGCGCTCGGTCTGCGCAGCCCGCCTGCAGATTCGGATTCGACGCCACTGTTGCTGCATGTGGCGGCTCGCGACTCCGGCACAGCGCAGTTTGCGCCTGCGCGCGACCGCCTCGCATGGCGCTGGTGGGTCGCGCGGCGGATCGCAATCGCGTGCGGCCTCGTCGGCATGAGCGCGGCCCTGCTGTTTGCCAGCAAAACGGTGTTCGACACCCGCGCCCTGCGGCAGTCGATCGAAGAGATCGAACTCGACACGCGCGGGCGCCATCTGCGTTATGAGCGCCTGCTCGCCACGCTGCCGAAGCTGCCGGTGTCGCTCGACGCGCTGCAGGCCGGCATCGGCGGCTTTGAACGCCTCGACAAACTGGCGAACGGGCCGGCGGATGCGCTGGTGCGACTCAGCCGGGCGATGGATCGCCACCCAGGCGTCGAGCTCCGGCGTGTCGAATGGTCGCTCGCGCCGGAAGCGCTCGACCGTGCGAACGGCACCCGCCCCCCCGGCGCAGCACCAGCGGCCCCGGCCGCACAGCCGGTGCGCGATCAGCTGACCCTGGAAGCCAGCTTGCCCGGCACCGCCGGCCTGAGCCAACGCGAAGCGGTGATGGCAATCAACGCCCTGCTCGACGACATCCGGCGCGAGGGCGCCATCGATGCGAGCATCGTGCGGCTTCCGTTCGAATACACCTCGGATCGCACACTGCGCAGCAGTACAGGCCCGCGCGAACCCGAGTCGCGATTCGTGCTCAAGGCGAGCTACCCGGAAGGGAGGTCGCGTTGATCAACGCCCCCGCGATGCGCCGCTTCGTGCTGGCCATGCTGCTGGCTGCCGGCATGATCGGCATTGGCTTCGCCGCGCTGTCGGTCGCGTTGCGCGGCAAACAGCAGGCTGAGGCGGACTACCGCCGCGCGAGCGATGAGCGCGACGCGATTGCCGCTCGCCTCAGCCGCGCCCAGCAGGACGAACCCGAAATCCGGCGCGCACTGACGCGATTCGAGAACCTGCGCCAGCAAGGTGTGATCGGCCCCGAGCGCCGCCTCGAATGGGCCGAAGCGCTGACGCGCGAGCGCACACAGCGAAAGTTGGCACAACTGGAATTCGAGCTCGCGCCGCAACGCAGCCTCGCCGCCGCAACGCCGGAACTACCGCTTCAAGCCAGCACGATGACGCTGCGCACCCAACTGTGGCACGAGGGCGATCTGCTGCGCCTCCTCTCAGACTTGCGCGCACTGCGCAGCGCCACCGTGCTGCCGCGTCGCTGTACGCTGGACCGCGGTTCCGACACCGCAACCGAGGGCGCTCCCCTGTCTGCGGTTTGTGAGCTAGACTGGATTACGCTTGGTACTCCAGGCCCGCATACCCCATGAAACTCACCACCCTGATCCTGCTGCTGGCTGCCGGCCCGGTCTGCGCGCAAAGCGCCCCGCCCGACCCATCCGCCCCGCTCGGCCGCCTGTTCAACACGGCAGAACGGCGCGCAAAACTCGACAGCATGCGCGAACGCAACGTCGAACCGGGCGTCGCCGCGCCTGCCGATAGCGAATTGCGGCTGGACGGCATCGTTCGCACCAGCGACGGACGCAGCACGGTGTGGGTAAACGGCGTCGCACGCAACGACCGCAGTTCGGTGCTCAGAATCGGCGAGCGCAGCGCGCGCGTCGCCACCGGCAACGGACAATCCATCGAGCTGCCGGTGGGCGCTTCGGTCCGCATGGTTGCCGACGACGGCGCACGGTGAAGGCAAAAGGCTCCGGTGGCTTCGCGCTGCCGATCCTGCTGATCCTGCTGAGCGCCCTTGCCGTCTTCGTCGCGGTCAAGACCCTGCGCACATTCGGCAGCTTCGACCTGCGGGCAAGTATCCGCACCGACAAGGCACTGCAACTCGCGCGAGATGCGCTAATCGCCCATGCCGCATGGGAAGACAGCTCGCCCGGCAGCCTGCTGTGCCCCGACCTCGACAACGACGGCTTCGCCGACGGCAGTTGTGCCCCGAACGCAATCGGTCGCCTGCCCTGGCGCACGCTGGGTATCTCTCCTCCGCTGGACGGCAGCGGCGAATGTCTTTGGTACGCGCTATCGCCCGGCGCGCGAAGCCAGCTCCCTCCGTCATGGCGCGGCGCTAGCCGATCCCAGCCGGCCCTGAATCCGGACTACACCGGGGAACTCAACCTGCGCGACAGCACAACCGGCCAGAGCCAGCAGGTCGTCGCCGTGATCATCGCCCCTGGGCGCGCGCTGTCAGGTCAGTCGCGAACGAGCACCGGCACCGGTTGCAACGGCGGTAGCGCCAACGCGTTTCTGGAAAGCCGCGACGGCATCAACAACGCCAGCGGCGGACCAAGTTTCGTGACTGGCAATCCGGATAACACCTTCAACGACCGGAGCATGGGCCTCACGTCTGACAAGCTGTTCGCAGCGGCCAAGGCTCGCGTCCTGATCGAACTGGCCGGACGCGACGTTCCGGCCAAGACCGGCTTGCGCTTTCTCTTCGGGCCGAGCTCTATCCCGAGCATGAGCCCGGGCGAATTCCAGGACCCGTTGAGCGCTCACTTGAAGATGGATTTTCTCAATCCGACGATTCGGCACGCATTCCCCGCGCCCGACACACCGCGCCCCAGCGCAACGACCGTGAACCCGGCGATTGAGGTGCAAGACATCGACGGATGCGCTCACTACATCGTGACCCGTGACAAGCTCGGGTCCGATGGTCTTCCCATCATTGGACCGGGCGGCACACCCGAACGCGAAGTCGTCGGCAGCGCCGCCGGCAACTATTCGATTGAATGGCTGTGTTTCAACGGCTGGCTCGACTACACGCAGTACGCCCCGATCGACCCCGACAGCGCACGACTCGCGCTGCCCGGCTGGCAAGCGGAATTCAGCGTTGCAAGCCCCCCCCGACTCGTCCGCACTCCGACACCATGACCCACGCCAGCAATCGGCCCACGAGCCGCGGCTTCACCCTGATCGAACTCGCCGTTGCGATGACCGTGATCGCCATTCTCGGAGCCAGCGTGCTGATGGCGGTGCGCGTACAGATGACGCAACGCCAGACGGCTGAAACGCGAGCGGCGCTGGACGAAGCCCGCGAGGCGCTGCTGGCGTTCGCGGCGGCCAACGGCCATCTGCCTTGCCCGGCGATTGGCGGTGCCCCGGATCAGGGGCTGGAGAACCGCGACCCGAACACCCGCGTCTGCAAATCACGGCGCGGGCTTCTTGCATGGGCCTCATTGGGCGTGGTTGCAATCGACGGCTACGGGCGTCGGCTCGCCTACGCCACGAGCAACGAAGTGAGCGATGCGTCACCACCGATCACGCTCGATACCGCGATCCCAGCCAGCAAACTGACCATCCAGGCAGGCCAAGGCGGCAGCACAAGGCTTGCCAGTGATGACGCTGTGGTCGCAGCGATCTGGTCCTACGGCGCCAACGGCCTTTTTGGCACCACGCCGGACGGAAACCTGATCAACGGTGACGCAGCTGGCAACGACGAGACTACGAACGGCACGACGAGCGCTTCGGTGGTGATCGCGCGAGACGTCAGCGAGAACGCAGCGGCACCGGGCGGCGCGTTTGACGACGAGGTTATCTGGCTATCGCGCTACGTGTTGTTCAACCGCATGATTACCGCCGGCAAGCTGCCTTGATCGGCGTCGCATCACGGCGACACACTGTCTGGCATCATGCACGGCACGATGAGCTTCCTTGAACGCCTGCGGAACGCAGGCATCACCCCCAACGACAGCGAAGAACTGCGGCTGCAGAAGGCGCTGCTGGTGCTGGCCAGCGGCCTGGTCTCCGTGGCGGCGATCGGCTGGCTGCTGATCTACTGGGCGCTAGGCCCGAAACTCTCAACCACGCTGCCCTTCGTGCTGCAGGTGCTGGTGGCCGCGAACCTGCTGATCTACGCCGCGAGCGGCAATTTCGCGGTGTTCCGCTTCAGTCAGCTGGCGATCTTCCTGTTCTTCCCCTTCATCGCGCAGTGGGCACTGGGCAATTTCGTCACCGCGTCGGGCGTGATCCTGTGGGGTTTGCTTGCGCCCGTCGGCGCGCTGCTGTGCGCCGGGCCACGCGAGTCCGTGCCTTGGTTTGCCGCCTATGTGTTCCTGACGCTGCTGACCGGCACCTTCGATTTCCTGCTCGCCGACTACCTTGTCGCTGCGCCGTCACCCGTGCCCCTGAAAGCCTCGATGGCTTTCTTTACGCTCAACTTCGCGACGATCTCGACCATCGTCTGGCTGCTGATGCGTTTCGCGATTGTCGAGCGGCAGAAGGCGCGCGGAGAGCTGGAAGACGCGCATCGTCAGCTGCATATCGAGCAGGAGCGCTCCGAGCGCCTGCTGCTCAACATCCTGCCTCACCCGGTCGCGCAGCGCCTCAAAGACGATGACTGCACCATCGCGGATGGCTTCGCTGAAGTCACGGTAATGTTTGCCGACATCGTTAACTTCACCGAGCTCGCGTCGGATATGACACCGCAGCAGGTCTTCGGCATGTTGAACCGCGTCTTCTCGCAGTTCGACGAGATGGCGGAGCGGCACGGTCTGGAGAAAATCAAGACGATTGGCGACGCCTACATGGTGGCCGGCGGCCTCAACACCGACCTGCGTGACCCCTGCGAGGCTGTCGCCCAACTGGCGCTGGACATGCGCGACTGGCTTGCGGGTGCCGGCGCGCGCGGGGCCAACCCGCTGCGCGTGCGGATCGGCATTGGCACCGGCCCGGTCGTTGCTGGCGTGGTCGGCAAGAAGAAGTTCATCTACGATCTGTGGGGCGACACGGTGAACCTCGCGAGCCGGATCACCGGCGAAGGCGCGCCGGGGTCAATCCAGTGCGATGCAGCCACCTACGACCGGCTGCGCAACCGCTTCGCGTTCGACCCGCCGCATATCGTGCCGATCAAGGGCAAGGGGACGGTGGTCGTGCATCGTCTGTCGGCCCGCCGCGACCTGGTTAGCGCACAGCCGGACGCGCCTCAGCAAGTCGTATCGCCGGCCTGAGGGCGGTCGAGCCGGAAACACACGGCGCCATCGCGATTCTCCGCCAGACGCACGCGCCAACCGAGCAAGGCCGCCTCGCGCGCCAACTGCATCAGCCCTACACCAAGCCCGGCGTCCGATGCCACAGGCTCGCGCAGCAATCGCATCGCCCGCTCTGGCGGCACCGCTTGGCCATCGTCGCGCACCTCCAGGGAGAAATCTCGCCCGGCCCCGGATAGCCGCACCACAATGTTGGGGCGACCGCGTACGTCGGCCTTGTCACGCGCGTTCTGCACACAGTTGTCGACAAATCGATCAAACAAACCGGCAGGCACACTCAGCATTGGGTCGGGCTCGCCGACACAGGCGACGTCATGCAGGCGCGCCGGCAAACGTGCCCACCAATCCGGAAGCGATACCGATTCACTCGCATCGATACCCGGCTGCCGGAGCTTTTCAAGCGCAAGTCGCAAACGCCCCGCCAGCGCCGGCAGTTGGCGCTGAATCAGCGCACGGGTGCCCTCCGGGTCGCGTTCGAAGCCGCTGTCAGCCGCGTACAGGATCGCCTCGAAGGCCTGCAGCAGGTTCTTCACATCGTGCGTCAGCCGCGCACCCGTCTCGTGGATCGCTCGCAGATAGCCAATCTCCGCCAGATCCGCGGCCTGCCGCCGCGACACCAGGAATTCTGCAAGGATGTTGACCATCAATTCCCAACGCCACAGTGTCACCGCGTCCGCCGCGCCACGCGTGCCGATGGTGACCGCCAGATCGCCGTGAACGATCCGGTTGGCATGGCGGCCAAGGCGACCCACGCTGCCTTGCAGACCCGGCTCAGCCTGCCATGCCACACCCGTAACCCCGGGCAGCTCAAGCATCCGCTTCGCCGCAGCGGCAAGAAAGGCGGTCGCGGACGGCGCGTTACGCGCCTCCTCCGACACCTCTCCCAACCATTCCTCCAGCGGCAACGACCCCGCCAACGCGCGGCGCGACAGCAACAGCGCGACGCCCGAGTAGCCGCCGCGCGGGTTCCAGAGCCAGCCAAGCATCAGCAACACCAACGCCACAGACCCCACCGACTGCAGGAGTGCCCGCTCGTAGGAAGCGCCGGCAAGAAACATGAAAGCCAGCGCCGTTAGCACGATCACGCCGACCGCGAGCATCGCCGTTGCGGCTGCCGCGAAATCGGGTAAGGCGCCAGTGCGCTGGCGACGTTTCAACAGCGCCGACAATGCAACCGCGAGCACAACGACGTAACCCGCGTTGCGCGCCAGTCGCGCAAGCAGTTGCCGCACATCCGGGTCCAACGGCGCGCCGAAGGGCACGACCCAGGCGAGCAGGACGAGGACCAGGTAGCCAAAACCAAGCAGGTCCGGAAAACGTTCGCGCCGCCCGCTTCGGCTGGCCGCCTGCGCGACGACCAAGCCCGCCAGCATGCAAAGCCAGACCGAGAGACTGACCCAGCCGAGCGCCAACTGGAACACGACCAAACCTGCAAGCAGCAGCACCAGAGGCATCGCATCGAGCCGGCGATTCGCCGCGACCATCGGTTGCCACAGCAGAAACGCCCCCAGGTGTGCGGTCAGCAGCATGCGTCCGGGCCATGTGTCGTAGCCCGCCACCAGCGCGAGCTGCAGGCAGGCCAGCATCGCGGCCAAGGCGTGGCCCGGTTTGCGGACCGCATCGCGCCAGTGCTCAGAGGCGATCACTGACATGCGGAAGGACCGTCCAGATTACGTCGTCCAAGTGTCGAAATTTCGACAGATCGCTTTGTGGCGCAGCGAGACACGGGCTTTAAAGCCTTGCAAGTAGAGCGAAATCGCCGCCCCGAAAAATGGGCACGGATCATGCTCAGATCTTCACGCACACAGCCTCCAACGGAATTTCATCATGAAACGGCAAGCCGGTTTCACCCTGGTCGAGATCGCGATTGTATTGGTCATCATCGGCCTGCTGCTCGGCGGCGTCCTGAAAGGCCAGGAGCTGATCGAGAGCGCCAAGGTCAAGAACATCGCGCAAGACATGCGGGCCATCTCGGTCGCGGTACTGACTTATCAGGACAAATATCGGGCACTCCCAGGCGACGATACGAAGGCCGGGGGCACGACCGGTCGATGGGGCACCGGAGCATGCAGCGTGACGGGCGCGGGCAACGGCGTTATTGACGGTGATCCGTTTGCGGCGAAAGACTCATCGACGGAGCCGATTTGCGCGTGGGAACATCTTCGTAGAGCCGGCCTGCTTACTGGCGAAGTCACCGACGGAAACCCCAAACATACGGATCTCGGGGTCTTCGGGCTTACCAGTTCCCCGATCAGCAACGACACCACCCGGTTGCGCGGCGTGCTCTACATCTGCGCCAACAACGTTCGCGGGCGCCGCGTTATTCCGCTAGACGCGCTCATGGATGACGGAGACCCAGCAACTGGATCAATGGTTACGACGAAAGCGCTGACAGCAGCCGACGGCGGCTTTAAGTTGACTCCCCTGTCATCAGGATCCGTCGTCGACGGCGATTCCTACATCGTGTGTATGGGTTTTTGATCGTGCTACGCGACGACACCGGGCAGCATAGGCGGCCCGGTGTCCTTCACACCCCCTGCAACAGCCTCGCCTCTGCCGCCGCCAGCGACTCCGGCGTCCCCAGCAGCACTACCACGTCGCCCATCTCGAACACCAGATCCGATTCCGGGTTGATCGCGCGTACCCCGCGCCGTCGCACGGCGGAAACTTTTGCCCCCGCCTCCGGCAATTCCAGCTCGGCGATTGACCGACCGATGCAGCCGGCGCCGTCGGGCAGTGCCACCGAGTGAAGCCTTTCCAGCGTCGCATCGGGATCGTCCGCAACGTCGGATCGGCCGTGGAAGTAGCCGCGCATCAGTGCGTAGCGTTGAGAGCGGATGTCCCGCACACGGCGGATCACGCGAGATAGCGGCACGCCCGTGAGTGCCATGGTGTGGCTGGCGAGCGTGATGCTGGTTTCGAAGATGTCAGTCACCACCTCTGCCGCGCCGGCGGCCGTCAGCTTCTCGAGTTGCGCCTCTTCAAGCGCACGGACGACCACTGGGATATCGGGCCTCAGCTCGCGCACCAGATCCGTCACGCGGCAGGCGGACCCCACATCCGCATACGAAACAACGATTGCCGCCGCACGCGCGACCCCTGCGGCGATCAGCGTTTCGCGCCGCGCCGCGTCGCCGTAAACCACGGTTTCGCCTGCCGCCGCGGCCTCGCGCACACGATCCGGGTCGAGATCCAGGGCGACATAGCCGACGCCTTCCTTCTCGACAAAACGCGCCAGCAACTGGCCCGTACGGCCATAGCCACAGATGATCACATGCCGTTCGGTGGTCATCGACTGTGCGGCCACACGCGTCAGCTCCATCGAGCGTAACAGCCATTCGGAGGCGACGAAACGCATCACCAGCTTGTTGCTCGCCTGCACGATGAAAGGTGCCACGAGTAGCGACAGCACCACCGAAGCAACGGCCGCCTGGATCAGCGCATCGCTCCCCAACTTGTAGGCGGACATCTGCGACAGCAGCACGAAACCGAACTCGCCGCCAGCGCACAACCACAGGCCGCTGCGCACCGCGTTACCGGGCGTCGCACCGAACAGTCGCGAGGCCGCGAACACCACAGCGAACTTCGTCACCAGAATACCGACCAGCATGCCGAGCACCAGCGGCAGATGCCCGAAGATCACGCGCGCATCGAGGAAGGTGCCGACCGTGACGAGGAACAGGCCGAGCAACACGTCGCGGAAGGGCTTGATGTCCTCTTCCACGCGATAGCGATACTCGGTCTCGGAAATCAGCATCCCCGCGACAAAGGCGCCCAATGCGAGCGATAGGCCGAAATGCTCGGTGAGCCAGGAAAGCCCGAGCGTCACCAGCAACACGTTGAGCATGAACAGCTGCGACGAACGCCGCCGCGCCACCAGCAAGAACCAGCGGCCGAGTAGGCGCTGCCCGAAATACAGCACGGCGGCGAGCAGTACTGTCGCCTTCAGGCCCGCCAGCAAAAGCAATTGCAACTGCGCCTCCGGCGGCTGCGACAGCGCGGGGATCAGCACCAGCAGCGGCACCACCGCCAAGTCCTGGAACAGCAGCACGCCCATCACCATGCGGCCGTGCGGCGCATCAAGTTCCATGCGGTCGATCAGGAGCTTTGACAGCAACGCCGTTGAGGACATCGCGAGCGCCCCGCCGAGGACCAGCGCCGCCCCGGGTGGCACACCCAGCAACGCGCCGAACGCGAGCGTCAGCAGCGTTGTCGCGCCGACCTGGGCCGCACCGAGCCCGAACACCAGCCGCTTCATGCTCATCAGATGCGGCAACGAGAACTCGAGGCCGATCGTGAACATCAGAAACACGACGCCAAACTCGGCCAACGCACGTGCGCTCGATTCATCCGGGATCAGGTTCAGCCCCGCCCGCCCGATCAGCGCACCGACGGCGAGATAGGCCAACTCACCCGGCAGGCGCATGCGATGAAACAGCATCACGCCGACCACCGAAGCGGCAAGCAGCAACAGGACGAAATCGAGCGTATGCAACGGTGACATTGGCGTGGAATCAGCGCGCCCCGGCGCGAAAGGGCGGCAGGACCCGTCTGTTATAATGAAGGTCGAGTTTAACCGTTGCGCGACCATGCAAGAAACCAAGCCACAAGCCGTTTCCCGGGCGACTGACGACGAATTGTTGTCGCTCGGCCGCGATGTGCTGTCGATTGAAGCCGAAGCGGTACTGACGCTGGCGCGCAAGCTGGACGGCAGTTTCGTCGCGGCGACGCGAATGATCCTCGGCGCGAGTGGCCGGGTCATCGTCACCGGCGTCGGCAAGTCGGGCCACATCGGCCGCAAGCTCGCCGCCACCTTCGCATCCACCGGCACGCCAGCCTATTTCGTGCATGCGGCGGAGGCGGCGCATGGCGATCTCGGGATGATCACCGCGTCCGACATCGTGATCGCGCTGTCGAACTCCGGCACCACAGTTGAAGTGCTGACGATCGCGCCGCTGATCAAGCGCCACGGTGCGCACCTGATCGCAATCACCGGTAACCCCTCCTCCGCGCTCGCCAAGCTCGCCGACGTACATCTCGACGCGACGATCGAGCGCGAAGCCTGCCCGCTGAACCTTGCGCCCACTGCGAGCACGACGGCCGCCCTCGCGCTCGGCGACGCGCTGGCGGTTGCACTCCTCGATGCGCGCGGTTTCGGCCCGGACGATTTTGCGCGCTCCCACCCTGGCGGGGCACTCGGCCGCCGGTTGCTGACGCGCGTTTCCGACGTAATGCGCACCGGCGAGCGCATCCCGCGCGTGCCAGAGTCCGCCACATTCGCCGAGGCGCTGCTGGAAGTCACACGCGGCGGCATGGGCATGACCGCAATCGTCAACGAACAGAACCACGCCATCGGTATCTTCACCGACGGCGACTTGCGCCGGCTGCTCGGCGCCGAAACCGACATGCGCGGCCTGAAGGTGGCCGACGTGATGCACCGCAATCCGCGCAGCATCGCGCCTGACGCGCTCGCGGCAGAAGCCGCCGCCACCATGGAACGCGCACGCATCAACCAGATCCTGGTGATCGACGACACGAAACAGCTGGTCGGCGCCTTGAACACGCACGACCTGATGGACGCAAAGGTAATCTGATGGATCGCGCACACGAACGCGCTGCACGCCTCAAACTGATGGCATTCGACGTCGACGGCGTGCTGACCGACGGCACCATCTGGTTCACCGCGGATGGCGATGTGATGAAGGGCTTCTCCACGCTGGATGGCCACGGCCTGCGCATGCTGCAAATAGCCGGTATCGAACTGGCCATCATCACCGGGCGCCGCTCCAAAGCGCTTGAACAACGCTGCGCCAACCTGCAGATCGAGCGCCTCTACCAAGGCGTGGAGGACAAACGCGCCGTGCTGCACACCCTGCTTGGCGAACTGAAGCTCGATGCCACGCAAGCCGGCTACATGGGCGACGATGTCGTCGATCTGCCGATCCTGCGCGCCTGCGGTTTCTCGGCAACCACTGCGGACGGCCACCCGCTGGTGCGCAACCACGTCGACATGGTCGCCAGCCGCCCCGGCGGACGCGGCGCCGCACGTGAAGTCTGCGATTTCATCCTGGCCGCGCAGGGCAAGCTCGACGCCTTCCACGCGCGCTACCTGGCCGACTGATGAAGCGCACCTGGTCCGCGCTGTTTCCGGTGCTGCTCGCGGCGCTGCTGGCCGGCACCGCGTTCTGGCTTGAGCGCTATGTCAGCGGGCAGGCTTCACGCGCCGACGGCCGCTTCCGGCACGACCCCGACATGGTCGCAACGCGATCCGTGCAGGAGCGCTTCGACGCCACCGGAAAGCGCCTGTATGTGCTGGAAGCCGCCATCGCTCGCCACTATCCCGATGACGACAGCACGCATGTCGAAGAAGCAAATCTGCAGCACTTCGGCAAACCGCAGACGCTGCACGTAACGGCGCAAAAGGCCCGCATTTCCGGGCCCGGCGATGAAGTACTGCTGAGCGGGGAAGTCCGCGGCCGCCGCGACGCGGCCGAAGGCGTGCCCGAGATGACCTTCGAGACGACCGAGATCACGGTTCGCCCGGACGAAGAGAAGGCCGTCACCGACAAGCCGGTACACATGACTCGCGGGCAATCCATCATCGACGGCATCGGCCTCGAAATCGACCAGATCAATGGCGTTGCGATCATCGGACAAGCCCGCGCAACGCTCTACCGCAATACGAAGGGAAGCGGGCAATGACTCTCGCACGCATCGCAAGCTCACTGCTGCTCGCTGGCATCCTGTTGGCGTCGGTTGCACCGGCGCACGCCGAGCGCGCCGACCGCGACAAACCGGTCAACATCGAAGCGGACCGCGTCACCGTCGACGACAAGAACAAGGTCCAGATCTTCGAAGGTCGCGTGAAGCTCACGCAGGGCACGCTGACGATTCTGTCCGACAAGATCGTCGTGACGCAGGACATCGAGGGTTTCCAGAAAGGCACCGCCACCGGCGGCCAAGGTGGCCTCGCGCGTTTCCGCCAGAAACGCGAGCAGAAGGAAGAATGGGTTGATGGCGAGGCCGAGCGCATCGAATACGACGCCAAGACCGATCTGGTGCAGCTGTTCAACCGCGCCAAGGTCGTCAGCGGCAAGGACGACGTAAGCGGCCAGTACATCAACTACGACGGCTACAACGAGACCTACCTCGTCACCAACGGCCCCAACGCCACCGTCGTGCAGAACACCGACGCACGCGTGAAGGTCACGATTCAGCCGAAGAAGCAGGACGCGGGCGGCAAGCCTGCCGCCACCGGCCAGCGCTAGGCTATCCGCCCGCGGCCGCTCCGGGGGGTGCGGCCAGCGGCCACATCCAACGGAGGGGGAATGGACTACCAGACGATTCTGGTCGAGCGCCGCGCGCGCGTCGGCCTCATCACACTCAACCGGCCCAAGGCGCTCAACGCGCTGAACGACCAGCTGATCGACGAGCTCGGAGACGCGCTGAGCAGTTTTGAGCGCGACGACGACATCGGTGCCATCGTCATCACCGGTTCCGAGAAGGCTTTCGCCGCGGGCGCGGACATCCGCGCCATGGCGGGCTGGGACTACGTCGACGTCTACAAGTCCGACTTCATCACCCGCAACTGGGAACGCATCAAAAGCTGCCGCAAACCGATCATCGCGGCGGTCGCAGGCTTTGCGCTGGGCGGCGGCAGCGAACTGGCGATGATGTGCGACCTCATCATCGCCGCCGAAACGGCGCGCTTCGGCCAGCCTGAAGTGAAACTCGGCATCCTGCCGGGCGCCGGCGGCACACAACGCCTGCCGCGCGCGATCGGCAAGGCCAAAGCCATGGATCTGTGCCTTACCGGCCGCATGATGGACGCGCACGAAGCGGAGCGCGCCGGCTTGGTGTCACGCGTCGTGCCGGCCGAGCGCTTGCTCGACGAAGCACTCGCTGCAGCAGAAACGATCGCGAGCTATTCCCTGCCGGTCGTCATGATGATCAAGGAATCGGTCAACCGGGCCTTCGAGAGCAGCCTTTCCGAAGGCCTGCTGTTCGAGCGTCGCGTGTTTCACGCCGCATTCTCGCTGGCGGACAAGCGCGAAGGCATGGCCGCATTCCTCGAAAAACGCACAGCCCGCTTCACGCATCGCTGAAAACGGGCTGAACGCCGTCATCCTTCCGTCATGTCGCAGGGCGCAAACTGCGCATCGAGCGGCGCACAGAAGGTTTCGATGCACGGCGTCAATTCTCCTTTGAATCATACGCTTAGCGAACAATCCACTTGGCTGCCGCGCCAGATATTGCACCGCAACAAAAAATGCTTGACGAGACGAAAGTCGTCTCTATAATCGGAATTGTTGCGGTGCAAAATTTTTTGCCCCTGAGTCAATCAAAGGAGATCAACCATGTTCGCTACCCCTGAACAATTCGCTGCTGTCAGCAAGGCCCAAGTCGAATCGCTGCTGAGCATTGCCAACACCGCGTTTGCCAGCGCAGAGCGCCTGGCCAACCTCAACCTGACCGCCGCACGCGCGCTGCTGGAAGACAGCATCGCCAACGCCAAGACCGTGCTCGGCGCCAAGGACGTGCAAGAACTGCTGACGCTGCAGACCTCGCTGGCCCAGCCGATCGTCGAGAAGAGCGTTGCCTACTCGCGCAGCGTCTACGAAATCGGTGCGCAAGCGCAGGAAGAAATCTCCAAGCTGGTCGAAGGTCAGCTGGCCGAGGTGAACAAGTCGGTGTCCGCAACGCTGGACAAGGCCGCCAAGTCGGCACCGGCCGGCTCCGATGTCGCCATCGCCGCAGTGAAGTCGGCCATCGCCGCCGCCAACTCGGCCTATGACAGCCTGACTAAGGCCACCAAGCAAGTCGCCGAGATCGCCGAAGCCAACGTGACCGCCGCAACCGACGCGACCGTCAAGGCCGTCAGCGGTTCCGCACCGGCCAAGGCGTCGAAGAAGGCCGCCTGATCGCAGCCTGACAAGGGCAGCCCTCCGGCTGCCCTGCAACAGCCCTCCATCGGGCGTCGCGTGCAGGCGCGATGCGTGACGTCCGACTTAAGGCCGCAGCGCAACCCTGCGGCCTTTTCTTTTGTGCGGCGCTTTTATGCGCCGGCCAGCGCCTCTGTCGCGAAACCCAGTGCGTTCAGCGACGTTCTCAGCGTCTCCATCGCCTCGGCCACGGCGGCGGGTTCTCCCTTGGCACCCAGCTCAATCTGACGACGCCCGCCAGGTGCATGTGCATTCGGCAAACTGAACACCGTCACGCCAAACTGATCCTGTACCGTCTGCATCAGCATGGTGATCTGGCTCTCCTGCGCATCAAACACCCACATCGAGGATTCGACGTAGGGCTCTGCGTGATGCAATGACGCGAGTTCGCCGTCCAGCACCCATTCGAGCATTGGCCACGCCATCACCGGGAAGCCGGGCACGAAGTGGCCATTCCGGACCGAGAAGCCGGGAATCCGGTTATAGGGATTTGGAATGATCCGCGCCCCTTCCGGGTAGGTGCCCATTTCCAGCCGGTTGGGAGTTGTTTCAGCACCGAAGCGGGCGCGGATCTCCGCTTCGGCTTCGGAATGCAGCGCCAACGGCAAACCCAGCGCAGCAGCGGCGGACTGCCGCGTGTGATCGTCTGGCGTCGCACCGATGCCGCCGAACGAGAAGAAGGTATCGCCGCTCGCGAAACAGTCGCGCAAGGTGGCAATCAGCCGCTCGCGTTCGTCACCGCAATAACGCGCCCACGCCAGCCGCATGCCCCTTGCCTTGAGCAGTGCAATCGCTTTGGGCAGATGCTTATCCTCGCGCCTGCCTGAGAGGATTTCATCCCCGATGATCAGAACACCGATCGCCATGCTGCCTACTCCGGATTGTAAGGCGGTCGATGATACGCCGCTGTCACCAGACGGTTCTCGCTAGGCTGTTACCGAGAAGTCGAACACGCGGCGCACAGCCGCACCCGCGAGGAAGACCCGCACCGGCGCAGCGCAATCGAAGAAACACCCAAAGCCGGCATTCCCAACCTGCTCCACCCGCATGAACGGATCAACACGCATCACCACGTCGTGATCCGTCACCAGCATTGCCTCGAACACCAGCCCCTGCTCAGGCCCCCGAGAGAACAAGGCATTACGCAGTGTCGGATCGCTATGCACGCGATGGCGCTCGCCCCTCGGATTGGCAAAGCGCAGCAAGTCGGCCGCCCCATCGCCTTGCGCCGCACCCGCGCCGCTGCGGACACCTTGCAGCATCACCGACAGATAGGCCGACAGTGCATCGCCCACGATCTCGTCTTGAGAGGGCGCGCCGATCCGAGCTAGTGCGGCCGGTGTCAGTACGCCGAGATAGCCACGACCATTCCCCAGCACCGCCCGACCTTCTCGGAAGGTCAGACCCGGCAACGCTGTCGGGCCCGCGTCGAGATATTGCGCGTACGGCAGATCAAACAGCACGCTCACATCGCCCCCTCAGCTCACCTTGTAACTGAAGCCACCCTTTTTACTCACCCCAACCTTGATCCGTGCGATCGCGGCCCCCTCGGCCATGCGCGCCAGCACGCTCTCCGAGATCTCGGGAAGCAATGTGCCGCTGAGGATGTTATCGACGTTGCGGGCGCCGGAGTCCGCCTCCACGCAGCGCGCCAGCACCGCTTCCACCAGCGCCTCGTCGTGGCTGAACACGGCCTTGTGGTTCTCCGCAACACGCCGTGCGATGCGCGCCAGCTTGAGGCGGATGATCTGCGCCAGCACGTCGTCCGCGATCGGGTAGAAGGGCACCACGCTAAGACGCCCGAGGAAGGCCGGTTTGAATGCCTTGTAGAGCTGCGGGCGAATCGCGTCGAGCAAGGCATCGGGTGTCGGCAGCTCGTCCGGCGCCTTGTTCAGACACGCCGACATCAGCGTGGACGAGGCGACATTCGAGGTCAGGATGATGATCGTGTTACGGAAGTCGATTTCACGACCTTCCGCATCCTCCATCACACCCTTGTCGAAGACCTGGAAGAACAATTCCAGCACGTCGGGGTGCGCCTTTTCCACTTCATCCAGCAGCACGATGCTGTAGGGCTGACGACGCACAGCCTCGGTCAGCACGCCCCCCTCGCCGTAGCCGACGTAGCCCGGCGGCGAACCCTTGAGGCCCGACACCGAATGGGCCTCCTGATATTCGCTCATGTTGATGGTAACGAGGCTGCGCGCGCCGCCGTAAAGGATTTCCGCCAGCGCGTGCGCCGTCTCAGTTTTGCCGACGCCAGAGGGCCCGACAAACAGGAAAACGCCTTTCGGTTTGTTCGGATCCTCAAGATTGGCGCGTGCGGTGCGCACACGCTGCGCGATCGCTTCCAGCGCGTGGTCTTGACCGATCACGCGCTCGGCCATCGCATCGCGCAGCCCGAGTACCGCACGAATCTCGTCCTTAACCATGCGACCAAGCGGAATACCGGTCCATGCGGCGACGATCTCGGCCGCAGTCCGGCCATCGACCTGCAAGGGCACCAAGGGCGCCTCAGCTTGAACCGTCACCAACTCCGCAGTCAGCGCTGCCAGCTCAGCATGGCGCGGGTCCTCGCTGTTCGCGGCGTCCGCAAGTGCGGCGCGCAACGCGATGATCTGCGCAACCAAGGTACGTTCCTGCTGCCATTGCGCATCGAGCCGCGCGAGTTCCGCCGCATGCGCCTCGCGGCGCGCAGCCAGATCCTTGCGACGCACTTCATGCATGAGCCCCAAAGCGCCTTCGCGCGCGAGGCTGGCCAGCTCAACATCAAGGCGATCGATCTGCTTTCGCAAATCGTCGATCGGCCCCGGCGTGGCGCTTTGCGCCAAGGCAACGCGCGCGCAGGCGGTATCAAGCACGCCGATCGCCTTGTCGGGCAACTGGCGCCCGGTGATGTAGCGCGCCGACAGCGTCACGGCCTCGGAGATCGCCTCGTCCAGTACGCGCACGCCGAAGTGCCGCTCCATCAGGGGTGCCATGCCGCGCAGCATCGCGCAGGCAAGCTCCGGCGTGGGCTCTTCAACCTTGACGACCTGGAAGCGCCGCGCCAGCGCCGCATCCTTCTCGAAGTACTTCTTGTACTCGCCCCAGGTCGTTGCAGCGATCGTGCGCAGCTCGCCGCGCGCCAGGGCTGGCTTGAGCAGGTTGGCCGCGTCATTCTGGCCGGCTGCGCCACCGGCACCGATCATGGTGTGCGCTTCATCGATGAAGAGAATGATCGGATGCGGGCTCTTCTTGACCTCGTCGATCACGCACTTCAAGCGGTTCTCGAACTCGCCCTTCACACTCGCCCCAGCCTGCAGCAGGCCCATGTCCAACACATGGAGCGAGACGCCCTGAAGCGGCGGAGGGACATCGCCCTGTGCGATACGCAGCGCAAGACCCTCGACCACTGCCGTCTTGCCCACGCCAGCCTCGCCCGTGAGGATCGGATTGTTCTGCCGGCGCCGCAGCAGGATGTCCATCGCTTGGCGGATCTCGGTATCGCGCCCGATCACCGGGTCGATCTTGCCTTCGGCGGCGCGCCCGGTGAGGTTGGTGGTGTATTGATCGAGCGCAGGTGTGCGCGAGCGCCCGGCGGGGGGCTCGGCCGGCATCGCCTCCGCAGCAGCCTCGGGCTGCCGGGTTGCTGCGGCCTGCTCAGCCTCCGCGGATCCGGAGGTCAGCGCGTTCAGATCATGCTTGAGCCCGTCGAGCGGAAACTTCGCAAACAGTTTGGATGCGCGATACGCCATCTGAGCGAGCTTGCGATCCGACAGCATGCCATGCAGCAAGTGAGCGCTGCGAATGCGGGCCTGTGCGTCATCGATCGATGCAATCAGCCACGCCGCTTCGAGCAGTTGCGGAATGCGCTCGGCAAAGACCGGCGTACGGGTGTTGCCGCTTGGCAAGCGAGCGAGCTCGGCCTCCAGATCCTGCTGCAGCCCCTGCACACTGATGCCCGCACGATGCGCCACTACGGCGAAATCACTGACAGGTTGTTCGGCAAGCGCAGAGAAGATGTGTTCGATGTCGACTTCATAATGCCCACGCCCCATGCAAATTGCCGCGGCGCGTTCAGCCGCCTGGCGGCAAGTGTCGTTGAGTTTTCCGATCAGGACTTTGAGATGCGTACTCATGTTGGGCTCGTAAAGGTTTGGGTCTGCCCGCGCATGAAACCGGGCATGAAACGATAGGTGGCGTCGTCCGGGTCATCGGCCAGCGGCTCACTTGCCAGCCAGCTATCCCATCCCAGACGCCCGCCGCCAGCGAGGCCGACCTTGAGTGGCTGAACCTCGCGGCGATCAAGCAGGACGCGAACTTCGACCTCGATGGTCGGCCCAAGCGCGATGCCCAGCAGACGATCCAGCGCTCGCGCGGCGCTGCCCCCCGGCATGAAGGCGAGAAACGCGCCGCGGGTCAGCGGGCCGACTTCGATCCGGATGCGTGAATCGCGCTGATAGATGCGGGCGCCGCAAACGGCATCGACGCCCAGAGTCGCATTGGCCATGCCGAGCTGGGCAAGACTCTCATCCGGAAGCCGGAACCATTGCCCAACAAACGGCACCAGCGCGACGGGGGCGCGGAAGTATTCGGTCAGCACGCCGGCAATCGCCGAGACCGAACGGGGAGCCGTACGCAGAATGCCCGCGTAGTAAGCGAGGGTCTCGTCGTAGAGCGACGCGTCTGAGCCGTCTTCGAGGCGCTCCCGTAGCGCTGGCGGGCCGAGCCCGGCCAGCGACAGCACCGTCGGCAAATAGCGCGAGCGGCCTTCCGCTTCAAACTGGAAGTGCGGTCGATACTTCTCCCAGGCGCCGAAGAACTGCACGGCACTGCGATTGGCGAAGATATCCAGGAACGCGCGGGCGGCGTGATCACGGTGCAGAACCTCACGATCGAGCAAACGCTCGGTGTAGTGCTGCGGCAGCACGCCCTGGTTGCCGGTAAAGCCGAGAAAAGCCGGCGTCAGCTTGACCCGCTGCGGCGCGCCATCGCCATCGCGCGCCTCGATCTCGAGCAGCTCGATCTCGCTGGCAGGAAACGATAGCTGCAGCGAGTTGCCAAATCGCACGTGTTCGCCCAGCGCCTCGCTGGGGCGCTCATGGCGGCGCCGCAAGTGCCGGCGCAGCAGGCGTACGGCCTGGAAGAACTCGGTGCGTTGGGGGGCTGCGAACAGGCGCCCCACGGCACTCGAAAACGGTCGCCTCACGCGAGCACCATGTCGCCGCTGCGCGGCTTGCACACCATCAGGACCTCGCCGCTGCGCGACGACCTCACACGCAGGCGAGTGAAGCTGTTGAGGTGCACATACAAGGCGAAGAAGTGTTCGAGCACCGAGACAAACAAGGACAGGCCAACGCCGACAAAAGCCTGTTCATCGACACCAATCTCGATATCGATGCCGCGCACGAAGGCCGGAAACGGATCCCCGGGCAGCATCGCGCTGGACGGTCGATGCTCAACCGAAATCAGGCCATCGATGACGCGCTGATTGCTTGCCGTACGACTGGCGTTGTAGAGCCCGAAGGTCTCTCTCAATGCCTCCACACCATCTTCGGCGAGAGAAAGACGATTCAGGGACAGGTGCGAAATCAGCCGCCAGAGCCCTTCATCCTCGGTGCGGAAACGATGGCTAGGGGTTGGGCGGCGCAAGAAGGAAATACGCCGCGCAACCGACCCGCCTTCGATGAACAGATCGCCTTCCGGCAAGCCGTAAGGCAACTGGGACGGGAGGTTGCGATTCGTCGCGGTGACTTCAACGCTGAGCGTCTCGGTGCGCTCCTCGGCGCCGTCGTCGCTGGCATCCACCAACGCGATTTCGTATTCATGCCCAGGCGACAGCGATGCAACCCGCGCATCCCTGCGCAGATGCCAGTAGCGCGCTTCATGGGCCGGCGTCTCGGCATGTCGCAAGCCATAGAAGGGACGGAACTCTGTAATTCGCTCACCACGGCTGCTCTTCTCGACTCTGGAAACACGATTGATCGCGTAAAGCTCGAAAGCGGGAGCGCGACGCGCATCCACAAGCAGCGGATAGTGCGCACGCGCGTGATCAAGGCGAATCGGCTCGGTATTCCGCTCGAACAGGTTCACCACTGGCGTGCAGCCGGTCACGAAATTGGCGGCCGTGACGCGTTCAAGGAGCGACGGCTCCAGTTCGGTCGCGCCCTTGCCGAGGAAGAACTTCAGTTGCACCTGGCGCGCGTTAGACGGCAGCGCGGCGCGGATCGCCGCAAAGTCGAGATCGAAGAAATCGAATTTGCTCGGGAACAGGAAGAACTCGGTGAGCAGGCGATAGGCAAGCTGAGAGCGCGCGTCGTAGTCGAGCAAGCCCTCGTCGACGCCGAAACCAACCGGTTGCACCGTCGAACTGCCGAGCACCTGCCAGACGTTGTGTTCCGGAGAGCCGACCGCCACCCCGCGCAGCGACAAGAACAAGGCTTCACGCAGGTGGCAGACCAGCGAAGGCTCACCATCAAGAAACAGGCGTAGACGCGCAATGTCGATCGCGTTGAGCGGCAACGCGCTGCCTGTGGCCTCCAGTGTCAGTGTCAGCGCGCAACTGGTTTCAGCGGGCACTCGCAGGCTGCGCCCCGAAATCACCGGTTGCTCGAATCCGGCCGCGGCAATGCGCAAGGGCGCCAGCGTGACGTCGTAGGCGGTGCGGAAACGACACGCTACACCACCCGAAGGACGGGTCGAGAGTGCTGTCCCGCGCGGCAGGACGACAGGCGAAGACAGTTGTGCGTCTGCCCCTGCGGTATCGAAACGCGCAATGGAGCACGACGGCAGCGGACGCAGGTAATGCGGCGCCAGCACGCCGAGCAGACTCTCGGTGAGTTCAGGGAAGTCGTCGTCGAGTTTCTTGTGAACCCGCGCGGAGAGCAGCGCGAAGGATTCCAGCATGCGCTCGACATGCGGGTCCTCGCACGCTTCACCGGACAACAGAAGCCGCGAAGCGATCTTCGGGTACTGCTCGGCAAATTCCCGCGAGTGCCGACGCAGAAAGGTCAGCTCCCGCTCGTAATACGGCAACAGGTCGTTCATGCGACCGCCTGCAATGCGCGCCGGCTGCTGGCAACCGAATACTGTTGCGTGCACGGCTGTAACACGGCATCAAAGCCAACCGGCTCCGCCGTAGGGGGCACATACAGTACCGCCTGAATCGCGAAGTTCAGCCGCCCGACGCTGCGCTCGTCGCCACGCAGCCCGACATGCACCCGCTTGAGCCGTGGCTCGTGCTGCAGGATCGTTCTCTCGAGCGTCGCGCAGATACGCGCTCGGTCTGCCGGATTTGCAAGGCTCAGACCAACGAAGTCCATCATGCCGAAACTGGCAAGCGAACGCGCCGCCTCCGGGTAGGTTTCCAGCAAGGTTTCGCGCAAGCCGCAGCGGCTGTTGAGCAGCGATTCAAGATCCCGCGCGACGCTGTCTTTGAGCTCGTCTATCGACCAGCGGCGCAGCGGTGCCGGGTCGTCCCCACGATGTGGTGCATCGTCGAACAAACGCTCAAACAAGGTTGGGGAGAAACCCTTCATGACATCTCTTCTGCAGTGGAACACGGCAACCGCGATGGGCGATGCCGTGCTCCGGTTTGGCGAGTTAGATCTCGTACGTCGAGTTGTTCTTCGCCAGGCTCCACTTGGCAACCTTGTTGCCCTTAACGCCGCCCTTGATGTCCTGCGCGGTGTAGGTCCACTGCACAGCCGCGTACTTCAGCGTGAAGGTTTCGGTCGGGATCCCTTCGCCCGCCACCGACGGGGTCACCGACGCCAGCAGTACATGCTTGAGCTTGATTTCGAGGTACTTGACGCGCTTGTCGCCGTCTGCACGCATGAAGTCGATCGTCACCTCGTCAAAGGTGTGGCCGGCGGAGCAGCCTTCCCAGATGCGCGGGGACGTCAGATCCAGATCCTTCACGAAGATCATCTCGCCGTGTTCGCAACGCTCGGCGGTATGACCACCGGCGGTCGACGCAGTCGCCGAACGCGGCTGACGAATCAGGTGGCTCCAAGAGCTGACCTCGATCCATTCCTTATGCTCGGCATCGCGAGACTCGCCCTTGATGTCGTACTTGCCTTTGAACTGAACGTAAATATCCTTCACGTCGTGGCTCCTAAGTTACTTGGGGTAGAGAGTTAAGCGCCTGCGGATTGAGGCAGCTCGGCCACCAGGCGCAGTGAAACCGTGAGCTCGTCCAGCTGGAAGTGCGGGCGCAGGAACGCGACAGCACGGTAGACACCCGGTTTACCCGGGACCTCGGATACCTGAACCGATGCTTCGCGCAGCGGAAACTCTGCCTTGGCCTCTTGCGACGCGCCGTCGTCCAGCAACACGTACTGCGACACCCAACCGTTCAGGTAAGTCTCGACATTGCCGGCCGACGCGAAGCTGCCGATCTTGTCGCGCATCATCGCCTTGAGGTAATGCGAGATTCGGCACACGGCGAAGATGTATTGCAGCTGAGCCGACAGCACCGCGTTGGCATTGGCCGCATCGGTGTTGTACTTTTTCGCCTTCTGCACCGACTGAGCGCCGAAGAATGCGGCGTAGTCGGTGCCTTTGCAGTGCACCAGCGGAATGAAGCCGAGGTCAGAGAGTTCCTTCTCGCGGCGATCGGTGATTGCGACTTCAGTTGGGCATTTCAGCGCGACTTCGCCTTCGTCGGTTTTGAAGGTGTGCGTCGGCAAATCCTCAACAAGGCCACCACCTTCGACGCCGCGGATCGCTGCGCACCAACCGTATTTATCAAACGCATCGGTAATGCGCGACGTGAAAGCGTAGGCAGCGTTCACCCACAGGTACTTGCTGTGGTCCGTGCCGTCGACCTCCTCGACGAAGTTGAAGCCTTCGACTGTCGTACCGTCTTTCGGGTTGTACGGCAAACGACCAAGGAAGCGCGGCAACGTCAGTCCAACGTAGCGCGAATCCTCGGATTCGCGGAACGACTTCCACTTTGCATACTCGACGGTGTCGAATACTTTCGACAAGTCGCGCGGCTTGCCCAGGTCGGTAAAGCCTTCAAGCCCAAACAGCTCAGGTGACGCAGCCGAGATGAAAGGCGCGTGCGCGGCCGCGGCCACATGCGACATCTGCTCGACGAAATACATGTCTTCCGGTTGGCGCGTGATGTCGAAATCGCCAAGCAACGTGCCGAAAGGCGCACCTCCAAAGGTGCCGAACTCTTCCTCGTAGACCTTCTTGAACAGCGCGCTCTGGTCGAACTCCACCGCACCGCGGAAGTCCTTGATGAGTTCACGCTTGGTGACGTTCAGCACCTTGATCTTCAGCATCTGGCCGGTGGCGCTCTGCTTGCACAGATACTCAAGCCCGCGCCAAGAGGATTCCAGCTTCTGAAATTCCGGTGCGTGCATTACGGCAGAGAGCTGATCTGACAACAGCTCATCGAGTTCTGCGATGCGTGCGTCAAGTGTTGCAGCGAGGTTTTCGGACACGACAACGGTGCCACTCATGACCTGCTGAACCAGTTCGCTGATCAGATCGCGCGCACGGCTGTGCTCAACCGGCGAGCGCGCAACGCGGCTCTCCGAAACGATTTCGTCGAGCAGGCTGTACCCTGCTTCGTTGGCTTGCTGGGCAAGCGCAAGGGCGGATGCACTCATCGCTTACTCCTCCACCTTGGCTTCAGCGCTCAACGCGGCAAGTTTCTCGGTGCTGTTGAGCACGTCCTGCAGCAGATCCTCAAGTTTGTCGTTCCCCGCCAGTTTGTTTCGCAGGTCGGCGAGCTTGCTGCGGGCCTCAAGCAACTTACGCAACGGATCGACTTGCTGCACAACCGACTCCGGCCGGAAGTCTTCCAAGGAGCGGAACTTGAGGTCGACTGCGAACTCCCCGCCTTCCGCGGTCAGCTTGTTCTCGACGCGGTAAGCTGCACGTGGCTCAAGCCCCTGCATCACGTCATCAAAGTTGTCGCCATCGATGTTCACGAAGCGGCGATCGCGCAGGCGCGGCTGCTCCACTTCCGACTGCCCAGCGAAGTCACCGACCACGCCGACAACAAACGGCAACTCTTTCTGCTCGATCGCGTCACCGCGTTCGACTTCATAGGTGAGTTGCACCCGCGGCGGGCGTACGCGCGTCAGCTTCTGCTGAACACTTTCCTTCTTGGCCATGATTGGTTTCCTGTTCGTGTCGGGGTCGGTTACTTGAGTGCGCCGAAGGGATCGGCCGATGTTTTCGCCGCGGGGGCGGGGGCCTTGGTCGCGGCGGTCGTTGCGGGAGCGGAGGACTTCACTGCCGGGCTTGCGGCAGCGGCGGTTGCGGCCTGCGCTGCCGCCGAGGCGCTGGTCGACTTGGTCGAACGACTTGCCGTCCGAGCCTTCTTGGGCTCGTTCGTCGGAGCGACGGGCACCAGCACATCTTCTTTGATCGTCTCGCGCAGCGTGCGTGCGAGTCGCTCCGCCTCACCGCGGGTATCACCGCCGAGCGCGACCCCTCCACGCAGCTCCTGGATATTGCGAACGGCGATCCGGAGGCTTGCGACAAGGGCTAACCCCTTTGCCGGAACGTTAGCCGGGTCCCGCTGCACGGCCTCATCGGCGGCAGCGATCGTGCCCGAGTAGTTACCTCGATCGAACTGCAACTGCGCCATACGGACCCAGGGCGCCGGGTCGGTTGGATTCGCCTTGGCGGTGTTCTCCAGCATGGTCTGCGCCTTCTGCACATCGCCCGATGCAACCAGCTCGTCGACACGTTGCTGGACCGCCGCAACATCCTTGAATTGATCAAGCTCAGCGAGCTGGGACGTCGTCGCGCAGGCACTTAGCAATAGCGCTGCACACACTGAAACTGCCGAGGCGGCGTTGGTGATACGGCGTGCGGATTCATTCATTGTTGGGCTCCCATTCTCGATTCCGAGGCGTGATGTTCAGCTCCATGCTGCACTTCACACCCACCTCGCATATCCCGTTGGCGTATGCAACATGGGTGGTACTCTACGAATAAGGAAACGCCGTTTCAATGACGATGCCATACGCACTGTGCAGTTCTTCCGCATCGAGGGCCCGACGCAAAACCGCCACCGCGGCGGTGTCGTTGCTCGCACTGGCTTTGACTGCATGTGCATCAGGCGATGCCGCGAACGCGATCGGATCAGCGGCCGATAGCGCACTGAGCACCATCGGACTCAAGCGCGCTAGCGCTGATTCGAATACCGGCTTTGAGGAAGTTGCGATCCGGATTCATGCCGCAAAGGGGCTGAATGCAGGGCCGGACGGAAAGGGTACGGCACTCGTCGTTCACCTCTACAAACTGCGCAGTGCAGAAACGCTCTCAGCGATGTCGCCGGAGGCCATCCTCAACGCCAGCCGCGAGAAAGAAACGCTTGGCGCCGATCTGATCGAGTTGCGCGAACTGATTCTGACCCCTCAGCAAACGCTTGAGCTGAAGGAGAAGATCCCGCGCGAGGCAGCAGTCATCGCAATCGCAGGGGCGTTCCGAACTCCATTGGCCCAGCGCTGGCGGGCGGTGTTCGATCGAGCCGCGTCAGCAAAAACAGGAGTCGTGCTCGGCGCGCACGCTTGTGCATTCAGCGTAAGCGTCGGCAGTCCGGTCGGCTGGGGTACAGAAATCCCTGCGCGTCTTGGATCAACGCGCTGTGGGCAGACGGACTCGCACGGACAAGCGATGCAATCAGGAGAATTGAAGTGAAAGCAGCAGCCAAGGTGCTGTGGGGGGAGGGGCTCTTTCTCAGACCACAGCACTTCCAACGTCAAGATCTCTATCACGAAAGCCGACTCACCGAACTGAGTCGTACGCTGCACCCGTATGCATGGGGATTCCGCCAACTCCGCTGGGACAAAGAGGCTCTCAACTCGGGCGTACTTCGGCTTGAGGAGATCAGAGCAGTATTTCCGGACGGCGAGTTCTACACAGCCCCTGATGCGGACGAACTCCCCGAGCCGGTGAACCTGGCCCAGCTATCCTTCTCGCGTGAAGCCGTCACGTTTCACCTGGCCTTGCCGCATCTGCGCTCTACCGGTGGCAATCAGGCGCAAGCGAGTGACGCTCGCGGCAGCGCGCGCTACCGCCCTGCCAGCGAGTTGGCCTCCGACCTCTTCACCCGAGCGGCCGAGGCAGACGTGATGCTGCTCCGGAAGCAGCCGCGCCTGCTCTCGGAGGATGACGCGATCGAGCAATTCATCACTTTGCCGGCCATCCGAATACGCAAAACATCAACCGGCGGTTTCGAGATCGACACCGCATTCATGCCGCCGGCAGTATCAATCGAAACACTGCCGACGCTTTACGCACTGCTACGCCGGACCCTGGATATCCTCCAGGCCAAATGCGCGGCGCTCTATGGCTTCCACCGCGAACCAAGCAAGAATATCGTCGAGGTCCGATCGGGGGATATTGCCTCGTTCTGGCTATTGCACACCGCGAGCAGTGCGTTTGCTCGACTAAGCCACCTTTTCAAACACCCGCGGCTGCATCCCGAACGACTATTTGAATCCCTGCTTGAAGTCGCCGGCGCGCTGATGACCTTCGCCAAGAGCCATACCCTCGACGATCTGCCGGTTTACGACCACGCAAGCCCGGCCGAAGGATTTTTTCGGCTCGATCGAATCATCCGTGAGCTTTTGGAAACGGTGATTTCGACGCGCTGCGTCACGATCGCGCTAAACGAAACAAAGCCATCATTCTTTGTTGGGCGCCTCGACTCCGACAAACTCGGCGACGACACAGCCTTCTTCCTCTCCGTAAGCGCCGACATGCCGCCACCCGAACTCGTCGACGCGGTTCCCATTCGCTTCAAGCTCGGTGCCCCGGATGACGTGGACAAGTTGCTACTTTCTGCGATGCCCGGCGTCAAGTTGACACCAGCGCCGCAAGTGCCTGCCGCCGTACCGGTACGCCCGGGCAACTACTACTTTTCGATTGAGCCCCACGGCCCCCTGTTTGAGCGTATGCGCCAAGCACAATCGATCGCGCTCTACGTTCCTTCGGGCTTCCGCGATTTGCGGCTCGAACTCTTCGCATTGGTGCAATGATGACCCTCGCGCTTCCGCCCTCCTTGTTTGGGGACGCTGAATTGCGTCGCCGACCAACTGAATCGTCCCGTCAGGCGAAGACTCTGGCCGACATGATGTATGACGGGTTCTATCTGATGTTTCTGATCAAGAACCGAAACGCACCAATCGACGCGGATACGTTTCGCGAGCGTCTGAGAGAATTCCTCGATGAATTCGAGCGGTCCGCCAAACGCGCGAACGTACCGACAGAGGATATCTTCGCGGCGAAGTACGCTTTTTGCGCTGCTATGGACGAACACGTTCTCGCATCGCGCTTTTCGATCCGCGACGCTTGGGAACGTCAACCGCTGCAACTGGCGTTCTTTGGTGACCAGCTTGCAGGCGAGCGTTTTTTTGAAAGACTGGAGGCACTCCGAGCAGAGGGCGCCGCTCGATTGCAGTCGCTCGAGGTCTATCACCTCTGCCTTCTTCTCGGGTTTCGCGGTCGCTACCTGCTTGAGTCGCCGGAGAAGCTCGGCTATCTGGTTGGACGACTAGCCGACGAGATCGCCCATTACAAAGGGAAGCGCGCTCAATTCGCACCCGACTGGGCGGCGCCGGACGCCGTCAGACATGCGCTGCGCGGGAACATCCCCCTCTGGGGCGTAATCTCCGCCTACGCCCTCATCACGCTCACCGTCTTCCTCGGGCTTGGCGCCTGGCTTGAAAAATCAACCAGACAGTCGGTCGCCCCATACCATGAGGTCGTCAAGGTCGCCCCTAGACAAGCCCACGTGACGATCAGTTTGCCGTAAGGTCTCCCTAAGAACCCCCAATCGATCGCCTCCGAGCTCGAGAGCGTTTTGCCCCCCGGGTCGGCGGAAAAGGAAAAAGCGCTGCACGAAGGCAGCGCTTTCCGACGGGCAAGATCTTGATTCAAAGGGAGAAGGTCTGCTTGACCGGCTTTGCGGACAGGTGGGGCAACGCGTGTTGTGGATATCGCGTAAGCGTCCGCCCAACCCCTCTTGACGCAGTATGGATGCGCGCGATCAGCCCTCAGGCTGCCAGCGATGCGGCAGCAACTCGCCGATGCGGCTGGCCGGCTGAGTCGGCAGTCGCATCAGCACATCCTTGAGGTAAGCGTAAGGGTCGTGCCCGTTGAGGCGGGCCGATTGCACCAGGCTCATCACGGCAGCGGCGCGTTGTCCGGCACGCA
>NZ_JAYRDJ010000041.1:0-36685 GCF_041909475.1 Niveibacterium sp. | reverse complement strand
GCCGGATTACGGCCTTTGGCCCGTATCCGGGCTACGAGAACATCGAAACGGTCAATCGTCGACGCCTTTCGATCCCCCTCTGAAACGCCGAGCAGCGGAGCGTTGCCGGGTTCCGACGTGCGTAGCACGGCGGGGCCGAGGACTGTTCGAGCACCGAGCGAAGCGAGGGCGAGTTCCGCAGGCCCCCGGCGACGCGAGCAGCGCAGGGCACCCCGCCATAGGAGGGGCGTTGAAGCGGGGCGGCACTCTTTGCTTACTTTCTGGTGCTGTTGCCAGAAAGTAAGACGCCCGCCGGGGCGGGACCCGGCTTGAGCGGACAAACGGTCGTAGCTCGACACGGTCGATCGCAAGACGAAACGTTGGACTTCGCAAAGCTCAGCGCAACCTACGACCGTGTCGTTAGCCGCTTCGCGAAGCGTCAGTGCGTGGCCGGTCATAAGGCCAAAACTCCGCCATCACCACCACCCGCAATCAATGCGTCCAACGCTTCAATATCCGCGCGACTCGGCCGCCGCAAATACACCCCGGCCTGAGCGCCGTCCTCAGCCAACCACCCCGGCCGTACGCCCCGGACAAACAAATACAGCGCCCCCCCGATGTGGCTGTCGTAGTCATAGTGCGGCAGCCGCAACTTCAAGTGGCGATGCAGCGCGACGAGGTAGAGCAGGTATTGCAGGTGGTAGCCGTGCGCGGCCATCGCGTCGGCCAGCGCTTCGCCGCGGTAGTCGTCGGCGTTGAAGCCGAGCATGTTGGATTTCCAGTCCAGCACCCAGTAACGGCCGTGGTGCTCAAACACCAGGTCGATAAAGCCGGAGAGGTAGCCGTGCAGGCTCTGGAAGCCTAGCGGCGGCATGCGGTAGCCGCGCTCGGCGAGCCAGGCGTTGAGGCTGGCGGCGTTCAGGGTCGACGCCGGCAGGTTGAAGCCCATTTCGATGAGTCGCTTCTTCATCGGCAGGTCTGCCAGGTGCAGGCCGGCTGGCAGCGGTGTGCTGACGACGTCGCGGATCAGGCCGGTGAGTTGGGCCACCTGACGCGCCAGCTCGCCACGGCCGCCTTCGATGCCGCGTTGCGGGTGATCACGCAGCGCGGCGCGGGCGGCGGCGTCCCAGCTTGCCGGGTCGGTGAAATCGGCTCGCTCGAAGGCTGCGTGCATGCAGTCGCCGGCCGATGCGCCACGCGGAAAGTGCAGTACGTCGTCGGGCGGGATGCTCGCCGGCGTCGGGCCGAGCGGGCGCGGCGAGGTGAGGGCGTCATGGTCCTGCTCGGCACCGTGGGTACTGTGCGCGCCTTGCACGAGCCGGCTGAAGCTGCCGATCTTCCAGGCGTCCGGAATGTGCGCGGGCGCAGGCAGGGCGGTGAGCTGGTCGAGCGGCGGCGGGGTGAGGTCGAGCGGGATTGCAGCCCCAACGGGCAGCGGTGTCAGCGCGATGTCGCCAGCGGCGGCTTCGGCAATGCGTTGCCATGCGGCGTCCATCTCCGTGGCAGTCGCCTCGCCAGCGTCCCACACCTGCTGATCGCTGCCAGCGCCGGCGGCGATCCAGTTCAGCACGCTGCGCGCCGATTCCTTGGTGCTGACGCTCTTGCCGGCGGGCTTGAGGTAGTTGCCGACGACGACGTAGCTGCGGAACACCGCGCGGGTCAGCGCGACGTAGGCGAGCCGCACGTCTTCGGCGGCGCGTTCGCGTTTGCGGGCCTGCTTGATCGTGTCGTCGTCGCCGGCTTCGGGGCGGTAGTCGAGCACGATGCGGCCGTTCGCGTCGTGGTATTCGACCGCGTCGCCGCTGGCATCGCTGCGGCGGTGGCCGTCCCACAGGAAGGGCGTGAAGGTGATCGGGTACTCCAGCCCTTTGGACTTGTGGATCGTGACGATCTGCACCAGCTTGCGGTCAGATTCCAGGCGCAACTGCGCAACCTCTTCATGGCGATCGGCCTGCAACTGGTCGGCAAACCAGCGCATCTGCGCCTCGGGCGAGCGATGGGTATCGCTGGCCTGCTGCAGCAACTCCGCCAGATGAAGCAGGTTGGTGAGCCGGCGTTCGCCGTCGCCGGCCGCGAGCATGCGGGCGACCACGCTTTGCGCGGCATCGTCGCCGGCCAGCCAGCGGCGCAGCATCATGCCGATGCCGCGGTTGTTCCACAGTTCACGCCATTCGGCGAAGCGGGTGACCTGCGCCTGCAGGCGCGCTTCGTCGTGATCCAGCGCGGCGAGCGCTTCGGCGGTTTCGCCCATCAGCGTGGTGGCGAGGGCTGCGCGCAGCAGGCCTACGCGCGCAGGCTCGCGCACCGCGTGCAACACGCGGGCGAGCTCGGTGGCTTCCAGCGTCTGGAACACGTCGGACTGCGAGATCTCGACACTGGCAACGCCGACCTGCGCCAGTGCGGCTTTGATCAGCGCGGCCTGCTTGTGGCTGCGCACCAGCACCGCAATGTCCGCCGCAGCGAGCGGGCGGCCGCCGATGCGGATCTCGCCGCGCTGGCCGGCAGCGAGCAGTCGCGCGATTTCGCTGGCGCAGGCCGCGGGCACCTGAGTCATCGCCGCGCTGCGCAGCATTGCACCGCCGGCTTCGCCGGGTGGCAGTTGCCACAGGTGCAGTGCCGCGTTGGGCGTGCCGCTCTCGTCGCTGAAGACCGGGCGCGGCTTGGCACCGACCCGCACGGTTTCGTAGCCCAGCTTGGGCAGCACGAAGGCGCCGGGGTTGGCGTTGAACAGCGTGTTGAGCGCGTTGATCAGCGGGCCGGTGGAGCGCTGGTTCTCGCGCAGCGTGTAGCGATGCTGGGCCGCGTCGCCGGCGGCAAGGTAGGTGTGCAGATCGGCGTTGCGGAAGCTGTAGATTGCCTGCTTCGGGTCGCCCACGAGGAACAGCGGCCCGGCCGGTTCGCCGGCATAGATCTGCGAGAACACCTCGAACTGCACCGGGTCGGTATCCTGGAATTCGTCGATCAGCGCGGCGGGGTAGTGCTCGCGCAGCGCGGCGGCGAGCCACGGGTTCGCGCCGGAGGTGAGCGCGCGGTGCAGGTTGGCGAGCATGTCGTCGTAGGCCACCACCCGCGCACGCCGCTTGGCGGCACGCAGCGCTTCGCCCGCGGTGGTGAGCATGCGGCGAATCAGCCCAAGGCGCGCATGTTCGAGCGCCTGTTCGGCACCGATCCGGGCGGCGACCAGCGCCTCGGCCGCGTCGAAGAACGCGTGTTCCGGCGCGGTGCGGTTCTTGTTGAGCTTGCCTGCGATGAAGCCAGCGCGCATCAGACGCAGCGGCGATTTGTCGCTCGACGGCGCGACGACGGTGCTCAGTTCGTCGCCGCTGTCGAACCACGCTTCCCACTCGGCCGCACTGGCGTCGATCAGGTGCGGCTTGTACGACGCTGCGTTGAGATCCTTCGCGGCGGCGGCTTGTTTGAGGACTTCGGCTGGCGGCGGGGTCGCTGCAAATGCGGTCCGCGCTTCGTCGAACAGTTGCCGGAGCGTATCGGGCGACGGTGCGTCTTCGGGCGCGGCGGGCCATTCCACTCTCGCCAGCGGGCGCGCGAGCGATTCACGCAGCAGCTTGGCCCAGGTCTCTGGCGTGTCATTGCGCAACAGTAGCCATGCGGCAAGGGAGGGCGGCAGGGCGTCGATGGCGACTTCGCGCCGCCAGAAATCGGCCACCGCTTCGCGGATCAGCGCATGGTCGTCGGGGGTGACCTCGAGCTTGAACGGCAGCCCCGCCGCGAAGGGCGTATCCGCCAGCGCACGCTGGCAGAAGCCGTGGATCGTGAAGATCGCCGCTTCGTCGAAGGTCTGCAAGGCCAGTTCGAGCTGGCTGCGCAGGCGTGCCTCGTCCGCGACACCGCTTGCACGCACCGCGGCGAGCAACTGCGGCACGAAGGGGTCGCCGGCGCTGCCGCGGCCGTCGAGGTGGGCGAGCGTTTCGACGATGCGCTGGCGGATCCGCTCGCGCAGTTCTGCGGTGGCGGCCTTGGTGAAGGTGACGACGAGAATCCGCTCGACCGGCAGGCCGTGTTCGAGCAGGAGCCGCAGATACAGGCCGCAGATGTTCCAGGTCTTGCCGGTGCCGGCAGAGGCTTCGATCAGGCTGATGCCGGAGAGTGGGCAGGCGAAGACGTCGAGATCACGCAGCGTGCTCATGCCGTTTGCTCCGCGTCGGTGATCAGCAGACCGAACACCTCCTGCGCGACCTGCTCGAATTCAGCGTCCAGCGGGTCTGCGACACCGCGCAACGCGAGCTGGTAATGCGGGTCTTCGTTCTCTCCGGCGAACATCGCGCTGTCCCATTTCTTGCGGGCTTCTGAGATGCGCAGCCCGCCCTCGACATAGGCCCAGGCGCTCTTCGGGTAGAAGTGCAGCGGCCGCGTCTGACCAAGGCGGTACCAGGCGAGCAGCCGCTCAAGCTCGGCATGTGCAAGGTCGGCGGGGAGCGGATCGAGGGTCAGATCTTCGTCACTGGCAAGCTGCAGCGTCCTGGCCTGTACGTCAGCCGGCGCGGCGGCGCAGAGCACCAGGTGATACAGGATTGCCTCGACGCGGTCAGCCGCGCGCAGGGCGTCGATGCGGTAGCGGTACTGGCCGCTGGCGCGCAGCCCGGCGAGGTTGCCGCTCAAGCGCCAGCGCTCGCCGCCCAGCTCGAAACTGAGCGCGACCGGCACGGGTGCGAGCGCGGCCTCGTCACGCAGCGGTTGCAGCTTCTGCGAGAACGCAGCGAGCTGCGCAGCTACGTCGGCTCGCTGCACATCACCGAGCGCGCCGTGCGGGTATTCGTTGCCCGCCGCGACGCGCGCCTTCAGCGCGTCAATCGGGCTGCCGGCGAGTACGTCGGCCTCCAGCCGCCGGAAGAGTGCGCTGACGCCTTCGTAGTCGGCGACGAAGGGTTCCTCGTCGGCCAACGCCTCTTCACCCTTCGCAAGCTGGATACCCAGCCGTTCGCGCAGCAGCGCACGCGAGGGGTTGCGGAAGAAGCGCACGAAGCGATCCAGCGGCACGTCGCGCTGAGTCTCGTCGATCGCTAGCGGCGCTGTGAAGAAGGGTGTAGCAGCGCGGGTATCGGCTTCGTCTTCCGCATCGTCCGCCTCGTTGGCATGGTTGGGTGATGCGCCGAGCGGCGCAGTGGGCGCGCGCTGTGCATCGGCAAGGCCAGCGCGCAGCGCGTTGCAGAGTTCTGTGTTGTGGCTGTGCAGGCGGGCGTCTGCACCGGGCAGGAAGAGATCCAGTGCGAAGGGTTGCAAGGGGTGTTCGACGACGAGGCGAGCGCGGGCGGCAGCTACGGCCTCCGCGGACGTGTCGGCCGCGGTCAGCTCGGCGAGCGAATCGAGCAGCTCCGCGACGAGCACCGAGGGCGGCAGGACTGCGTTGTCGCGCTGGCTGCGGCCGGTGTAGGCGAGGATGAAGTGATCCCGCGCGCTGAGCAGCAGATCGAGGAAGAGGTTGCGGTCGTCGAAGCGGCGTTGGCGGTCGCCGCGGCGCGGGTAACGCGCGAGCAGGTCAAATTCGGCCGGGCGGTCGGTGCCGGGGAAGGCGCCGTCGTCCATGCCCAGCGCGCAGAGCACCCGGTAAGGCAAGGGGCGCAGGCTGGCCATCGCCGCGAAGGTGACGCCGCCGGTCGGCACGCCGCCGCGCGCAGGCTGTTCAAGCAGATCCGCGAGTGCGCGGATCACGATGTCGGGCGTCAGCAGGGCGTCGCCCGCCGCATCCATCTGCCGGTGCAGTTCCGCCACGGTGGCGCGCAGCGTGCGCAGGTCTTCCGCCCATTCGAAGCTCGGCGGAATGTAGCGCGCAAGCAGATCGTCCAGTTCGCTGCGCCAGGCTTCGGCAGTGCGCGGTTTGCGCCAGCGCAGGCGGGTGTCGACAAGGTCCTGCACGAAGCGCCACAGCTGGCCGAGCGCCTGAGCGGCTTGCCCTTCCGGGTTGGCGGCACCGGTGCGGCCGGCGAACACCGCGTCGTCGCCCAGTGCGTAGGCGAGGAAAAGGCGCTCCAGCCCGTCGGCGAAGCTGTGCACATCGTGTTCCGGCAGGGCCAGCTCTGCGCGCTGGCGTGCATCGAGCCCCCAGCGGATGCCGGCGCTGGCGACCCACTCGCGCACGGTTTCGAGCGCGGCGTCGTCGAGTTGATAGCGGGCCGCGATCGGTGCGAGTTGCAGCAGGTCGAACACCGCGCTGGCCGGGAAGCGGCCGGGCAGCAGATCAAGCAGGGCTGCCAGTGTGTTCGCGACAAGGTTCTCGCGCGTTTGCCCGCGGCCGGTGATGGTGTAGGGGATGCGGCGCGCGGGCGGTGCGGTGCCGAACACGGCATCGATCAGCGGTGCGGCGCTGGCGAGATCCGGCACGACAACCAGCACGTCTCCCGGCAGGATGGGGGCGACCGGGGCCGAAACCGCGCCACCGAGCAGCGCAAGCAGCCGGTCTTGCAGCGCGTCGAGCTGGCGGGTGAGCGAATGGCATACATGGACTTCGATGCTGCGGTCGTCCGCGGCAGGCGTGAAGCTGGCCGGTTCCAGTTCGAGCAGATCGAGAACTGTGTTCTGCACATGGCCCAGCAGGGTCGCGGCCGGGGCTTCGTCGAAGCGGCTGTCGGCTTCTTCGAGGGCGTCGTCGTTCTCGAACAGCAGGTCGATATGCGCCTGGGTCTGCCGGCCCCAGGCAGCGAGCAGGCGGTTGCCGACCTCGTGAAAGTCGGACCGACCCTGGGCGGCGAGAAAGCTCAGCCTGCGTGCGGGGACGATTTCGAACCAGTGCTCCCGGCAAGGGTTGAGCACGTAAAGCTGCACGTCGCGGTAGTCCGCAAAGGCGCGCAATAGATCAAGGTGCAGCGGTGGCAGTGCCGGCAACGCGAACACATGCACCGGGCCGCTGAGGGCCGGCGTGGCCGTGCGCTGCGGCTGCTCCTGCAACAGGCGGATGAACGGGTGCTGGCCGGCCACGCCCAGCGCGGTGGTCACGCGGCGCCACAGATCACCCAGCCAGTCGGCGGTGTCGTGGTCGTTGCCGGCCGGCAGCATTGGCGCACGACGCAGCCGCCACTGCTCGACCCAGTCTGGCCGGTAAGTCACCGCGTCGGTGAACACCCGGGCGACTTGCTCCGCGAGCTCGAAACGCATTACCGCGTCGGCGTCGGCGAGATAGCTGGCGATGCCCGGGTGATGGCGGACGAAATCGTCTTCATTCAATTGCACCTGAATCGCCCAGGTGAGGCGCCCGGTGTCCAGCGGCGAGCGCTCTGGCGCTGGCATCCATTGCCCGACTTCCTGCCACAGCCACTGGCCGAGGAAGGGGAAATCGACCTGTGCGCAGAGCCCGAAGCGATCTGCCATGTCGAGCTCGATGCGCCGGCGCACGGCGGTGTTCGGCACGATCACCGTCTGCCGGTCGAACGGGCCGGGCTGCTCGGCTTGAAGCCGGGCGAGCAGGATCTGTTCAAGGGTTTCGAAGCGGTTGGCGAAGCTGACACGGATCGGCATGGTGCGAGTCTATCGCGAGGCTGGCTCGCCAGATGAGCCATGCCGCGCGGGGCGTGGCAGCCTGTGCGCAAAGTCGGCGACAATCGGGCGCTTGGTCTTGAGGTGATCCATTCATGGCTCGTATCTACCCTGACGGTTGGGAGGCGCTGGCAAACGGCGCGGCGCCCAGTCTCGTACGCTTGCTCGATACCCTGCGCCGCCTCGGCGAGGCCTTGCCCGACGACTGGGTGGTGTTTCACGGCGTGCATTGGCAGCACGGGGCCGAAGGCCAGGCGCTGTTCGGCGCCGTGGATCTGGCGCTGGTAGCACCGTCGGGCGCCTGCGTGCTGATCGAACAACGCACCGGCTTTCTGCGCGAGTCAGCCGAGGGGCTGTTACGCGGCAGCGCGGCGCAAGCAGTGAACGTGGCGCATCACCTGGGGCGAGCGGTGGCGGTGCTGCGCGAGAAGCTCGCGCGCGTGTCGGCCGACGCTTCGGTCACCGGACTGCTGTTTCTACCCGACTACCGGGTACGCCAGCCGCAGACAGCGGGCCTGGACCCCGCGCTGATTATCGATGCCGATCAGCGTGACGCGCTCGTGGTGCGAGTGCTTGGGCTGGACGCCGGGCAGGCGCCCGACCCGGCGCGCCGCGCCGCGGTATCGGCGTTTCTTGCGGACGAACTTTCACTGACACCCGATGTGGGCGCCGCCGCCGATGCGTCACGGGCGCTGTACACCCGGCTCTCGGGCGGGCTGACGGAGTGGGCGCGGCGGCTTGAGATGTCGCCGCATCAACTGCGCGTCGTCGGTACCGCCGGGTCCGGCAAGACGCAGCTGGCGTTGGCGGTGTATCGCGATGCGCTGGCCGCAGGGCGCCGCCCGCTCTATGTGTGTTTCAACCGGCCGCTGGCGGACCATGTGGCTGCGCTGGTGCCGCCCGGAGGGGAAGTCACGTCCTTCCACCAACTCTGCCTGAGCATGCTGCGCACCACCGGGCTTCAGCCCGATCTGCGCCAGCCGGATGCCTTCGCACGATTGGAGGCCGCCTTCGGCGTGATGGCGGTACCGGCGGAATGGGTGTTCGACGAGATCATCATCGACGAGGGGCAGGACTTCTCACCCGCCTGGCGCGATTCGGTGCTGCGGCTCGGTCGGCCCGGCGCACGCTGCTGGTGGCTGGAAGACCCGATGCAGAACCTCTACGCAAAACCGGCCGTCGACATGCCCGGCTGGGTCACGTTGCGCTCTGCAACCAACTTCCGCAGCCCGCGCGCCATCGTCGATATGCTCAACCGCCTGACGCCCGCGGCGCTCCGGCAGGAGCCCGGCAGCCCGATTCGGGGCGACGCGGTAAGCCTCATCAGCTACACCGATCGTGATGGCTTGATCGAGCAGACCCGCAGGGCGCTTACGCAGGCAATCGGGCTCGGCTTCGAGCGCAGCCAGATCGCGCTGCTGAGCTTTCATGGCCGCGAACGCTCCGCCTTGGTGGGGTTGGACAGGCTCGGGCCGATCCCGTTGCGCCACTTTACGGGGCGCTACGATCTGCTTGGCATGCCGGAGTTCTCCGACGGCGACGTGCTTTGTGAAACTGTGTATCGATTCAAGGGGCAGAGCGCCCCGTGCGTGATCCTCAGCGAAGTGGACTTTGCCGTGCTGGATGACGCGGCACTGCGCAAGTTCTTTGTTGGCGCCACGCGCGCGACGATGAAGCTGTTCGTTCTGGCCTCGGACCCGGCCGCCGCCTTGCTCAACGAAGCGGGCTTCGCCGAGGACGCCTAAAGTCGCTTCATCCCCCGCCGTTAATCGGACGAACGGCGCCCGAGAGCGCGAGCGTGATCAACACGGCGAGGGTCGAATGAGGCAAATCGGGGCGATGATCGTCCTTGGCGCGACAGCGGCGCTGGGGGCGGGGGCCGGAGCTTGGCTCGGGGGTGCAGCGGGTGCTGCGCTACTGTCGGCACTACCGGTTCTTGTTCTCTTCTGGTGGATTCAGCGTCGCCAGTGCGCCGGACTGCACGCTTTAACTGCGCTGCTTACCGGAATCAACCGGGACGGCGATCTGTCGCGGCGCGCCACTGCGGAGGGCGGCGTCAGCGGTGAGCTGGCGCAGGCCTTCAATACCCTGCTGGACGTTGTGCAGGGTGTGGTTGCCAAGGTGATCAGTGATTCGCGGCGCGTGGCTGAGGTCTCGGATCAGCTGGGCGCCCGCTCGGAACGCATGAGCACGAGTACCGGCTCGCAACGGGACGCAGCCAACCAGATGGCGCTGGCGATTGAGCAAATGACCGCCAACGTCTACGAAGTCGCGGAGCACGCCTCTCAAACCGCCCGCATCGCGCAGGAAGCCCGCGAGCTTTCGATTGCCGGCGGTGGCGTGGTGGCCAACGTGTCGCAGGAGATCGAGCGCATCGCACAGTGGGTGGAGCAGTCCGCTTCGGTTGTGGCTTCGCTTGGTGATCGTTCGCAGGCAATCAGCGGCATCGTCAACGTGATCCGCGAGATTGCCGATCAGACCAACTTGCTGGCCCTCAACGCCGCGATCGAAGCCGCCCGGGCGGGTGAGCAAGGGCGCGGTTTTGCCGTTGTGGCGGATGAAGTTCGCAAACTCGCGGAGCGGACCTCCAACGCCACGCGTGAAATCACACAGATGATTGCTGCGATCCAGACTGAGACGTCCAGCGCCATCGCGACGATCGAAGAGGGCAGCAAGCAGGCGCGAAGCGGTGCGCAGCTCGCGAGCAGCGCTTCGGATTCACTTCAGGCGATCGACCGCGGCGCTACCGAAACGATGGAGAAGGTGGACGCGATCGCGCTCTCCATTCAGGGGCAGAGCCGTGATGCCGAGGCAATTCATGGTTCGGTGCAGCAGATCCTCCGCATGATCAACGAGAACGCCAAGGCCGCCGACGAGTCGCGTGGTGAGGCGGCACGCCTGGCGAACCTGGCGGGCAATCTCGGTGAGATCGACAAAGTGTTCCGCCTTTCGGACTTCGGGCAGAACGCGGTTGTGGTGCACGCTGCGCTGCCGGGGGTGGCGATTGCCGCCGCCAAAGCGGTGGGTGAAGCGCTGGAGCAGGCCGTCGCTGACGGTCGGATCACCCTGGATGCCTTGTTCGATGAGCGCTATGTGCCGATCGCCAACACCAAACCGCAGAAGTTCAACACCCGTTTTGATGCGCTCACCGATGAACTGCTGCCAGCGATTCAGGAGCCGATTCTGGAGCAGCATCCCGCCGTGGTGTATGCCGGTGCCGTCGATCGTCGCGGCTACTTCCCCACGCACAACCGGCGTTTCTCGCAGCCACTGACGGGCGATTTCGACAAGGACATGCTCGGCAACCGCACCAAGCGGATCTTCGATGATCCGGTTGGCAAACGCTGCGGCGCTCATGAAATGGAGTATCTGGTGCAAACCTACCGCCGCGACACCGGTGAGGTGATGCACGACGTTTCGGCCCCGATTTATATCCAGGGCCGCCACTGGGGCGGGTTCCGGATCGGTTTTCGTGCATAAGCACCCTCAAGTCCGTAACCGCGGTGCCGTTAGTGTTATTGACGCCTGCAAGAACGCAGGCAGGGCCTGGAGTTGGAGAGACGAATGTCCGAACTACTGAAGAGCATTGACGCGCGGACGCGCCTGGCTGGTACGAACAAGCTCGAGATCCTGCTCTTCACCTTGGGCGAGGATCAGCGCACCAATCGGCGCGAAACCTTCGGCATCAACGTTTTCAAAGTGCGCGAAGTGATGCGTACGCCGCCGATCACGGCTGCGCCCGACATGCAGAGCGCGGTCGAAGGCATGGTTTCACTGCGCGGGCAGCTTGTGCCGATCGTCGATCTGGCCAAGTACACCGGCGTGAACACCGACGGCAAGCGCGACATCATGATCGTGACCGAATACAACGGCCACACCCAGGGCTTCCTGGTTGAGGCGGTCGACACCATCCTGCGGCTCGACTGGGCGCAGATGCGGGTGCCGCCGGAAATGCTGACCTCGCGCCTTGGCGGCTTGGTCACAGCGGTCACGGAACTGGACGACGGCCGCCTGATCATGATGCTCGACGTCGAAAAGGTGCTGTCCGAAACCACCAAGTACGACGACGACTTCCTGTTCAAGGATCTGCCCAAGGTTCGCAAGAAAGACGCTACGGTTTTCTACGCCGACGATTCGGCAGTTGCGCGCAAGCAGATCGAGCGCACGCTCAAGGAAATGGGGATCCGGTCGTTAAGCGCGGTCAACGGCCGCGCGGCGTGGGATGAGCTGGAAAAGCTTGCGAACCATGCTGACATCGTCGGCAAGAAGATGAACAAGCTGGTCACGGTGATCCTGACCGATATCGAGATGCCCGAGATGGATGGCTACATCCTGACCAAGAAGATCAAGTCGGATCCGCGTTTCGAGGGAATTCCGATCCTCATGCATTCATCGCTGTCGGGCATGTCGAACCAGGCGCTCGGCAAATCGGTGGGCGTTGATGCCTACGTGTCCAAATTCGAGCCGCATCGATTGGCTGACTCGCTGTTGAAGTACATCGACGGCGATCAGGACATGCTCTGAAGGGAAGCGCCATGGATCAGGTACAAGGCAATCTGCTCGATTCGGTTGATGCACGGACGAAGCTCGCCGGCTCGAACCGGATGGAAATCCTGCTGTTCTCGCTCGGCACCACCGAGACTTTCGGCATCAACGTGTTCAAGGTGCGCGAAGTCTCGAAGACGCCCTTCATCACCAAGGCGCCGAACATGCCTTCCGGCGTGGAAGGCCTGATTTCCTTGCGTGGCAACGTGATCCCGGTGCTGTCGCTGGGCCGCATCCTCGGCCTCAACGGCCCGGAGGCCGGCCTCGGGGGCTCGATGATGGTCACCGAGTACAGCAAGCGCACGCTCGGCTTCCTCGTCAGTGACGTGGACCGCATTATCCGCGTCGAATGGGACAAGGTTCGCCAGCCCGAAAACGTGTCTTCGTCCGCCGTCAGCTTCATTACTGCGATCACCGAACTGCCGGATGGCCGTCTGGTTTCGATCCTCGATGTCGAGACGATCCTCGCGCAAACCTTTGGCGAAGCGCCGATCGGCCAGATCGCGCCGCTCGGAAAAGACGTCGAATCGAATATCTTCTTCGTTGATGACTCGTCGGTCGCTCGTAAGAAAATCGTCGAAGTGCTGGACAAGCTCGGCGTACGGCACAAACACGCAATGAATGGCTTTGAGGCCTGGACCCGGCTTGAAGGGATGGCCTCGCACGCGCAGTTGCAGAAGCGCCGCCTGGCAGACGAGCTCAGCCTGATCTTGGTCGACGCTGAAATGCCGGAGATGGACGGCTACGTGCTGACCCGCAATATCAAGAGCGACGTTCGCTTCGAGGGCATCCCGGTGGTCATGCACTCGTCGCTCTCGTCCGAAGCGAATCGTGCGATGGGCAAGTCAGTCGGCGTCGATGCGTATGTGGCAAAGTTCGATGCTGAGGTGCTTGCCGAGACGCTGCGCCCATATCTGATGAAGTCGCACAGGGAATAACCCCGGAGAAAAATATGTCCGATCCCAAGATGAAATTCCTCGTGGTTGATGACTTTTCGACGATGCGTCGCATCGTCCGCAACCTGTTGAAGGAATTGGGCTACACAAACGTCGATGAGGCGGAAGACGGCGCCGTGGCTTTGCAGAAACTGCAAGGCGGCGGATTCGACTTCGTCGTGACCGACTGGAACATGCCCAACATGACCGGCATCGAGTTGCTGCAAGCGATTCGCGCGAGTTCTGCGCTGAAGGATCTGCCTGTTCTGATGATTACGGCAGAGGCCAAGAAGGAAAACATCATCATGGCTGCGCAGGCCGGTGCGAGTGGCTACATCGTGAAGCCTTTCACCGCGGCGACCCTGTCCGAAAAGATGGGGAAGATCTTCGAAAAAATGGGCAAGGCGGGCTAATCCGCGACATGCGTGGTGTGCGGTGCGCCTCTCTTAGCGCTGCGCATTCGGTGTGAAAGACCAACAGGAGCCGGAAATGGCAAAACGGCCAGCGAATGACGGATCAGGTGACAACGACGAACTGCAGGAGCTGTTCGACAGCATCGCGAGCGAGGCCACAGCGCCCCGTCCGCCTGCCGACGAAGGCGACAGCGACGAATTGCAGCATCTCTTCGACGATGTAGCGTCGAAGTTCAGTTCGGGCGGGCAGGACGTTCTTGAGGGCGAGGCGCGTGAAGTGCCCGCAGAACCCTTGACACCGGAGGAGCGCCAGGAATCGGTCTTCACCAAGATCGGCCAGATGACGCGGATGCTGCACGACACCCTGCGCGAGTTGGGCTACGACCGGATGCTTGAGGAGACTGCGCGGCAGATCCCCGATGCGCGCCAGCGTTTGTCGTATATCGCGACGATGACTGAGCAGGCCGCAAGCCGGGTGCTCAACGCCACCGACATTGCACAGCCGATCCAGGACCGGCAGGAAGAGATGTCGCGGCAGCTGCGCGAGCGTTGGGACAAACTCTACGCGAAGGAGCTTTCCGTCGACGAGTTCAAGGCACTTGCTCAGGAAACGCGGGGCTTCCTCGGTCAGGTCGCAGACGACAGCAAGCTGGTGAACGAGCAACTGCTTGAAATCATGATGGCGCAAGACTTCCAGGATCTGACCGGTCAGGTGATCAAGAAGATCGTCGACATGGCGGCGGTGCTGGAAGAGGGCCTGGTGAACGTGCTGCTGCAGGTGGTACCGGAGAACAAACGCTCTTCTGCCAGCGAAGGCCTGCTGAACGGCCCGGTGGTCAGTGCTGAAGGGCGCGAGGATGTCGTGACCAACCAGGAGCAGGTGGACGATCTGCTCGAGAGCCTGGGCTTCTGACAGCGTTGCATGACCGACTTAGAGCCGGACTGGCGTAAGACATCGGTGATTCGGAGCGAGCTATGAGCGATTTTGCGGGGATGGAAGATCTCCTTCAGGACTTCCTGATCGAAGCGGGCGATTTGCTATCGGGCGTCGACAACAAACTTGTCGACCTCGAGCGCACGCCGAACGACACCGGTTTGCTCAACGAGATTTTCCGCGGCTTCCACACGATCAAGGGTGGGGCAGGGTTCCTCAATGCCACGGAACTGGTGACTCTGTGCCACCTGACCGAGAATCTGTTCGACAAGCTGCGTAACGCGGAGCTCGCGATTACGCCGGACGCGATGGATGTCATCCTTGCCGCAACCGGCGCGGTACGCGACATGTTCAACGAGCTTGAGCGCGGGCAGCAGCCTTCGGCCGCCGACCCGCACCTGATCTCGCAGCTGAAGCTTGCCATCGCCGGCAATCTTGTCGGCGGTGCGTCGAAACCGGCCGCTCCGGCGCCAGCACCGGCCGCCGCACCGAAGGCTGAGACCGCGTTGGTTCCCGTGGCGCCGGTCGTGGTTCATCACCCGGTAGGCGATGACGGCATTGACTGGTACGCCCTGTATGAGGCAGTGACGGGTGTATCGCCTGCATCCGCCGTCGCGCCTGCGGCGGCACCGGCTGCGGTGGTGGCGGCAGTTGAGCCCGCACATGATCTTGATGGCAAGTCGGCAGACGAGATCATCAAGGCAGCAATCGGGCGTCGTGCCAGCGATAAACCGGGCTACAGCGGCCCGACCGGCCGACGCGAAGTCGAACGTACGCGCGACAACTCGATCCGCGTCGATACCTCGCGCCTCGACCAGGTGCTGAACCTCTCTGGCGAAATCGGCCTGACCAAGAACCGCTTGAATGCGCTGCGCTCAGACATCCTGAACGGCCGCAGCGATTCGGAAACCCTGCACGCGCTGGACGTGGCGGTCAGTCAGCTCGATCTGCTTGTCTCTGATCTGCAGAACGCGGTCATGAAGACCCGCATGCAGCCGATCGGCCGGCTGTTCCAGAAGTATCCGCGTATCGCCCGTGACCTCGCGCGCAGCCTCGGCAAGGATGTCGAGCTGATGCTCAGCGGTGAGGAAACGGAAATTGACAAGACTATGATCGAGGATCTCTCTGACCCGATCATCCACTTGATCCGCAACGCCGTAGATCATGGTGTTGAGCCTACGCACGAGCGTCTGGCTGCCGGCAAGTCCGACAAGTCGGTGGTGCGCCTGGAAGCGAGGCAGGAAGGTGATCACATCGTGATCATCGTCGCCGACGACGGTCGTGGCATGAATGCTGAGCGCTTGCGTGCCAAAGCGCTCGAAAAAGGCCTCATCACCGATGAAGAGGCCAACACGATGGATGAGCGTCAGAGCTACAACCTCATCTTCCTCCCCGGCTTCTCGACGGCTTCAGCGGTATCCGATGTGTCCGGCCGTGGCGTGGGCATGGATGTCGTCAAAACCAACATCCAGAAGCTGAACGGCACCATCGACATCCGCTCGACACAAGGCAAGGGCACGACTTTCATCATATCGTTGCCGCTTACCCTTGCGATCCTGCCGGTGCTGGTGGTGAGACTTGCAGAGCAGCCGTTCGCTGTGCCGCTGTCGATGGTGCGCGAAATCCTGCCGATCGAGGCCCAGCATGTTCAGGAGGTCGGAGGTCGCGCGACGATGGTGGTGCGTGGCGAGGTGTTGCCGATCTACACGCTGTCCGGTCTGCTTGGCTGGCCGCAGGAACATGTTGCCGAATACGGTGTGCTGATGCAGACCGCTGAACGCAACTATGTGCTTGCGATTGATTCCTTTGCCGGCCGCGAAGATGCGGTGATCAAGTCACTCGACGCCTTCCGTCCGAAGGGCGTAGCAGGGGTGACGACGCTGTCGAACGGACAAATCGTCCTGATTCTGGATATGAAGGAGTTGCTTGGGAGCTCCGCAGACCAGGGCGGTACGACACGCAAGGCATTGCTGCGCGATCGGATGCCCGTTGCCGCGTAATGACGCTTTGATCACTCCACGGCAACATCAGTAATAAAGGCCCACCAAGGTGGGCCTTTTTTCTGCGCGTTGTTTTGGTTGCGGAGTTTGGTCCTAAAGCGCACTCGGGCGTAGGATGAACGTTCCTCCTGCGGTCGGAGCGGCAGCGATGACTGACACTGAATTCCGCCACCTCAGAGTCTTGGCGAGCACTGACGTTGCTGGTTTCGTCGCCGAGCGGCGCGCGTTGATCGAACAGATGATTGCCGCCGCAGACCCTGACCGCCGCGAGAGGCTCTGGCTACTGCAGGAAGAAATCGAGCTGATGCGAGCAACCACGCCCAGCTTCGAACAAGTCGCCCTGAATCTTGCAGGAATGATTTCGGAACGTCTCGACGCGTTGAATGTGGCTTTTGCGCGGCTCGCAACTGTCGCGCATCGACACTGTGAAGCTGCTGCGGAAGGCCGGGGTGCGGGCCAAACTAAGACCTGACCGCGGCCATCAAGAACCGCGTCTCGTTAGTGCGTGGCTTAGCGGATGCTTGTATCGGTTGCTCGCAACTCGGGCTGGTCGACAACCCGGCGGGCACCGTTGAAGCGTGTACGCCAGTAATCGTCAGACATGCTCTCAACCCGAACCTTGCCGCCCGCCGACGGCGAATGCAGGAAGCGGTTGTCGCCAAGGTAGATGCCGACGTGTGAGAAGGTGCGACGCATGGTGTTGAAGAACACCAGATCGCCCGGTTTGAGCTCTGACGGGTTGATGCGCTCACCTGTGTTGGCCATTTCCTTGGCGGTGCGTGGCAGGTTCAGCCCCAGTGCGTCCATGAACACCCGACGTACAAGCCCGCTGCAATCAAATCCAGTTTCGGCGGAGTTGCCTCCAAAGCGATAACGGATTCCAAGGTATTGAAGGCCCGAGTTCATCAGGTCGCCAGCGCCGCGCGAAGCACGATCGATAAGCGACTCCGAGCGTGCAACAATGGACTCTGATGTCAGCGTCGCCGGAGCGCCCGGTACATGCTCCGGTGGCTCCGCCGCAAGCGCCCGCCCGGCACACATCGCCAGGCACGCAATACAGAGTGTTGTTTTTATGCGCATCGTGCGACTATAACTTGGCAAAAGCGCACGGTAAACCCTTGATTTTGTGTTGACGTGTACCTAGATGTTACCGTTGGTCGCGGATTGCCGGCGGTATCAAGGCATTCCGTTGGAATACAACTAGAATCTCGCCCATCCGTTTCGCCCTCTGGGTCCCCGCCATGAAGGTGTTTTCCTATCTGTTTTTCTTCGCACTGATTGCACTTGGCGTTTGGTCGGTGCGTCGCTGTCTTCGCGCAATCCAGGTGTCGCGCATGGACGCTTCGTCGCGGGAGGCGCAGTTCCTGCTCGCCGCGTCAGCTGATCTCGGCAACGTGAACAAGGCTTCTTCGCCGAGCGCTGTGCAGCCGTCGATGGGCGGCAAGCCGTCGCCGATGGAGACTGAGCTGCTTGCACGCGAAGAGCGCCTTGTTTATCTCCTGCTGAAAGTCGCCTTGCCAGAGTTCGAAGTGCTCACCCATGTCAGCAGCGCAAAGCTGCTGCCCCGCGGTGAGCATCTTGGTCTTGCGGTCCTTGACTTCGTCGTGTGTCGGAAGGACTTCCGGCCTGTCGCGGTGGTTGTACTGGATCGCGCTGGCGAGCCCGCACATCCATCTCGCTCGCGCGCGCTGGCCGAACTGGCTGGCACCGGCGTAAAGCTTGCGCATTGGCGCGTTGAACAACTGCCGGGCCGCACGGCGGTCCGCAACTGGGTGCTGGACGACGCCATCCCCGGCGAACGTCGTTTCGCTGCCTGAGCGTATTACGCCGACGGCGCGCGCTTCACTCGTCGCGCGCGTCTTTGTAGTGCTGGTCGAGTCGGTTCATTGCCCATGTGTGGATGCCGACGATGGCCAAGTAGATCAGCAATGCGCCCTGTGCGGCGAAGTAGAAGCCGAGCGGGAAGCCGAGAAATTCCCAATCGTTCAATCGCTCCGGCATGAAGCTTGTGACGAGCGTGACGACAAACCAGACCGCGAGCAGCGCCAGTGTGAGCGCGAGGGTCCGCCGCCAATGGCGCCGCGCCGCAGCAGACTCCGGGCGCGGCGCGTCACTCACAGCACTTCCCCTGCCCAGTCGGCCAGGCGCGAGCGTTCCCCGCGCTGCAGCGTGATATGGCCGCTGTGTGCCCAGCCCTTGAAGCGGTCCACGACGTAGGTCAGTCCGGAACTCCCTTCTGTCAGGTAGGGTGTATCGATCTGCGCGATGTTGCCCAGGCAGACTACCTTGGTCCCAGGGCCGGCGCGCGTGATCAGCGTCTTCATCTGCTTCGGCGTAAGGTTCTGTGCTTCATCGATGATGAGGAACTTGTTGATGAAGGTACGCCCGCGCATGAAGTTGAGGCTCTTGATTTTGATACGGGTGCGGATCAGATCACGCGTTGCGGCGCGCCCCCATTCGCCACCGTAATGCCCGCCTTCTTCGGCGTTGCCGTTGAGCACGTCGAGGTTGTCTTCAAGCGCACCCATCCACGGCGCCATCTTCTCTTCCTCGGTGCCGGGGAGAAAGCCGATATCTTCGCCGACCGGCACCGTCACGCGCGTCATGATGATTTCGCTGTAGCGCTTGGTCTCCAGTACTTGCGTCAGGCTCGCTGCGAGCGTAAGCAAGGTCTTGCCGGTACCCGCCTGGCCGAGCAATGAGACGAAGTCGACTTCGGGGTTCATCAAGAGGTTCAGCGCGAAGTTCTGTTCCCGGTTTCGCGCCGTTATGCCCCAGACGTTGTTCTTCTGATGCGAGAAGTCGATCAGCGTTTCAAGGACGACCGTCGGCCCGTTCCGTTCCTTCACTAGCGCGTAGAGCGGCCGCTCGCCTTCCTGGTACACGAATTCATTGACGACCAGCTCAGCGGACAGGGGGCCGCGCAGCTTGTAGAACGTGCGGCCGTTTTCCTTCCACGACTCCATGTCCTTGCCGTGGGTGTCCCAGACGTCCGCCGGAAGCTCTCGAACGCCGGTGTAGAGCAGATCGGTGTCTTCGAGGACCTTGTCGTTGAAGTAGTCCTGCGCTTCGAGGCCCATCGCGCGGGCTTTGATCCGCATGTTGATGTCTTTCGACACTAGGATCACCGGTCGCTTCGGGGCTTTGGTGGCCAGGTGGTGTACGACGGCCAGGATCTGATTGTCAGTCTTTGCGGTCGGTACGTTGACCGGCAGTTCGATCGGAATCGCTTCGGTTTGCAGGAATAGCCGGCCGGTCGCAAGCTCGCGCGAAGGCTCGGTCAGATCAATGCCGGTCTCGATGCCGTCCGGCGCCGAGGTCACGATGTCGTCCATCATGCGGCTTGCCTGACGCGCGTTGCGCGCCACTTCGGACATACCCTTCTTGTGGGCGTCGAGCTCTTCCAGGGTCTGGATCGGGATGAAAATGTCGTGCTCTTCGAACCGGTAAAGACAGTTCGGGTCGTGCATCAACACGTTGGTATCGAGCACGAAGAGTTTCGTCTTGGCGGCTGTGCTGGCTGGCTGGCGTTTTGCGTTCATGAGCTAGAGCTTCCGCGTGAGTTCGAAAGACAGAAGGGGTCAGAGCGATGCGACGAAGTCGAGCACTGCCTGCGCGTGACCGGGAACCTTGACGCCGCGCCACTCGCGGCAGATTTCTCCTTTCGCGTTGATGACGAAGGTGCTGCGTTCGATGCCGCGAACCTGCTTGCCGTACATGTTCTTCAGCTTCATGACGCCGAAGGCTTCACAGAGTGTCTCGTCCGGGTCAGACAGCAGATCGAAAGGGAATTCCTTCTTGCTCTTGAAGTTCTCGTGCGATTTGATGCTGTCGCGCGAAACGCCCAGCACCGTGACATTGTGTTTCGCGAATTCGTCGTGCAAGTCGCGAAACTGCTCACCCTCGGTCGTGCAGCCGGGCGTGTTGTCCTTGGGGTAGAAGTAGAGCACCACCGTGCGACCCGCGAGGTCGCGGAGGCTGATGGTTTTTCCGCTGGTCGCGGGGAGGGAGAAATCGGGTGCTGCCAATCCTGCCATCGCGGTCTCCGTGAGTGGATTCCGCGTCAGAGTAGCCGAGCCGGATCGTGCCCCGCAAATGGCTGAAAAGTGGCTGTCGCTAAGCTGCTGATTCAATGACCATTGCGGCGATCACCTTGCGACCTTCCGCTGCCAGGATGTTGTAGGTCCGGCAGGCAGCGGCGGTGTCCATGATTTCGAAACCGCGCTGAGCCTCGATCAGGGGGCGCAGCAATTGTGGTGACGGGAAGCGCTGACGTTGCCCGGTGCCAACCAGGGTGATGACCGCTCCGTGAGCTGCCAGCGCGGCAAAATCGTCGAGCGTGAGTGATTCGAAGCGATCCTTGCCCCACGCGGTGTCCAGCAACTGTGGCCCGACAATCAGGCTGGTCGAATGACGCTGGCCATTGATTGCAATGAACCCAGCGCCGTGAGCGGTGACAACGTTGGTTCCAGCCGACAGATCGAGGTTGAGTTTCATCGTTTGTTGCACCGCGATTGCGGCAGTGGTGAGGCTTGGCTACGATTATAACCTTTTGATTTGCCGTGCCTTGGCGTACTGACCGGGCCGGATGACGCTTGGAGAAGACTATGACTGCGGGAAATCTGTTGCGGATTACGGGCGAACACGGACTCGAGCCGGTGGCCGCTGCCCGCGCCGCGCGCCCGCTTCATAAGTCGGCCAAGCTCTCCAACGTCTGCTACGACATCCGCGGCCCGGTGCTGGCGCGTGCCCGACAGATGGAGGAAGAAGGGCAGAAGATCATCAAGCTGAACATCGGCAACCTCGCCCCGTTCGGCCTGCTGCCCCCCGACGAGATCGTGCAGGACATGATCCGCAACCTGCCCGATGCCGCGGGTTACACCGATTCCAAGGGGCTATTCGCGCCGCGCAAGGCGATCGTGCACTACACGCAGGAGAAGGGCATTGCCGGCGTTACTGTGGATGACGTGTATATCGGCAATGGCGCCTCCGAGCTGATCGTCATGAGTATGCAGGCCCTGCTGAACTCGGGCGACGAGGTGTTGCTGCCTGCGCCGGATTACCCGCTCTACACCGCAGCGGTGAGCCTGTCCGGTGGTACACCGCGCCACTATCTGTGCGACGAGGCGTCGGGCTGGCTGCCCGATCTGGAGGACATCCGCCGCAAGATCACGCCCAACACCAAGGGCATCGTGGTGATCAACCCGAACAATCCGACCGGCGCGCTTTATCCGGTGGAAACGCTGCAAGGCATCGTCGACATTGCCCGCGAATATGGCCTCATCGTGTTTGCAGACGAGATCTACGACAAGACACTCTTTGACGGCGAAGTACATACCAGCATCGCTTCGCTCGCCGACGACGTGCTCTTCGTTACCTTCAACGGGCTGTCGAAGAACTACCGCTCCTGTGGATATCGCGCAGGCTGGATGGTGGTGTCTGGCGAAAAGCGGCGGGCGGCTGATTACATCGAAGGGCTCAACATGCTGGCCTCGATGCGCCTGTGCTCGAACACGCCGGGTCAGCTTGCCATCCAGACGGCGCTGGGCGGCTATCAGAGCATCAAGGATCTCGTTGCGCCCGGCGGCCGCCTGACGCGTCAGCGCGATATCGCCGTAGACCTGCTCAATCAGATTCCTGGGGTGAGCTGTGTCAAGCCAAAGGCCGCGCTGTACTGCTTCCCGCGTCTCGATCCCAAGCTCTACCCGATCGAAAACGACCAACAGTTCATTCTCGAGTTGCTTGAGGAATCGAAGGTGCTGGTCGTGCAGGGAACCGGCTTCAACTGGCCGACGCCAGACCATTTCCGGGTGGTGTTCTTGCCGCACGAAGACGACCTGCGCGAGGCAATCGGGCGTATCGCACGCTTCCTGGAGCAATATCGGAAGCGGCATGGCGGTTGAAAACGCTAAACTGTCGCCTTTTACGGACGTCGCCGGCAATCTGGCGGCGTCTCACAAGCTGTTAGCCGTCGTTCGGAACCGTGCGGATTCCGCTTTCGGCGAGAAGTATCTCTTTGACGACCTTGTCACCAACGGGTCGTCTCGCTCACCGGGAGCAGGTCACCGCCTGGCCCCGGCTCTGAGCGTGGAAGCATCCTGCTCGGCAAGTTGCATTGCGTTGCCTGAACCGGATACGCAGCACGATGGCGCGTGCCGCTTCCTTTTCCGCAGAAGCTCGATCAATCCCTCCATCAATTTCAAGAAACACCTGTCATGAAACCGATCAACGTTGGCCTGCTGGGCATTGGGACCGTCGGTGGCGGCACATTTACCGTGCTGTCCCGGAATCAGGAAGAAATCACGCGTCGTGCCGGGCGTCCCATTCGAATTGCGTCGGTAGCAGACCGCAATGTGGAACTCGCTCGCAAGGTCGTGGGCGACAAGGCTCGCGTCACGGCTGATGCGTTCGAGGTGGTTCGCGATCCCGAAATCGACATCGTGGTCGAGTTGATTGGTGGCTACGGCATCGCGCGCGAGCTGGTGCTGGAAGCGATCGCCAACGGCAAGCACGTCGTGACTGCAAACAAGGCGCTGCTGGCGCTGCATGGTAACGAGATCTTCGCCGCGGCCCAGAAGAAGGGCGTCATGGTGGCGTTTGAAGCCGCCGTCGCAGGTGGAATCCCGATCATCAAGGCGCTGCGCGAAGGCCTCACCGCCAACCGCATCGAATGGATCGCCGGCATCATCAATGGCACGACGAATTACATCCTGACCGAGATGCGCGACAAGGGGATCTCCTTTGATACCGCGCTGAAGGCGGCTCAGGAGCTTGGCTATGCCGAAGCCGACCCGACCTTCGACGTCGAAGGTGTCGATGCGGCTCACAAGCTGACGATCATGAGCGCGATCGCGTTCGGCATTCCGATGCAGTTCGACAAAGCCTATGTCGAGGGTATCTCCAGGCTGACTCGCGAAGACATCGCCTACGCAGAAGAACTCGGCTACCGGATCAAACTGCTCGGCATCACGCGCCGCACGCCGCGTGGTGTGGAGCTGCGCGTTCACCCGACGCTGATCCCTGAGCGCCGTCTGATCGCGAGCGTCGAAGGCGTGATGAACGCGGTGCTCGTCAAGGGCGATGCCGTCGGGCATACGCTGTACTACGGCCGTGGTGCTGGCGCAGAGCCCACCGCGAGCGCGGTGGTCGCCGACCTCGTCGATGTGACGCGCATGCATACGTCCGACCCGGAACATCGCGTGCCGCACCTGGCGTTCCAGGCTGACCAGGTGTTCGAGTTGCCGATCCTTTCGATCGGTGACGTCGAGACCTCGTTCTATCTGCGCATGCAGGTGTTCGACCGCCCGGGCGTGCTCGCCGATGTGGCGCGCATCCTGGCTGATCATGGCATTTCGATCGAAGCCATGATCCAGAAGGAGCCGCCGGAAGGCGTGGACAAGGCCAGCATCATCCTGTTGACGCACAAGGTGCTGGAACGCAACGTGGTCGCCGCGATCGAGCGTATCGAGCAGCTTGCCACCGTTGATGGCTCGGTCACCAAGATTCGTCTGGAAGAGCTGGGCAACTGAGATGGCGATGAACTACGTTTCGACGCGCGGCCAGTCCGCGCCGATGCACTTCCTCGACATCCTGCTCGGCGGCTTGATGGAGGATGGCGGTCTGGCGATGCCGGAGCGCTATCCGCGCTTTTCGACCGACGAGATCGAGTCGCTCCGTGCGCTGAGCTATCCGGAGCTCGCCTTTGCGGTGCTGTCACGTTTTGCCGATGACATCCCGGCTGATGACCTGCGGTCGCTGATCAATCGCACCTACACGGCGACGGTGTACTGCAATGCGCGCGATGCCGCCAAGGCGAGCGAGATCACGCCGCTCACCACGCTGGAGCCTGGCCTGCACCTGCTGGAGCTCTCCAACGGGCCGACGCTCGCGTTCAAGGACATGGCCATGCAGCTGCTTGGCAACCTGTTCGAGTACGCGCTGGACAAGACAGGGCAGTCGCTCAATATCCTCGGCGCCACGTCGGGTGATACAGGCTCGGCGGCCGAGTACGCGATGCGGGGCAAGCGTGGTGTGCGTGTGTTCATGCTGTCGCCGGATGGCCGCATGAGTCCGTTCCAGCGCGCGCAGATGTACTCGCTGCAGGACGCGAACATCTTCAACATCGCCGTCCGCGGCATGTTCGACGACGCCCAGGATGTCGTGAAAGCGGTGTCGAACGACCTCGCGTTCAAGCGCAAGTATGCGATCGGCACGGTGAACTCGATCAACTGGGCGCGCGTTTCCGCTCAGGTGGTGTACTACTTCAAGGCCTACTTCGCAGTCACCAAGAAGGCCGGCGACGAGGTGTCGTTCGCCGTGCCGTCCGGCAACTTCGGCAACATCTGCGCCGGCCACATCGCGCGCATGATGGGGCTGCCAATCCGAAAACTGGTGTTGGCGACGAACGAGAACGACGTGCTCGATGAGTTCTTCCGCACGGGCGTCTATCGCCCGCGTGGTACCGCCGAAACGCACGCCACCTCGAGCCCCTCGATGGACATCTCGAAGGCGTCCAACTTCGAACGCTTCGTGTTTGACCTAGTTGGCCGCAACGCCGACGTCGTGCGCGATCTGTGGGCCAAGGTGGATGCGGGTGGGGCGTTTGATCTCTCCGCGACGCCGTACTTCGCGAAGATTGCAGACTACGGTTTCGTGTCGGGCAGCAGTTCGCACGCGGATCGCCTTGCGACGATTCGTGCGACGGAAACTCGCTACAAGGTCACCGTTGATCCGCACACGGCGGACGCCCTTAAGGTTGCCGCCGACCACCGCGAGCCGGGCATTCCGATGGTTGTACTTGAGACGGCCTTGCCGGCGAAGTTTGAGGAGACGATTCAGGAGGCGCTCGGTCGCCAGCCCGAGCGTCCCGCGGGCTACGACGGGATCGAAGCGCTTCCGCAACGCGTCGAGGTGATGGATGCGGACGCGGAGGCGATCAAGGCATTCATTGCGGCGCGTGTTGCGTGATCACCCGACGCTGAGCCAAAAATCAAAACGGCCGGGGATTCCCGGCCGCTTTTTCTTTGGGTGTTCGATCGCTACAGATAAATGACTGCCGGAAACACCGTGATCGCGAGGATGTAGATCAACCATTCAAGGTTGTGGCGGTTCAGGAATCCAGTGAAATGCAGCACCAGAACAATGATTGAAACGATGTAGTAGGCAACAAAGAAAACGGACATCGAGGTGATTCCCGGGCCGTTCCGTTACGGAACTGACCTGTTCAAAGAGGGGCTGCGAAAGTCGATCGGCATATATAGCCCTAAAGCGCGGCTGCCGCAAGCCAAACTGATGCTACGAAGGCGATCGCCCATCAGCGTTCGGTGTGCCGCAGGGATAGATCGATCGCGTGTACGTCCTTGGTCAGTCTCCCGACCGAGATCCGGTCGACACCGACTTCTGCAATCGCTCGAACACCTTCCAGACCGACGCCGCCGCTGGCCTCAAGGGCCGCGCGCCCGGCGGTCAGCTTCACCGCTTCGCGCATTTCTTCGAGCGACATGTTGTCGAGCAGTACCATCCGAACGCCCGCGTCGAGTGCCTCGCGCAGTTCATTGAGATTTTCCACTTCAACTTCGATGAACACGTTCGACGGCGCGATCGCGCGTGCGGCCTCAACTGCCTTCGCGATGCTTCCTGCAGCGAGGATGTGGTTTTCCTTGATCAGGATGCCGTCGTACAGCCCCACGCGATGGTTGGTGCCACCGCCGACCGCGACTGCGTATTTCTGAGCGAGCCGCAGCCCTGGCAAGGTCTTGCGGGTATCAACGATCTTCGCCTTCGTTCCCGCAACCGCCTCGACATAGGCGTTGGTTGTGGTCGCCGTCGCAGAGAGCAGTTGCAGGAAGTTCAGCGCGGTGCGCTCAGCGGTCAGCAGCGAGCGGGCGGTTGCGAGCACGTCGCACAGCAGCTGGCCGGGCTCGACCTTGTCGCCATCCTTTGCGTGCCAGACGATCGTGCTGTCCGGCTCAAGCGCGGCGAAGGTGGCAGAGAACCATTCGGTACCGCACAGCACGGCGGCTTCGCGGGTAATGACACGGCCGCGGGCGTTGCGGTCGGCGGGGATCAGGCGAGCGGTGAGGTCGCCGGTGCCGATGTCTTCGGCAAGCGAAGCGGCGACGTTGCGCAGGATTTCGGCGCGGAGTTGTTCAGTGATTTGCATGGCAGGCCTTCAGGCAATCGCGCCCGTAGATCAGGGCGCGGCGGTACGCGGCATCAAAGCCGCTCCATCAAGGCGCTACGGTATACGGCGGCGAGGCGATCGCCAAGGACTATGCGCATCGCGCAGCCGGGGGCGCACCACAAGTTGGCGTCGAGCTCAGTTTTCGGGCAGCGCGTTGCGTTCACGCAGCCTCGGCGAGTGCGGCGTCACGCCCTAAAACATCGGCAAAAGTGCGGCTGTCCACGTTGCCTCCGGTCACGATGATGCCGACGCGGCGGCCTCTGAGTGCCTTCTTCTCCTGTAGCGCGGCGGCAAGCGATGCGGCGCCAGCGCCTTCGGCGACGTTGTGGGTGCATGCGAATAGCAGCCGCATTGCGCTGGCGACTTCATCGTCGCTCACCATGACGATTCGGCTCGCTCCGCGACGAATCATGGCGAGCGCATCCGGGTCGGTCCGGCGGCATGCGAGGCCGTCTGCCAAGCGGGTCTCGGCGGCAGCCTCCGTGTCGACACCACTGAAGAATGCGTGCGCATAAGCGGGTGCGTGCGCTGACACGACCCCGACTATTTCGGTACGCAGGCCGAGGGCATCACGTGCAGCGATCATGCCGCACAAGCCCGAGCCCATGCCGACCGGCACGTACACCACATCAGGCACATTCGGGCTTGTCAGCAACTCCCAGGCGTAGGTGGCTACGCCGGCAACAAGGGCCGGGTGGAACGCGGGCACCTGATGCCAGCCGCGGGTTCTTGCGAGCTCGCTTGCGTGCTCACGTGCCGCCTGGAAATCGCTGCCATGTTCAATGACCCGGGCGCCCAGTGCGCGCATCGCCGCGTTCTTCTCGCTGCTGTTTCCGTTCGGCACCACGACATGGACTTCAAAGCCGTGCAGCGCGCCCGCCATTGCCACGGATTGGCCGTGATTGCCGCGTGTCGCGCACACCACGCCGCGCAGCCCGCCTTGCGTGGCGAGCTGGGCGAAGTAGTTCAGGCCGCCGCGGATCTTGAACGCGCCCGTTGGTGCGTGGTTCTCGTGCTTGACCAATGCGTCGCAGCCGAGTGCGTCATTCAAAAGCGGCCAATGGTACTGCGGTGTTGCTGCCACTAGCGGCCGCACGTGCGTCATGGCCTGAAGGATGTCGTCGCGTGAAATTCGCATCGTCGTCTCCGCTTGTGGTGGTGTGTGATGCGTGGCATTTTGTACGCACATTTTTTTGGATTGTGTGCATGACAACTTGGCTGCCCACGCTTTCAGGTGTTGATCGCCCGGCCTACCGTGCCATCGTGGATCAACTGGCCGACGCGATTCGGCGAGGTAGCCTGAAGGCGGGAGATCGTTTGCCGACACATCGCCTGATGGCGGATCTACTGGGGATCAACGTCAGCACGGTGACGCGCGCCTATCGCGAAGCGGAGCGGCAACGCCTGATCGGCGGCGAGGTGGGGCGGGGCACGTTTGTGCTAGGTGGCGCGGCCGAAGCGCGGCTTTTTGCGTTTGCCGACCGGCCCCAGGACACGCTGATCGACTTGTCCACCAACACGCCGCCCAAGCTCGCCGGTGACGACGCGCTCGCGAAGGCCATTGCGGCAATGATGGAAGAGGGCGACCTCGAGCGGTTCGTCGATTACCCGACGCCGGGGGATCTGCATCTGCATCGCCTGGCCGCGGAGGTGTGGCTAGCCGAGCATGCAGTGAAGTGCGTGGCGGAGCAGATCGTCCTCTGTGCCGGCGCGCAGCACGCGATGGAGGCTGCGTTGGCGGCGGTTGGCGCCAACGTGATCGGTTGCGAGAGCCTTTGCTGGCCCGGCCTCAAGGCGATCGCGCGCAGCCGTGGATTGACACTCCACGCATTGCCAATGGACCGGGACGGTCTCGTGCCGGACGCACTGGAGCGTGCTGCGCAGCAAGGCCTCAAATGTGTTGTCTGCATGCCGAATCTGCATAACCCCACGGCTCGCACCTGGAGCATGGCGCGACGTGAGGCGATCATCGCGGTGGCGCGCCGCCACGATCTGATCTTGATCGAGGAAGACGTGTATGGCGCGCTGATGCCGGTGTTGCAGCCGTCGCTCGCGAGCCTTGCACCCGAGCGTGTCTGCCACGTTAGCGGTCTGTCGAAAACCGTGGCACCGGGGCTGAGGCTGGGTTACCTCGTGCTTCCCCCTGCGTTACAGGGCCGGCAGGAGGCATTGGAGCACCACACGCACTGGTATATCTCTCCGCTGGGGGCCGAGATCGCGCGTCGGTGGATTGCGGACGGCACCGCAAATGTGCGCCTGCAGCGCCAGCGGCGCGAGCTGTCGGCACGCTGGAAGCTTGTGCGAACGATTCTGACTGGAAATGAACTGGAAGGTGCCAGCGCTTCACCTCACCTGTGGCTACCGTTCGTCCGCGGCCGCGATTCGCAGAGGGTTGCCGATCTGGCGCGGCGTGCCGGCGTTGCGGTGGTGCCATCGGAAACTTTCGCTGCTGCGATTCACGCGGAACCTGCCGGTATCCGTGTATCGCTCGGCGCTGCCAGTAGCCGCACGCGGCTGCAGGAAGCCTTGAATCGACTCGCCTCCGTGCTGTAGTTCGGCCGGACTATCGGCTGCGCGTGCTGTCGTAAGCGATGATCAGGCCGGACGCGCCGATGACCAACATCCCGGCTATGGTGGCGGCCGACGGCGTGTTGCCGAACACCTGCCAGCCAAGCAAGGCGGCCCAGATCAGTTGCGTGTAAATCAGTGGTGACAGCAGCGAGGCGGGCGCTTCGCGGAACGCTCGGGTGAGCAGGTAGTGGCCCGTGCCACCCAAAAGCCCCAGCGCGACAATCAGGCTTCCGTCGGCCCAACCCGGCCAGCTCAGCGGGCCGATCAGCGGCTGCGCGATTGAAAGCGTGAGCGTGCCGGCCAGTGCGGTGTAGTACAGCATCGTGACCGGGTGGCTGCTGTGGCTCAGAATCCGTGTCATCAACTGATAACCGGCGTAGGCCACCGCGGCCGCCAGGGCGCAGGCAACGCCGATCGGGTCGAGGCCGCTGCCGGGGCGCGTCAGCATGATCACACCGGCAAAACCGAGCAGCACCGCGGTCCAGCGTAGCTTGCCAATGTATTCGCCCAGTATCGGGCGCGCTAACAGAGCGACCAGCAATGGCGACGCGAACAGCAGGGCGGTCGCTTCAGCCAGCGGCATGCGTTTGAAGGCCGCCATCGCAAGCACGGTGACAACGACCAGGCTAAAGCCGCGAATGCTCTGCAGGACCGGGCGCTTGCTTGCCAGCAGACGCCCCCGCCATGTCGGCGCGAGGAAAGCCGTCATCAGTACGAAGTGCACCACATAGCGGCCCCATGCCAGCATGCCGACCGGCCAGCGTTGTGAGAGGTGCTTGGCGGTCGCATCAAGGCCGGCAAAGAGCACGACGGCGACGCAAAAAAGCAGCACGCCGCGCACCGGGTGGGCGCTGTCAGCCCTGCCCATCGTGTGCCCGGCGGTGTTTGATGTAGGGAGAGGTCATGTGGACTTGATCGTCCAGGCGTTCCGGATGCGCCGCGCGGAATCAATCACCTCGCTTGCGCGCATGCCGATCGGTCCAACCCCTTCCGCCACGAGGGCATCAGCCGCCGCGCCATGCAGGTGAACCGCTGCTTCAAGTGCTGCCGGTGCGGGCCAGTGTTGCGCGAGCAGGCTTGCAGCGAAACCGGTCAGCGCGTCCCCCATGCCTGCGACGGCCATGCCCGGATTGCCGCTGGTGTTGATTGACCAGGTGCCGTTCGGGTGCGCGACGACGGTGCCGCAACCCTTCAACGCGACGTGTGCGCGATAGCGAATGGCAAGCGCTTGCGCCGCTGCGACGCGGTTGTTCTGGACTTCCGTTGTCGCTGACTGAAGCAGGCGAGCGGCCTCAGCCGGGTGGGGCGTCATCAGCGTGCTGTGCTGACGCGAACTCAGCAGGGTTTGCAGGGCAGCGTCGGCGCCAATCAGATTCAGTGCGTCGGCGTCGAGCACTAGCGGCCCTGCAAACGCGAGGCTGCCATGGAGCAGCGCACGGGCCTCCTCGCTTTGGCCCAGTCCGGGTCCGATTGCCAGTACCGATGCGAGCGACGTCAGCTCGCGAGCAGGCCGCATCATCAGCTCGACTGTTGCGGGGTCGATGCCCGGCGCATCGGTCGCCAGCGTGCCCACAAACACGCGCCCGGTGCCCAGTGCCAGCGCGGCGCGGCCAGCGATCCAGGCCGCACCCACCATGCCCGCCGCACCACCGACGATGCCGACGTCGCCGTAGAGCCCTTTATGGCTGTTGCGTGTACGGGGTGCGAGCCAAGGCGTGAAGTCCGCACGGGCCAGCAGTCGCCCACTCCCGTCCTGACGGGCGACAGCGAGGCCCAGTGTTGCCAAGTGCAGTTGGCCACAGTGATCTGGGCCGTCCAGCGTCATCACACCCGGCTTCCAGGCGATGAAGCTCAGCGTATCGGTTGCGCGCGCGGCGCAGCCGAGCACACGGCCTGTGTCGGCATCGACGCCACTGGGGATGTCGAGCGAAAGCCGTCGGCAGCACATTGCGTTGAAGCGGCTGATCCAGTCCGCCGCAGTGCCGGTCAGCGCGCGGGTAAGGCCGATGCCGAACAAAGCGTCGACCGCCAAGACCCAGTCGCCTGTGCTGAATTCGGTTACTAGTTCCCCGCCGCACTGTTGCCATGCTGTCATGGCTGCGGCGGCGTCCGGTGGGAGTCGCTGTTCGTCGCCGAGGAATGCGACCACGACCTGGCGGCCGCGCTGACGCAATTCCGTTGCCAGCACCAGACCGTCCCCGCCGTTATTGCCCGGGCCCGCCATTACAAGGATCGGGCCGTCCGAAAGCTGGAACTTCTCGACGAGATCGGCCGCAGCACGGCCGGCCCGCTGCATGAGCGTCGGATGCGCGTCCTGGTGGGCAAGCTCCACTGTTCGGAGTGCTGCCGTCGAAAGTATCGAATTCGCCATTCCGCTGCCCACGTGCCGGTCCTCCCTGAGTACCGTCATTCTAGGGCTTGGGTCATGGCTGTGCAGAAACGACAACCCCGGCATGCGGCCGGGGTTGTCGTCGAATCTTTTTTTGCCGGAGGGCCAGGGCGATCAATGCACGGCGATGGCCGCCACCGGTGCGTTGAACCACATCGCACCACGGGACGGATCGAGGCGCTGGGCCTCTCCGTAAGCCTCGTTCGCTTGCGCAAAGCTACGCAGCTTACGGTAGCAGTATCCAAGCCCTTGCCAAGCCTCAGTGCGGTCAGGCATGAAGCTCAGTACCTTGCGGAAGGCCTCGACGGCCTCTTCAAAGCGGCCAGTACGTGCATGGTCAACCGCAGCGGCGAAATGGCTGTCGGCATTGAGGGTGGCGCCAGCTGCGTGACGGAAGCGAAGGCTGAATTCTTGGTTCATTGGCAAAGTTCCTTGGTGTGGATTCCAGATCCGGTGCGTGCCGTCTGTCGCGGCGTTTGCTTTCCGGCGGGTTGGAGCAAGTGTAGATTTGGCTCTTGCACTGCACCAATTCAGGAATTCAATCTGACCAATAGCGGAACTCGCGCTGTCAAGGCAGCGAGCTTGGCTGAGCAAGCGCAACATTGCCTCCGGCGCCGCAGTGCCAAGAGGCTTGTTGGTTACGTCGAGGTGTTTGAACGTTGCATGAGAAGCGCAACGCGGTGTGCGGACCCTGAGGGTCCGCACAGGAGGCTCGGCAGCTTTGCGGTGCCGGCTGAATGCTCAGCGACGCGGGCCGTTGTGGCCGGGCGCTGCGCCCATCGCGGGGCCACGTTCGTCTTTGTGACGGAAGGTGATCCGCCCCTTGGTCAGGTCATACGGCGACATTTCCAGCGTCACTTTGTCGCCGGCGAGGATACGGATGCGGTGCTTGCGCATCTTGCCGGAGGCATAGGCAATCACGCCGATACCATTGTCTAGAATCACCTTGAAGCGTGTATCGGGCATCACTTCTTCGATGACACCGTTCATTTCCAGCAGTTCTTCCTTCGCCATTCATGGCTCCTGTCCGATGCAGACCCGGACGTCTGCGAATTTGGTTGGGGCGGCAACAAAAAAGCCCGGGCGAACCGGGCTTTTCACAAGCATCAGCCGTGGCTGATTACTCGGGGCGGATGTTCGACGCTTGCTTGCCCTTCGGGCCGGTCGTGACATCGAAGCTCACGCGCTGGCCTTCGGCGAGCGTGCGGAAACCCTTGGTCTGGATTGCGGAGAAGTGCGCGAACAGATCGTCGCCGCCCTCATCCGGGGTGATGAAGCCGAAGCCTTTGGATTCGTTGAACCACTTAACGGTACCGGTAGCCATGTATCTAGCGTCCTGATGAAAAAATTTGGGTATTCGCCTTACCCGGAAAAAATGAAAATCAAGACGGACGTGATCGAGAACCGGAGAACCGCACGCAGAACTGCTGCGGGGCCTAGCTACTGCAACTGCACACTGCTTGAAATTCGGCGAGCCGTTAGTGTGTATCTCATTTTTTGATTTTGCAAGTATTATTTTTCCTGCTGTACAGGCGGCACGCCGATGATCCAGCCTTCCATGGGGTCGGAATCGAGTGGCAGGCCGTAGTTATGGTCGCGGGCGTTCCATGCCGCGGCAGCCTGCGTGAGCGCGAGGATTGCGTCGAGCAAGTCGCCGCTGCCATCGTTCAGCGCTGTCGCGATGAGATCCGTTGGGGCACTCACCTTCAGGCCCGGTGTGAGTTGTCCGTCGGTCAGGGCGGAAAGAATCTGGCTCCGTACGTATTCACGCGCGGGGGTCTGCTTGGCCCGTTCGTCGCTCTTGTACGAGGCCGTGCTGATCTTCCGCGCGGCGAGCGCCGGGTATGCCTCCACCGCAATGCGCATTGGATCGCCGCCATGCATGCCCGGAATGGTTACGCCCGCCGCGAGCAGCCTTGGGGCGCCTTCAAGAAACATCATTCCAACCGGCGGGTTCACGAGCTTGAAGGGGCTGTGGCTGCGCGCGGGGATGTCCGTGGCGCGGTGCGGATAGCGCGCACCTTGGGGGCGAGCGACACGATCGGCGTTCAGTGCAGCCTTGAAGCGCTCCTTACCCAGGCTGGCGCAATGCGCAACCAGCGCCGGCCAGTGAATGGGCCAAGCGAGGCTGGTCACGCCATCGCGAGGCAAGCCGAACGGGAAGTCGAAGGCTCCGAGCCAAGGGCCGGGCGCGCGAAGCGTTTCTTCGAAACTCTGCCAGTCGGTGCAGATCGCGATGCGTTCGCAAACGAGCCGATCTCCGTCGAGCAAACCGTGCGCAACGGTGATCGGCTTGCGGCGGGAGGGGGCGGAGGTGAAGTCGACGCCAAGCAGCTTCATTCAGGTGATCCGAAGAAGCTTTGCTGCGCGCGGCAAACCGTTTCGCAATGGATTGCAACGGTGTCACGAATATCGTTGGCGTAGCCGCCCGCCATCGCGATGGCAAGCCGAGCGCCGTGGGCGATGCAGGCATCGAAGACGGCTTGGTCCCGGCTGGCAAGACCCTCACGGCTAAGAGCGAGGCGTCCGAGACGATCGCCTTCAAATGGATCTGCGCCAGCAAGGTATATCACCAGCTGGGGTTTTGATTCGGCAAAGACGGTTGCCAGCCCGCCGGCCAGTGCCGCGAGGTAGTCGAGATCGCTGGTGCCGTCCGGCAGTTCGATGTCGAGATCGCTGCGTTGCTTGCGGAAGGGAAAATTCTTGGCGCCGTGAATGCTGAACGTGAACACGCGCGGGTCGTCGGCGAGGATCGCGGCCGTGCCGTCGCCTTGATGGACGTCGCAGTCGATGATTGCGACGCGCGTGACCCGTGCCTCGGCGAGAACGCTGCGTGCCGCAACGGCTGCATCGTTAAACACGCAGAAGCCGGAGCCGAAGTCTGCATGGGCATGGTGGGTGCCGCCGGCAAGGTTGGCAGAACAGCCATCTTCCAGCGCGCTGCGGCAGGCAGCGATCGTTGCACCGGTTGATCGGCGCGAACGCTCCACCATCTCAGGGGACCACGGAAAACCGGTGCGTCGAACCTCATCCGCTGCGAGCTCACCACACACCACTCGGCGGACGTAATCGGGGCTGTGTGCAAGCAGCAGGCTCGCGTCATCAGCGGCGGCGGGAACGCAGAAATTAGCGGGGTCGAACCGCCCGCTCTCAAGCAGTGCCTCACGCAGCATCCGGTACTTCGCCATCGGGAAGCGATGCCCCTCGGGCAGCGGCAGCACAAATTGGTCCGCGTAGTACAGCTTCATCGTTGGTTGTGCAGGTACGTTGGGATGCGGACCGGGTGCGGTGTTAGTCGCTGCCCTGATTGAAGACCGGCGCTTGATAGCCGATCTTGCGCAGTCCTTCACTCAGCGCGCGAGAGAGCTTCTTGCCCTCGGGCGTACGGCGAAACGCGACATGCAGGCTTTTGAGTTCGAGCAGGCGCGAATTCATGACGAGCTGGCCGCGCATGCCGACGAGACGGTGGTCGTTGCCCATCAGGTTGGCGAACACCTTCGAGTCGATCACCGCGAGGTCGATGCGGCCCGCTGCGAGTTTCATCAGATTGCTGACGTCGTCGCTTGTGCTATCGGAATTCTGCTCGCCACTCGCGATCCTGCGGTCAAGTGCAGTGGTGTTGATGTAGCCCTCGACGACACCGATACGAAGCGACTTCAGATCATCGAGCGTGGCCCAGATGCTCGGCGAGTCCGCTCTTTGTGCAAAGCCAAGCGGGCTTTCGCCGATCGGGTCCGATAGTTCGGTGCGGCGGTCGCGGTCCGACGAGTAGTAGCTCGGGAAGTAGCCGGCAAAGCCCTTGGCGGTTTCGCCGACTGCGACGGCTTTGGGCCATGGGTGGTATTCGACGATGAGTTTGTAGCCCGATGCAGCGAGCGCCCTGCGCACCGTATCGGTGACGGTGCCCCCCTCGGAAATGTTCGCACCGGTGTAGGGCGGCCACTCGAGTGACGCCAGCCTGACGATGCGATCTTCGGCGCGAACAATCGTTGAAGCGAATGCGAATACGACCAGCGACGCGGCAAGCAGAAGACGCATGAAACGGTCCACGGTGGGATCACGGCACCGCCCCCCCGGCCGGTGCAACCGGCGCGTATGTTACTCAAGTTCCGGCTTCATCACGCGGGCATCCGTATCGAGCAGCGCGCAGAGGCGATTCAGGATGCGCTCGGCGGCTGCTCGATCGGCCGGCGCAAGGCCGCCGATCAGTGCCAGTGCGGCGGTGTCGAGCCTTTCGCCGAGTTGACGCGCGATCCGCAGACCATTTGGGCTTGTCACGAGTAGCAGCGCTCGCGCATCCACCGGATCGGGCTGCTTGCTTATCCAACCCCTTGCCTCCAGCGCGTCGGTGATACGGGTCAACGCCGTCTTCTCCAGTCCGGTCTGACGCGCCAGAGTGCGCATGCCGATCGTGCCGGCCTGCGCAATGCGTAGCAGGACACTCGCCTGGCTCTGACTGCAGTCAATGAGCTCGCGAATCGTCCGCTGTTCGGCGGCGAGGAAGCTTTCACCGAGGGTTCTAAGTGTCGTGGCGAGCATCGGAGGTACTCCTGGTGCGATCCGCTGAAAGTATTTTTTAAGTTGCAGATTGCAACTATCGGTGCGGCATCTACACGCCTGATGAGCATACCGAACCGTACGCTGCGATGCCGCTACCGCATTGCAACGTGACAACGCCCTGTTCGCCGCTATACCAATAAATCCGGGGTTGTCGGAGTGCCCATAGGGAGCGCGTGTTCGTGCGATTGGCGTTGAGTGCGGCTTGAAAACGGGTTCGCTTGATGCTGAAAGCATGTTCCTTGCAGTTTTATGTGCACTACGAAGGCGTACGGAAAACCACAACAAACACCTGAAGGAGGAGAAGGTGAATCACAAACGCTTGCGCATGTTCATGTGTTTCATGGCTCTGCTGTTGTCGCCGGTGGTTTCGGCCGACACCTATACGCAGACCCGCTACCCGATTGTTCTGGTGCACGGAATGATGGGGTTCGATTCGATCGGGGCGATCAACTACTGGTACGGAATACCGGAAAACCTCCGGGCGGGTGGCGCGACGGTGTTCGTTGCTTCGATCTCCGCGCTCAACAGCAACGAGGAACGTGGCGAGCAACTGCTGCAATACCTGTCGGCGCGCGTTTAAATCTGACCACCTGTGCGCGTTGAATTTTGACCAGGGGTGATAGCCACCTGACATAGGTTGGCTTGTGGATAAGTGTAGCTCAGAAACGCTGCCTCTCGAACCACGATG
>NZ_JAYRDJ010000040.1:4769-37824 GCF_041909475.1 Niveibacterium sp. | reverse complement strand
ATCTGCCACAGCGCGCAGCGCATCGGCGTCGAGCGCTGCCAGCTCGCGACCCGTCATCACCCGCGGTGCGGCGGCGCCGATGCCCAGCGCGCCTGCGATGCCGGCGGCGGTCACGGCGTGATCGCCGGTGATCATCACGACGCGGATGCCGGCGGCCTTGCAACGCGCCACCGCCTCTTCCGCCTCACCGCGCGGCGGGTCCACCATGCCTTGCAGGCCAAGAAACACCCAGTCGTCGCCGAGCGCATCGCGCATCAGTGGCACCGCACCGCCTGTGCGGTAGGCGAAGGCCAGCACGCGCATGCCGCGTGCCGCCATTTCGTCGGCGGCCGCATGGATGGCCGCGGCGTTCAGCGCGACTGGCGTACCGTGCGCATCCAGCGCGTAGCGACAACGCGCAAGCACACGCTCCATCGCGCCTTTGGCCCACATGCGATGGCCTTCGGGCCCGGCGTTGAGCGTCACCATGTACTGGAAGCGGGCATCGAAGGGCAGCTCGTCGAGCCGCGGATATCGCAGCCGCAGCGTGTCGACATCCAGCCCCCCGCGCAGCGCGGCGAGCAGCAGCGCCCACTCGGTCGGATCACCGCTGAACACCAACTGCCCCGCCTCGCGCCGCATCTGGGCGTCGTTGCACAACACGCCGGCCAGCAGAAGCGGTTGCAGCGCACGATTCTCCGTCGGCGCGGCCCCGGCAGGACGGATCTCGCCATTTTCGTCACCCGCCGCACCATGCAGGGTGTAGTCGAAGCCGCCGACAAGCAGCTCGGTTACCGTCATGCGGTTCTGCGTCAGCGTGCCGGTCTTGTCCGAACAGATCACCGTGACGCTGCCCAGCGCTTCCACCGCCGGCAGACGGCGAACCACCGCCGCGCGCCGCGCCATGCGCCCCACGCCGATCGCCAGCGTGATCGTCAGCGCCGCCGGCAGCCCTTCAGGTATCGCCCCCACGGCAAGCGCCACGGCAGCCATCAGCATGTCCTGCACCGATTCGCCGCGCAGCAGCCCGACGGCAAACGTGAGGCCGGCGAGGGCCAGGATGATCCACAGCATCAGGTTCGAGAAGGCCGCGAGGCGGCGCGTCAGCGGCGTCGCGATCAGCGGCGCCGCGTCGATCAAGGCGGCGATGCGGCCCAGCTCGGTGCGCGACCCCGTCGCCACGACCAGCCCGGTCGCCGTGCCCTGCAGCGCAAGCGTGCCGGCGTAGGCCATGCAGTGACGATCGACCAACGCAGCGTCCTGCGCCACGGCCATACTCGACTTTCCGACCGGCAACGATTCGCCCGTCAGCATCGCCTCGTCGACCACCAGATCCCGCGCCCTGAGCAGGCGCAGATCGGCTGGCACACGGTCACCAGCCTCAAGCAGCACGATATCGCCCGCGACCAGCCCCGAGGACTCGATACGTAGCCGTTCGCCGTCGCGCAGCACACCGGCCAGGGCGGACACCTGGCGCGCGAGCGCGGCAATCGCGGAATGCGCCCTCGCCTCCTGCACCGCGCCGACCACTGCGTTGATCAACACGACGAGGAAGATCACGCTCGCATCCACCCACTCCTGCAAGGCCAGCGCCAATACGCCGGAGCCGAGCAGGATGTAGATCAGTGGCTCACGCAACTGCGTCAGGAAGCGCTCGATGAAGCACTTTGGCGGCTTGCCGCGAAGCTGGTTCGGGCCATCAGCAGCAAGTCGCCGCGCCACCTCGTCGGCCGAAAGCCCATTATTGGTGTCGGCCCCCAGGGCGGCCGTGCAGTCTTCCGGTGTGCACGCGTGCCAGTCGTGAGTCATCACGCAACCCGGCTCACCGGTTCGCCGCGCAGAAAAGCATCGATGTTCGCCACCGCAGTATCGGCTAGGCGCTGCATCGCCGCCGCCGAGGCCCACGCCATGTGCGGCGTGACGATCAGATTGGGAATATCGGGCGCCAGCAACGGATGGTCGGCCGGCGGCGGCTCTTGCGACAGCACATCGGTGGCCGCACCCGCGATGCGCCCCTCGCGCAGCGCCTGGGCAAGCGCTGGCTCATCCACCAGGCCTCCGCGTGCGGTGTTGATCAACACCGCCGAAGGCTTCATGCGGGCAAACTCCGCGGCACCGAACAGCTTGCGCGTCTGCTCGTTGAGCGGGCAATGCAGCGACACCACGTCGGCTTGCGCCAGGGCCTCGTCGAACAAGGTGTAGCCCGGCCGCGCCACCGAAAGCCCCTTGCGTTCCACCTGCAGCACCTGCATGCCTAGCGCTGCGGCCCGCCGCGCAAGGCCATCACCCAGCGAACCGTGGCCCACAATCGCGATCACGGCGCCGTTCAGATCGGCGACCGGGCGATCGAAGAGGCCGAAACTCGTGCCTCGCGACCAGCGGCCGCTGCGCACGTCCTCGACATACGCCAGCAGATTGCGCCGCAGCGCCATCATCAGCAGCAAGGCATGCTCCGGCACGGTATCGGCCGCGTAATCGCGCACATTGCTGACCACGATCCCCTGCGCACGGCAGGCCGCCAGGTCGACGTTGTCGGTGCCGGTCGCCGACACCGAAATCATGCGCAGATCGGGCAGCTGCGCCAACACAGCCGCACTCAGCGAGGTCTTGTTGATAAGCGCCACCTGCGCGCCCGCAAGCCTTTCGACCACCTCGGCGACCGCGGTTCGCGCGTGGTCGCGCCACTCATGCGCGCACGTCGGGCGTGGGATCACGACGGGTAGTGAGGCGGATTCGAGCGAGACGACAATCGGTCTTGGCATGGCGGGCGTCCTTCGTGGCGAGGGCACGTCGCGGCACATGCGCCGGGCGGTCGACGCGCCGAGCAGATCAGTTCGAACTGTACTCCAATGCGATTTCATAGGGCGAAACATCCCGCATTGCGATATTATCAACCGTATTCCAGAACAAAGACTGCATGCAACGTGGCTGCCGAAGAACCTAAAGCCTCCTCGATCCAGGTCATCGAACGGATGATGAATCTGCTCGATACGCTGGCAAAACATCCCGATCCGATCGCGCTCAAGCAACTCGCAGCGGAGACGGGCCTGCATCCGTCCACCGCACATCGCATCCTGGCCGCCATGACGGCACGCGGCTTTGTCGAACGGGTTGACGCAGGGGTGTACCGGCTCGGGATCCGCTTGCTGCAGCTGGGCAATGTGGTTAAGTCGCGCATCTCGGTCCGCGAAACCGCGGTCGATGCGATGCAGAAGCTGCATCTGGCCACTGGCGAGAGCGTGAATCTCGGTATGCGCGACGGCGACGACATCGTCTATGTCGAACGCACCTCGAGCGGCCGTTCCGCCGTGCGGGTGGTTCATATCGTCGGCGCCCGCGCGCCGCTGCACACCACTGCCACCGGCAAGCTCTTCCTCGCTGAAGAGAGTGCCAGCCGCGTTGCGGAGTACGCGCGGCGCACCGGCTTGCCGCCGTCCACTCCCGCGTCGATCACCACGCTGCCGGCGCTCGAAAAAGAACTCGAACGCGTTCGCCGGCATGGCGTCGCCTACGACATGGACGAAGTGGAGAACGGCGTTCGCTGCATCGCTGCGGGCATTCGCGATGATTCAGGCGAGCTGGTTGCCGGCCTGTCGCTGTCTACGCCCGCCGAGCGCTTCAATCCGGACTGGGCACCGCTGGTACGTGACACCGCGGAAGAAATCTCGTCCACGCTCGGCTATCTGAAACTCGACAATCCGCCGAGCGCCCGCCCGACGCGCGAGCCGCGCCGCTAAGCGCAGCCGCTGAAACGAAAAAGCGCGCCTCGGCGCGCTTTTTTTGCGATCAGTTCCGATTAACCGGCCGGCAGGCGAGCACCGCCCTGATGCGCCAGCGCACTCTCGACCCAGCGCTTGATCCGCTGCGCATCGGCAACACGCGTGAACTTGCCGACCGAATCGAGCAGCACGATCACCATCGGCTTTTCAGCCAGCCAAGCCTGCATCACCAGACAACGGCCGGCCTCATTGATGAAGCCAGTCTTCGAAACGCCGATCTGCCAGTCCGGGCTGCGCACCAGTGCATTGGTGTTGCGGAACGTCTGGTCACGTCCGCGGATCGGCAGCGTCTCTTCGTCATCGGTCGAGAACTGGCGGATCAGCGGGTAATGCGAGGCTGCGGTAACCATCTTCGCCAGATCGCGCGCGGACGACACGTTCTGCGGGTTGAGGCCGGTAGAGTCGTGGAACACCGTCTCCGAAAGCCCCAGCGCCTGCGCCTTGCGGTTCATCGCAAATACGAAGGCGTTGATGCCGCCGGGGTAATTTCGCCCAAGCGACGCGGCCGCGCGGTTCTCCGACGACATCAGCGCGAGGTGAATCATCTCTTCGCGCGTCAGCTCGGTTCCGACGACCAAGCGCGAAGTGGTGTTCTTCAGCTTGTCGGTATCCTCGTCCGTCACCGTCAGCGTCTCGGAGAGCGAGAGTTTGGCATCCAGCACCACCATCGCCGTCATCAGCTTGGTGATCGACGCGATCGGTACCACCGATTCCGCGTTGCGCTCCAGCAGCACTTTCCCTGTACCGAGGTCCTGCACCATGAAGGCATTGGATTGCAGCAAGGGGTTGCCCTCGCGATCGAGACTCACCGGCACGGCGCGCACCGGCGCCGTCTTGGCGGACTTCATGTCGCGATACAAGGCCTTGGCCGGGCTGACGCGTTTGCCCTTCTTGCTGCTGACCGAGGCTTTGACGGTACGGCTGCGGTGGGTCGAAGACGCTTTCGTGGCCGTTTTGGTTGCCGTTTTCTTGGCCGGCGTCTTCGCGTGGGATTCTTTCGCCTGCGCGGGCATTGCCGCGATTGCTGCCGCGAATACGAGCGCGGTGATCAGCTTGATTTTCTGCATTACTTCTCCCCATCCGGCAGCAGGCAGGCCGGACTCACTTCTAGATAGCTGGATTCTAGCAATTTCTCTAGCAGATTAAGACGATAGCTCACTCATTTCAGACTGAATCTCAAGATTTTGCTCCGGCGTCATGGCACCAAAACCACTCGCGCGCTGACGCGTTTCAAACTTCACGCCGGCCGGATCCAAGCGAAGAAAGCGGATCAGCTCCGAGCGCCGCATCATCGCGTCGCGATAGCCAAGGTCGATCAACGCGCGGGTGTAGGAGCGCTCGAAGAGCAGGTAGGACAACACCGTCGAGCCCGCCCGACCGCCCGCGCCGACCCCCCTCAGCATGATCCGCATCGGGCGCGGCAGGGCGTGGAAATGGCGCGCAGCGAGATAGTCCAATCGTTCGGACGGCGAAATCACCAGCGTCTCGATCGGCTTGAGCGGTATGCCCAGCTCCGCACGCAGTGGCGGGGGGATCTTGCCCACCGTCGCGTTGATACGGTCGAGACGTTCAAGATCGACCGCGAGGCCGTCGAGGAAGATCGACGACAAGGCATGGCCTGCGATCTGTGCAGGCGTCGGGTAGCGATCGCCACGCGCGCGACGGGTTTCGTCCTTGGCGCGCCCCGCCCCCACAACGAGGATGCGGCTCGCCCCCAGATGCACCGCCGGGGAAACCGGCGCGAGCTGGCGCATCGAGCCATCGCCGAAATACTCGCGATTGATTTTGATCGCCGGGAACACGAACGGGATCGCGCTGGACGCCATCAGATGCTCGACCCCCAGCCGCGCCGGCACGCCCACGCGCGCGGCACGCCGCCACGGCGACACCTCGCGCGCCGCTTCATAGAAGGTCAGGCTCTCGCCGGTGGCGTAGCCGGAGCAGGTGACGCTGAGCGCATAGAGTGCACCGCTGTCGATCGCGCGCCCGATGCCCGCAAAGTCCAAGCGCGAGGCCAGCAATTCGCGCAGCGGCTGATTGTCCAGCAAGGATTTCGGCCCGCGCCGCAACAGCCAGCCCCACAGCAGCGTGCCACCCCAGGCCAGCGCCGACTTGGTCACCGCAAATGCGTCTGCGCGATAAACGTGGTGCGCATGGAAGTTGCGCCAGATCCACGCGAGCCGGCGCACGCTGCCATCGAAATTGTCGGCATACGATGCGAGCGCCACGGCGTTGATCGCGCCGGCCGAGGTGCCACACAGGATCGGAAACGGGTTCGCCCGGCTGCGCCCGGTGAGCTCGCGAATCGCCCACAGCACGCCAACCTGGTAAGCAGCGCGCGCGCCGCCGCCAGTTAGAACCGGTGCCGCCCGGTCTTCCATCCCGCCTCCCCGGCCCCATGGCCACTGAGAGGATTTGCGGCATCGTGCGGCACCAGCTTTAGCGCATTCACGCCGCACGCTGCGGCAAAGTTATCGGCCGCGCGACTGCCCGGCCTCCACCACCGTCAACGCGGTCATGTTCACGATGCGGCGCACCGTCGCGGTCGGCGTCAGGATGTGCACCGGCTTGGCCGAGCCGAGCAGGATCGGGCCCACCGTCATGCCATCTCCCGCCGAAGTCTTCAGCAGGTTGAAGGCGATGTTGGCTGCGTCCAGCGTCGGGAAGATCAGCAGATTCGCGTCCTCGCGCATGCGGGCGTTCGGGAACACCTGCAGGCGGATGCCGGCATCAAGCGCCGCATCGCCATGCATCTCACCTTCCACCGCAAGGCCCGGATGGCGTTCATGCAGCAGCGCCAGCGCCCGCCGCATCTTCTCGGCGGTCGGCGTGTCGTCGGTGCCAAAACTCGAATGCGACAGCAGCGCGACGCGCGGCTGGATGCCGAAGCGGCGCACCTCTTCCGCGGCGAGGCAGGTCATCTCGACCAGTTGTTCGACGCTCGGGTCGTAGTTGATGTAGGTGTCGCACAGGAACACCGTGCGGCCCGGCAGCGCGAGCAGGTTCATCGCATAGCAGCTGCCAACGCCCTCGGCGCGACCGAGTACCGTCTCGACGAACTTCAGGTGCACCTGGTGAAGCCCCGAGGTGCCGCAGATCAGGCCGTCGGCATAGCCGAACTTGAGCATCAGCGCGCCGATCAACGTCGCGCGTCGGCGCACTTCGCGCTTCGCGTACTCCACCGACACACCGCGCCGCTCCATCAGCGCGTGGTAGTGGGTCCACAGTTCGCGGTAGCGCGGGTCGTCATCCTGATTGACCATTTCGAAATCGAGCTCGGGCCGCAGGCGCAGACCGAAGCGTTCGATGTAGCGGGCGATGACGTCCGGCCGCCCGATCAGGATCGGCCGCGCAAGCCCCTCATCCACCACGGTTTGCACGGCGCGCAGCACCCGCTCCGATTCGCCCTCGGCGAAGATGATGCGCTTGGGCGCCCGCTTCGCGGCGGCAAACACCGGCTTCATGATCAGGCCGGATTGCCACACGAAATTGTTCAGGCTCTGCCGGTAGGCTTCCCAGTCGGTGATCGGTCGTGTCGCGACGCCGGAATCCATCGCCGCCTGCGCCACCGCTGGCGCAATCTTGACGATCAGGCGGGGGTCGAAGGGCTTCGGAATGATGTACTCAGGCCCGAAGCCGACCACCTTCTCGCCGTAGGCGGCTGCGACAATGTCGCTTTGCTCGGCGCGGGTCAGCTCGGCGATCGCGCGCACCGCAGCGAGCTTCATCTCGTCGGTGATCGTGGTCGCACCCACGTCGAGCGCACCGCGGAAGATGAACGGGAAGCACAGCACGTTGTTCACCTGGTTCGGATAGTCCGAACGGCCGGTCGCGATGATCGCGTCATCGCGCACCGCTTTGACTTGCTCCGGCAGGATCTCCGGCGTCGGGTTCGCCAGCGCGAGGATCACCGGGTTGGGCGCCATCTTCGCCACCATCTCCGGTTTGAGCACGCCGCCCGCCGAGAGACCAAGGAATACATCGGCGCCTTCGATGACATCGGCGAGCGTGCGGGCGTCGGTCTTCTTCGCGAAGCGATCCTTCACAGGGTCCATCAACACCGGGCGCCCTTCGTAGACCACCCCTTCGATATCGGTTACCCAGATGTGCTCCACCGGAATCCCCAGCATCACCAACAGATCGAGGCAGGCGAGCGCCGCGGCGCCCGCACCCGAGGTCACAAGTTTGATTTGCGACAAATCCTTGCCAAGTAGATGCAGGCCATTCAGCAGCGCCGCGCCGACCACGATCGCGGTGCCGTGCTGGTCGTCGTGGAAGACCGGAATGTTCATCCGCTTGCGCAATTCGCGCTCGATGTAGAAGCACTCGGGGGCCTTGATGTCTTCGAGGTTGATGCCGCCGAAAGTCGGCTCCAGCGAGGCAATCGTCTCGATCAGCTTGTCCGGGTCCGGCTGCGAAAATTCGAGATCGAAGACGTCGATGCCGGCAAACTTTTTGAACAGCACCGCCTTGCCTTCCATCACCGGCTTGGCCGCGAGCGGCCCGATGTTGCCAAGACCCAGCACTGCCGTGCCATTGGTCACCACGCCGATCAGGTTGCCGCGCGCAGTCAGTGTGCTGGCTTCGGCCGGGTCGGCGACGATGGCATCGCAGGCCGCAGCGACCCCGGGCGAGTAAGCGAGCGAAAGATCCTGCTGGTTTGTCAGCGCCTTGGTCGGCGTCACTGCAATCTTGCCGGGGCGCCCGGCGCGGTGATATTCGAGTGCAGCGGCTTTGAGGCGGTCGTCCATCGGTGTCTCCCTGAGCGGTGTTCTGTCGCGTACGCGACAAAATCCGGGTTATTCGAGTTCGCGGCAGGATTCTAGTTGCCAGCGACACTGGGTGAAGTACGTAGTTGTGCTGATCAGACCCGCGGCGTAGACTTCAAACAACTGTTCAAGCAGAACTTCCAGCCCGCACACCCGAAAAACAAAAGTTTTCGTGCGGGTGCTCCAGCGTCGTTTCTCTCCTCCCACCGACGCCGGGCCACGGTCGGATCTCCTCCGAGGGGGCCGGGCGTGCCATCGAACACGTGGTAACCAGGAGAGACTCATGACTACACGCCTTCCCGAAGCGGCGCTCAGTGCGGCGCCTGCCTTCGTCCGCCATGCCCGCCTCAAACAATGGGTGGCCGAAGTGGCCGCCCTCACCCAACCCGATCGGATCATGTGGTGCGATGGCTCCGAGGAGGAGTCGGCCCGCCTGTGCGACGAGATGGTCGAAGCGGGTCAGATGATCCGCCTCAATCCTGCCAAGCGGCCGAATTCCTTCCTCGCGTGGTCCGATCCGTCCGATGTGGCGCGCGTCGAAGACCGCACCTACATCTGCAGTTCCGACCCGCATGACGCCGGCCCGACCAACAACTGGGAATCGCCGGAGAAGATGAAAGCCACGCTGAACAGCCTGTTCAGCGGATGCATGCGCGGCCGTACGCTGTACGTGGTCCCGTTCTCGATGGGCCCGCTGGGCAGCCCGATTGCGCAGATCGGCGTCGAGATCACCGATTCACCCTACGTGGTAGTGAACATGCGGATCATGACCCGCATGGGACGCGCGGTGTACGACGTGCTCGGCGAGAACGGCGACTTCGTGCCCTGCCTGCACTCGATCGGCGCGCCGCTCGAACCGGGGCAGAAGGATTCCCGCTGGCCCTGCAACCCGACCACCAAGTACATCTGCCACTTTCCCGAGACGCGCGAGATCTGGTCGTACGGCTCCGGCTACGGCGGTAATGCTCTGCTGGGCAAGAAGTGCTTCGCGCTGCGTATCGCTTCGACGATGGCGCGTGACGAAGGCTGGCTCGCCGAGCACATGCTCATCCTCGGCGTCGAGAACCCGCAGGGTGAGAAGAGCTATGTCGCAGCAGCCTTCCCGTCTGCATGCGGCAAGACCAACTTCGCAATGCTGATTCCGCCGGAAGGTTTCGACGGCTGGAAGGTCACCACGGTTGGCGACGACATCGCGTGGATCAAGCCCGGCCCCGACGGCCGACTCTACGCGATCAACCCCGAGGCTGGCTATTTCGGCGTCGCGCCCGGCACTAACGAGAAGACCAACCGCAACGCGATGGCAACCCTGCACGCGAACGTGATCTTCACCAACGTTGCACTCACCGACGATGGCGACGTGTGGTGGGAGGGCATGAGCAAGGAAGTGCCGCAGCACCTGATCGACTGGACCGGCCAGGACTGGACGCCCGATTGCGGCCGCAAGGCAGCGCACCCGAACTCGCGCTTCACCGCACCAGCAAACCAGTGCCCGTCGATCGACGCCGACTGGGAAGACCCGAAGGGCGTGCCGATCTCGGCTTTCGTGTTCGGCGGCCGCCGCGCGACCACCGTGCCGCTGGTGTACCAGGCCTTCAACTGGAACTTCGGCGTCTACATGGCCGCCACGCTGGGTTCGGAAACCACCGCCGCCGCGTTCGGCCAGCAAGGCGTCGTACGCCGCGATCCGTTCGCGATGCTGCCGTTCTGCGGTTACCACATGGGCGACTACTTCAACCACTGGTTGAAGATCGGCCACACGGTCGAGCACGCGCCGCACATTTTCTGCGTTAACTGGTTCCGCATGAACGAGAACGGTGACTTCATGTGGCCCGGCTTCGGCGACAACATGCGCGTGCTGAAATGGATCGTCGATCGCGCCAAAGGCGGCGTCGGCGCACGCGAGACTGCGCTCGGCTGGATGCCGAAGTACGAGGACATCCAGTGGTCCGGGCTTGGCATCAAGCGCGAAGAGTTTGAAGCACTGACCGCGATCGACGCGCGCGCGTGGCGCAGCGAACTGGGCCTGCACAAGGAGTGGTTCGACAAGCTCGGCGCACGCTTGCCGCGCACGCTTGCCTTGCAACGCGAGTTGTTCGAAGAAGCGATCGGCAGCTGAATCTCAAAGCCACGCATCAGGCGCCGCCCTCGGGCGGCGCTTTTTCTTTGGCGCCCCGAGCGGCGTACAGTAATGCCATGTCCGAACACACCCCAACGCTATCTGCCGGCCCCCTCGCAAGCCGTGCACGTGAAATCGAACCCTTCCATGTGATGGAGTTGCTCGCCCGCGCGCAGGCACTCGAAGCGAGCGGACGCGACATCATCCACATGGAGGTTGGCGAGCCGGACTTCCCGACACCCGCACCGGTCGTCGACGCCGCCCAGCGCTTCCTCGCCCAAGGCCAGGTCCGCTACACACCCGCGCTGGGCCTGCCGGCGCTTCGCGAGGCGATTTCGGCTTACTACGCGACACGCTTCGGCGTTGCTGTGCCCGCGTCGCGAATCATCGTCACCGCGGGCGCATCGGGCGCACTGTTGTTGGCGCTCGCAGCGCTCACGCAGCCGGGCGACGCGTGGCTTGTGCCAGACCCCGGCTACCCGTGCAATCGCCACTTCGTACGCGCGTTTGAGGGCATCGCGCAGGCGCTGCCGGTTCACGCACATGACGCCTTCCAACCGACGCTCGAACAGGTCCGCCAAGCCTGGGCAGCGCATACGCGCGGCCTGATGGTGGCGAGCCCGTCGAACCCCACCGGCACGCTGATCTCGCCGGCATTGCTTGAGCAGCTGGCCGGCTTCGTCTCGGAACGCAATGGCGCACTGATCGTCGATGAGATCTATCAGGGCTTGAGCTACGGCGTAGCGCCCAGCACCGCACTCGCAATGCCTCACCCCTGCTTCGTGATCAACAGCTTCTCGAAGTACTTCGGCATGACTGGCTGGCGACTCGGCTGGCTGGTGGCGCCGGAAGCCTATGTGCGCGATCTTGAAAAGCTCGCGCAGCACTTCTTCATCAGCCCATCGACGCCCGCTCAACACGCTGCGCTCGCCGCATTCACGCCCGAGACGATCGCAATCCTCGAACAGCGACGCGACGCATTTGCCCGCCGACGCGACGTGCTTTGCGCCGGCCTGCGGGCACTCGGCTTTGACGTGCCTGCGGAACCCGAGGGGGCTTTCTATGTGTATGCAGACGTCAGCCAACACGCCAAGGACAGCGCAGCTTTCGCGCATCACTTGCTCGAAACGGCCGGCGTCGCAGCAACGCCCGGCATCGACTTTGGACAGCAGTCGCCGGAGCGCTGGCTGCGCTTTGCCTACACCACGGACGAAGCGCGCATCGAGGAGGCATTGGCGCGCATGAAGCAGGCGCTCGGCTAGCCTCAAAAGCAGAACGCCGGCGCTAGGCCGGCGTTCTGTGTGGGGCAGGTAGCGCGAACGCTTACTTTGCCAGTGCGAGTTTGGCGCCCTGTCGCATCGCCAGTTGCAGGCGCTGCTTTTCGGCAATCACCTTGTTAGCGTAACCCTCGGCCGGATCATCGGCCGCGCCGCCGTACTGCTGCAGGCCAGCAGTCAACGAACCGTTGCGGCGGATGTACTCCTTGAGCACCTGGGCACCGACACGAATGTTCTCGGTCGGATCGAGCAGCGGTGCATCGCCCGCCTTGTCGTCGAACTTGTCCTGATGGAAACGGGGCACGATCTGCATCAGCCCCTGCGCACCGAACGGGCTCTCCGCGAACGGATTGAAGCTCGATTCGATACCCATCACGGCGACAATCAGCAACGGATCCAGGCCCACGGACTGACCCACCTTTTGCGCCGACACGATCAGCGGTTCGACGGCCGCGCGGGCCACCTTGTAACGACGGGCGAGATACTCGGTCACGCGTTCCATTTCAGGCGAAAGACGATCCGGATGTTCAGGATCGACAACCACCGGGTCCTGCTCCACCGCAGTCAGATCCGCTGGCGACAGCGCATCCTCCGCAGCGACACTCGCTTCGGCACGGCCGAACAGACTGTTGAGCGGCAAACCACTCAAGCCCTGATCGAATACGCGCATACCGAGAACGACTGTCACCACCAAGCCCGCTACAAGCAGGCTGCCATGGGCGAAGTGCAGAACAAATGTACCGACGTGCCGGGCTGCTGCCGCGACGCGAGTTGCGTAGATCATCATTCCTCCTCTGAGGCTCTGACGGATAACTCGCCCGTTTGATCTGACAGGCACGCAGACACGCCGGCACCCAAGCTCGTAGGCTCGGTGTGATTCCGGTGAGGCCGTGTTGTCAGCGCGCGGGCGACACCGCGCAAAGTGGTCAAGGGTCGATCAAGGTGAGCCGCCGCAACCAGACGATTCACCGACTAAAAAACGCGAAGAACTGCTTGGAACGAAACAGAAGCTGGCGGTCTGTTCGCTTCGCTGAATGAACTACTGCGATGTATCGATCGCAACCAGACGAAGCGCAGTCTATTGATTCGATTCGGTTTTGTCAATCCGGCGCCAATCCGCGCCCAGCAAGGATGATGACATCTGGCTAATCGTAAACCATTGGCAAGCGCGCGTCGTGGGCGCACATCACGGTGAAAGCCAATAAAAAAGGCACGTGCAAGCACGTGCCTTTGTAGAACGAAACCCCGTGCGGTCAGGACGGGCGCGACCCCGTCGGGAACGGCCACGCTGCGGTCGGATTCAGCGATGACTTTAGGCCCGGAGTTGCCGCGGTAGACGGCTTGGCTTCAGCGGCCGGTTGCGCTTCAGCCGGCTTGGCAGCCTCAGCGGCCGGCGCCTCTGCGGCTTTCGCCGGTTCGGCGGCGGGCTTTGCGGCCTCAGCGGCAGGCGCCGGTGCGGCCGGTGCCGCAGCCTTCTTCACAGGGGCTTTCTTCGCAGCGGGCTTCTTCTCGGCGGCAGGCTTCGCGGCCGGCTTCACAGCCTCGGTCTTCGGTGCTTCGGGCTTGGCAACCGCGGGCTTCGCAGCCACTGCCTTCTTCGCCGCAGGCTTGGCTGCCGGCTTGGTTGCCGCTTTCTTTGCAGCAGGTTTGGCGGCGCTTTCAACCGCCTTCGCCACGGCCTTCTCGGCCTTCGCGACGACCTTGGTGACAGCCTTCTTCACCGCAGTGGCTTTTGTTGCCGCTTTTTTGGCAACTTTCTCGACCGCCTTTTCAGCCTTAGCGACCACTTTTCTTGCGGCGGTCACTTTCTTTGCTGCAGTCTTCTTGACGACTTTCTCAGCCTTGACGACGGCCTTCTTCACTGCCGCGGCGGTGCCGGTAGCCTTCTTGGCGGGCTTTGCCGCCGCCTTCTTCACGGCCGGCTTCGCTGCAGCCTTGGCTGCCGCTTTCGGGGCGGCCTTCGGCGCCGCCTTCTTCACTGCAGCCTTCGGGGCGGCTTTCTTCACTGCGGCCTTGGGTGCGGCCTTCTTCGCCGCAGGCTTGGCTGCGGCCTTGGTCGCCTTGGGCGCGGCTTTGGCTACAGCCTTCGGCGCAGCCTTGGTCGCGACCTTCTTGGCGGCCGACTTGGCAGCGGCCTTGGTGGTTGCAGCCTTCTTGGCCGTCGGCTTTGCGGCGGCCTTCGGTGCAGCTTTGGCTGCGGGCTTCGGTGCAGCCTTGGTCGCAACTGGCCGCTTGATGGTGGTCTTGCGCTCGGTCACCTTTGCCGCGGGCTTCGCCGCAGCAGTCTTCTTGGCGGCGGGCTTCGCAACGGCAGTCTTCTTCGCCGCCGGTTTGGCGACGGCAGCCTTCTTGGCAGCCGGCTTCGCCGCTACGGCTTTCTTAGCCGCCGGCTTTGCTGCGGCCTTGGTCGCGGGCTTTGCTGCCGCCTTCACCGCTGGCTTCGCCGTGGCTTTGGTGGCAACTTTCTTTGCGGCCGGCTTGGCAGCCGGTTTCGCTGCCGCCTTGGGCGCCGCAGCCTTCTTCACTGCGGGCTTGGCTGCGGGTTTGGCCGCAGCCTTCTTCGCGGCCGGCTTGGCGGCGGCCTTCGGAGCCGCTGCCTTCTTGGACTTGTCACTGCTTTTTGCTGTTGCCATGTCACCCTCCATCGTAGCGTCGTGGGTCAGTCATTGCGCACGTCACCACGCGTGTGTGGCGCGCCGCAGCCGCACTGAGTGCGGCGTTTGGGAAAAACTGTGCAGCCGATCCGGAACGGGAGAGGACATCAGGCGACTTAATCCCAACTCAGCGCCCCTCCCGTCTGGTACTCAATCACCCGCGTCTCGAAGAAGTTGCGCTCCTTCTTCAAGTCGATCATTTCGCTCATCCACGGAAACGGGTTCTCCGCGCCGGGATAGATCGCATCGAGGCCGATCTGCTGGCAACGACGGTTGGCGATGAATCGCAGGTACTCCTTGAACATCGACGCGTTCAGGCCCAGCACGCCGCGCGGCATGGTGTCCTCGGCATAGCGGTATTCGAGTTCGACGCCTCGCTGCATGAGCGTGCGGATCTCGTCGCGGAAGGCCGGCGTCCACAGATGAGGATTTTCGAGTTTGATGGTGTTGATGAGGTCGATGCCGAAATTGCAGTGCATCGACTCGTCACGAAGAATGTACTGGTACTGCTCAGCGGCGCCGGTCATCTTGTTCTGGCGACCCAACGCGAGGATCTGCGCGAAGCCGACGTAGAAGAACAGGCCTTCCATGATGCAGGCGAACACGATCAGCGAACGCAGCAGTTGCTGATCGGCCTCGGGCGTACCGGTCTTGAATTCCGGATCGGTCAGCGTCTCGATGAAGGGGATCAGGAACTCGTCCTTCGCACGGATCGTCGGGATCTCGTGGTAGGCGTTGAAGATCTCGCCTTCGTCGAGCCCAAGTGACTCGACGATGTACTGGTAGGCGTGCGTATGGATCGCTTCTTCAAAGGCCTGACGTAGCAGGAACTGCCGGCACTCGGGCGCAGTGATATGACGATACGTGCCGAGCACGATGTTGTTCGCGGCGAGCGAATCAGCGGTGACGAAGAAACCGAGGTTGCGCTTGACGATGCGACGTTCGTCTTCGGTGAGGCCGTTCGGGTCCTTCCACAGCGCGATGTCGCGCGCCATGTTCACCTCTTGCGGCATCCAGTGATTCGCACAGGTGGCGAGGTACTTCTCCCACGCCCACTTGTACTTGAACGGAACGAGCTGATTGACGTCGGTCGCACCGTTGATGACACGCTTGTCGGCAACGTTGATCCGACGCGCGTCATCGCGCCCTGCCACAGAAGACGATGCCCCTGCCTCAACCACGCGGGGCTGTGTGCGGTTTGCGGAAACGAGGTCGTCGTCAAAATTCAGCATGCCAATATCCTTTAGTTCAAATTTTTGATTCGAGCAACAAAATTCTGCAAGCAGATGATTCGCGGAGAGGCCCGGCTGGCGCGGCTTTCCGCGAAGTCGTGCGTCACCCGAAATGAGTCGCCACGCGGAAACCCGCATGAATGCTTGATCTCCGAGCGACGCGCTGAAAGCCTTGCTGCGCGCGGCTCTCCGCGAGGCCCTGTTGCAAAGAGCAAACACACTGCGCAGCAATCACGCGCATAAGACGACGAAGCAGAGATCAAGCGCACGTGCAAATCTCGTGCGATGGACAACGTGGATGACGAAGATCCAGCGATGCGCCACGCAACACACGAGCACTCGACTCATGCGTCGCGTGGCCGCGCTCAGTCAGTACGCGTCGACCTCACTGACAGGCTTCGCAATCGGGGTTATCGATGCTGCAGAACTTCGCAGGTTCCGATACCGCTTCCGCAGCCGCCGCACTCACACCACCACTGACCGGCACTGCGTTCAACTCGCCGCCGCGGCCGGTCGACTTCTCGGCCGAGGTCGCACCCAGCGCGCGCAGGTAGTAGGTGGTCTTAAGGCCGCGCAGCCACGCGAGCTTGTAGGTCTCGTCGAGCTTGCGACCCGATGCGCCGGCCATGTAGATGTTCAGCGACTGCGCCTGATCGATCCACTTCGCGCGACGCGCTGCACACTCGACGATCCACTTCGGCTCAACCTCGAACGCGGTGGCGTAGAGGCGGCGCAGTTCGTCGGGAACGCGGTCGATCTTCGCGAGCGAACCGTCGAAGTACTTGAGGTCGGCGACCATCACTTCGTCCCACAGGCCGAGCTTTTTCAGGTCACGCACCAGCGACTCGTTGGCGATGGTGAACTCGCCCGAGAGGTTCGACTTGACGTAGAGGTTTTGATACGTCGGCTCGATACAAGCATCGACCCCGATGATGTTGGAGATCGTCGCGGTCGGCGCGATCGCCACGCAGTTCGAGTTGCGCATGCCGACCTCGCCGATGCGGCGGCGCAGCGCGTCCCAGTCCAGCGTGCTTGATGTGTCGACCTCAAGGTAGCCGCCACGTTCTTCGGCCAGCAGCTTGAGGCTGTCGAGTGGCAGGATGCCGCGGTCCCACAGCGAGCCCTTGAAGCTCGAATAGCGGCCGCGCTCCTCGGCCAGGTCGGTCGAGGCCCAGTAGGCGTAGTAGCACACTGCTTCCATCGAACGATCGGCGAACGCGATCGCGTCCTCCGACGCATACGGGATGCGCTTGGCGTGCAGGCAGTCCTGGAAGCCCATGATGCCGAGGCCCACCGGACGATGCTTGAGGTTCGAGTTACGCGCCTTGCCGACAGCGTAGTAGTTGATGTCGACCACGTTGTCGAGCATGCGCATCGCGGTGCGGATGGTGCGGCGCAGCTTGTCGTGATCGAGCTCGCCATCCTTACCCAGATGCGCGAGCAGGTTCACCGAACCGAGGTTGCAGACCGCGATCTCGGAGTCCGAGGTGTTCAGCGTGATCTCGGTGCAAAGGTTACTCGAATGCACCACGCCCACATGCTGTTGCGGCGAACGGATGTTGCACGGGTCCTTGAAGGTGATCCAAGGGTGGCCGGTTTCGAACAGCATCGTCAGCATCTTGCGCCACAGTTGCAGCGCCGGCATGCGACGGAAGAGCTTGATGTCGCCGCGGTCTGCGCGACGTTCGTACTCGACGTAGGCCTCTTCGAAAGCGCGGCCGAACTTGTCGTGCAGATCCGGCACATCAGAGGGCGAGAACAGGGTCCACTCGGCGCCCTCCATTACCCGCTTCATGAACAGATCCGGAATCCAGTTCGCGGTGTTCATGTCGTGCGTGCGGCGGCGGTCGTCGCCGGTGTTCTTGCGTAGTTCGAGGAACTCCTCGATGTCGAGGTGCCAGGTCTCCAGATACGCGCAGACCGCGCCCTTGCGCTTGCCGCCCTGGTTCACCGCCACCGCGGTGTCGTTCACCACCTTCAGGAAGGGGATCACACCTTGGCTTTTGCCGTTGGTGCCCTTGATCCGCGCACCCAGCGCACGCACCGGGGTCCAGTCGTTGCCAAGGCCACCGGCGAACTTCTGCAGCAGCGCGTTTTCCTTGATCGCCTGGTAGATGTCGTCGAGGCTATCGTCGACGGTCGTCAGGTAGCAGGACGAGAGCTGGGAGTGCAGCGTGCCGGCGTTGAACAGCGTCGGCGTCGAGCTCATGAAGTCGAACTGCGACAGCACGTTGTAGAACTCGATCGCGCGCGCCTCGCGGTCGATCTCGCCGAGCGCGAGGCCCATTGCGACGCGCATGAAGAAGACCTGCGGCAGTTCGATGCGGCGATCTTCGATGTGCAGGAAATAGCGGTCGTACAACGTCTGCAGGCCGAGGTAACCGAACTTCAGGTCTCGGCCGGCGACGATGGCGGCGCCGAGGCGCGCAAGGTCGAACTGCGCCAGCTTCGGGTCGAGCAGCTCAGCCTCGATGCCCAGCTTCACGTAACGCGGGAAGTACTCGGCGTAGCGCGTGACCATCTCGGCATGAGAGACCTCTTCGCCGAGTACTTCATCGCGAATCACATGCAACTGCAGCCGCGCAGTGACATGGTCGTAGGCAGGCTCTTTCTCGATCAGGGTACGCGCAGAAAGGATCAGCGCCTTGCGCACTTCGTCGAGCGGCACGCCGTCGTACAGGTTGCGCAGCGCCCCGTCGAGAATGGCATCGGCCTGCACCTGCTCGCCAAGGCCGGCACAGGCAGCCGACACCAGATCTGCCAGCGCGGAGCGATCCAGCGGGCGGCGCTCGCCACGGTGCGTGACGTGCAGTGCGGCGGACTGTGGCGCCGCCTTGGCCTTCTGCGCGCGCTCGGCGGCGCGCTTCTCGCGATACAGCACATAAGCGCGTGCGACGTCGTGCTCGCCAGAGCGCATCAGTGCCAGCTCGACCTGATCCTGGATGTCTTCGATGTGAAAGGTGCCGCCATTCGGTTGACGACGAACCAGGGCACGCACGACCTGTTCGGTGAGGCTGCCAACGACTTCGCGGACGCGGGCCGAGACCGCACCGTGCGACCCTTCGACCGCGAGGAAGGCCTTGGTGACGGCCACTGCGATCTTCGACGGCTCGAAGCCAACCACCGCGCCATTGCGTCGAATGACCTTGTAGTCGGCATAGCGCTCCGCCTCGCTGGCGGCATCGGGCGGCAGCGCGGACAGTGCCGGGCTGGCAGCCGCTTCGTTGGCGATAACCTGCATCGATCTCTCCTGTTATTGGGGTTGCTCGGAAAACTGCTCCGGCAGCACACTCGTTTACCAACCATACTATATCTAGTATGGCAGCCAATCAATTTCACTAATTCTAGTTATCAAACCCCGGTTCACGCAAGAAACAGAATTGCGGCAATGCGACAAGAGCAGCCCGAAAATGAGGCCTGAGCCCAGGCTCCATGCGGCGTGTGTAGTCCTCGCAAGCAGCGATGACGATGGGAGCGTCGCGCGAATCAGCGCAGTAGTGTAGTCAGCAGGGGCCAGTCGAAAAACGGCCCCGGATCGGTTTTGCGACCGGGCGCGATGTCGCTGTGGCCGGCGATATCGGTAATCGGGTGGCGCCGCACAATCGCTCGAACCAGTGCGGCCAGGGCAGGATACTGCGCTGCATCGAAGGGCTGGGTGTCGCTGCCTTCGAGCTCGATGCCGACCGAGAAATCGTTGCAGCGTTCGCGGCCATTCCAGTTGGAGACACCGGCATGCCAGGCCCGCTCGGTGGTCGGCACGAATTGCTCGATACTGCCGTCGCGCCGAATCAGGAAGTGCGACGAGACGCGCAGGTGGTGAATGCCTTCATAGTACGGATGCGCCTGCGGGTCGAGGCAGTTGGTGAACAGTTGCGCCACCCCCGGCCCGCCAAAGCACTCCGGCGGCAGACTGATCGCGTGGATCACGATCAGGTCGATGGCGCAGCCCTCCGGGCGGGCATCGAAATTGGGCGACGCGACAAAGCGGGCGCCGGACAAACGACCGGCCTCGTCGATCGACGCCAATCCCGGCGCCAACGCAGGCGAGAAATCAATCGGCGCGCCGCGCAGCTTCATGGCCACCGTCGCCTACTCCTTCATCCCGAGCCGCTCCATGCGGTAGCGCAGGGAACGGAAGGTCACCCCAAGCAAGCGTGCTGCAGCGGTGCGGTTGCCGTCGGTCTTCGCGATCGCCTCGTTGATGGCCTGGCGCTCGACGCGGTCGAGATAGTCTTGCAAAGACTCGCGCTCAAGCGCGACCCCGCCGCCAGGAACACCATTCAGCCCCCCCTCCTCGTCGCGCGGCTCGAGATGGAGATCCTCAACCGTGATGCACTGACCGCTGTGCAACGCTAGCGCGCGCTCGAGGATGTTCTCCAGCTCCCGCACGTTGCCGGGGAAAGCGTAAGCGAGCAGCGCCGCCGTGGCCGCATCATCGACACGCGGCACCGGCAGCCCGGCCTCCTGCGCGAGTCTGCCGAGCAATGCCTCAACCAGTGCCGGGATGTCTTCACGACGCTCGCGCAAGGCCGGCATGCGCAGCTCGATGACGTTGAGGCGATAGAACAGATCCTGGCGGAAGTGGCCCTGGTCCACCAGATCCTTCAAGTTGCGATGCGTCGCACTGATGATGCGCAGATCGACCGGCTGTTCGGCGGTGTCGCCGACCCTGCGCACCCGCTTCTCCTGAATCGCCCGCAGCAGTTTCACTTGCATTGGCAGCGGCAGATCGCCCACTTCGTCGAGAAACAGCGTGCCGCCATTGGCTGCCTGGAAGAAGCCGTCGCGGTCAGCATCGGCACCGGTGAATGCGCCTTTGCGGTAACCGAAGAACTCGCTTTCCATCAGGTTCTCAGGGATCGCACCGCAGTTGACGCCCACAAAGGGCTTCGCCGCACGCGCACCGTATTCGTGGATCAGGCGCGCGGCGCGCTCCTTGCCGCTGCCCGATTCGCCGCTGATGTAGACCGGTGCCTGACTGCGCGCCAGGCGCTCGATCATGCTGCGTACCTGCTGCATGGTCGGCGATTCGCCCGTCAGCGAACTCGCGCCGACCGGGCGGGAGTCACTGGTGCGCTTGGGCAGATCGAACACCGACTTGACCAGCGCGCGCAACTGTTCGAGCGAGACCGGCTTGGAGAGGTAGTCAAAGGCCCCCACCTTCAAGGCGGTCACCGCATTTTCCATGCTGCCGTAGGCGGTGATCACCGCAACCGGCAGCTCGGGGTGGTGTTGTGCAATTTCGCGCACCAGGGTCAGGCCATCGCCATCCGGCAAACGCATGTCCGTCAGGCACAGCCTGTAGCGGTGCTCTGCAAGCAGCGCACGCGCCTCGGCCAGCGTACCCGCCGCATCGGCGCCGAGCCCCATGCGCAAAAGCGTCAGTTCCAGCAACTCGCGGATGTCGGCCTCGTCGTCGACGATCAGTACGGCCGCATCGATATGGCTGCGTCGCTCACTTGCACTGCTCATGCAACCCCCTTGGCGATCAATCGGAAATGCGCGCCGCCGCGCGACTCGCAGAGATCGAGTTCGGCCGCGTTGGCCTGCGCCAGCTCACGCGCTATGTAGAGCCCGAGCCCGGTGCCACGCGGGTCGGAGGTGAAGAAAGGCTCGAAAACCTGAGAGCGCGCCTCCGGCGGCACGCCCGGCCCATCGTCGATGACATCCAGCATGACTTCGTCCTCGGCGCCAGCAAGCACCTGAATACGAACGCTGCCTGGCGCACCGCTTGCATAACGGCGGGCATTGCCGAGCAGGTTCCACAGGATCTGCTGCAGATGGATGCGGTCGAAGCGCACTCGCAGCGCAGCCCCGCCTTCCAGCAACACGAGCGCCGGATCGAGGCCTTCGTAACTCACCTGTTCGTCCAGAAAAGTGCGCGCAAACGCCAGCAACGGGATGCTTTCCGGCGTGGCACGGTCGCGCCGCCCCAGTTCCAGCACATCGCGCACCATGCGGTCGATGCGGCGGGTATTGTCGTGAATGATCCGCGTCAGCCGCTGCTGCATCTCGGCGCGTTTTTCTTCGCCGAGCAGCTCGCTGGCATGACTGATCGCGGCCAGCGGATTGCGGATCTCGTGCGCGATACCGCCGGTCAGGCGCCCGAGCGCCGCCAGCTTGATCTGCTGTGCCTCACGCTCAATGCGCTCCATGTCTTCCAGATAGACGATAGTGTCGCCCTGCTCGCCCACCCGCAGAGTGCGGACGCGTACCTGGCTGCCCACTTCGCCAACGCGCACCGCGGCATCGCCGCTCGCGACCGCCGCCGCGAGTTCCGGCGACAGCACTTCGATCGGCATGCCATTGTGGGGAAGATCGCCCAGCAACTCGCCCGCCTTGCGATTGGCCTGCATCACGTTGCCCTCGGCATCAAGCACCAGCACGCCATCGTGAAGGTCGGCAATAATCTGTTCGTTGACCCGCTCTTGCCGCCGCAACGCAGCGCCACGCTGGTGCGCCAGCGCCTCGTTGGCGAGCGCGCGGGTTGCCAGCAGGCGGGCGACGGTCGCCACGGCAAAAAAACCGATGCAGACGAAGCCGACCGCAGCGATGTCTGTTACCGCGTCACCATCAAGAGCCAGCGCACGCAGCCCCTGAACCACCAGCACCGCCACTGAGGCCAAAGAGGCATAAAAAAAGACTAAACGCCCTTCGCCTAGCAGACCTCCGGCGGCAACGACCACCATCATCATGTACGGGAGGCCACCTTTGTGGCCACCGCCTAAGTACATCAGCGTACTAAGAGCGATGATATCGACTGCGATATGAGTATTTACCACCCACTCAAAGCGAGATCGCGGCGCGCTTAGGAAGTACAGCAACACCACTGCAGCGAACAAGTAAAACGCGACCACGCCGCTCCACTCGCTGCTACGTCCCTCCGCCAAAAACATGCGACCGATTAATATCAGGCCGCATGCGACGATCAGCCGATAGAAACTGTAGTAGCGCAGCGATTCCCAGCGCGACTCGGCCGGCTGCCACGCATGGCTTGCGCCAGCACTCATCAGGCGTGCGGCCCGAGGCGACGATGCGCGTCGCTGCAGTAGAACTGCCCGCCTTCCGCCACGCCTTCGCTTTCCGGCACATGCAGGCCACATTGCGCGCAGGCCACCATGCGTTCAGGTTCGGCGGGCGCCTGGGCTGCAGGGGCGCCATTGCGCGGGCGTGACGCGCCGTCGTCGAACTTGCGGCGCAGCCACCAGATACCGAAGAGGCCGAGCAGGAAGAGGAAGATGTAGCGCACGGCAGCTATCCCATTGCGATGCAGAAGCCGCCGAGTCTACCACCCGCCAATGGGCGCTCAGAGCGCAGCCAGCCGGGCTGCAGCCGCGTCCAGCGTTGCATCCTGCTTGGCAAAGCACAGGCGCACTAGCCCCTCACTGCGCGGCACCCGCGAGAATACCGATACCGGGATCGCCGCCACCCCGGCTTCACGCGTCAGCCACTCGGCGAACGCCGTATCCGGCAGATCCGAGATCGCGCGATAGTCGACCAGCTGAAAATAGGTGCCGGCACACGGCAGCAGCCGGAAGTGGCTGGCCGCCAACTGTGTCCGCAGCCGATCGCGCTTGGCCTGATAGAAGGCCGCCAGGCCGCGCCAGGTTTCCGGCCGCCCCGCGACCGACACAAAGGCCGCTTGAGCCGGGCTGTTCACCGTGAAAACATTGAACTGATGCACCTTGCGGAATTCCGCCATCAGGGCTGCGGGCCCGAAGACATAGCCCACCTTCCAGCCGGTGACGTGGTAGGTCTTGCCGAAGCTCGACACACCGATTGCCCGGCACGCCAGTGCCGGGTGGCGCGCAACGCTCTGGTGCGCGGCGCCGTCGAACACCATGTGTTCGTAGACTTCGTCGGCTAACACGCACACGCGAGAGCCATCCAGCAGTGCAGCGAGTTGCTGCATATCCTCCTGTGGCCACACGGAACCAGTCGGGTTGTGCGGCGTGTTCACGATCACCAGCCGCGTGCGCGGGCTCAGCGCAGCCTTGAAGGCCGTCCAGTCCGGGCGCCAGTCCGGCGCATGCAGCGCCACGCTTCGCAGCTCGCCGCCCTGCAGGCGCACGGCCGGGCCGTAGGCATCGTAAGCAGGCTCGAACACGATCACCTCGTCCCCCGGCCTCACCAGTGCGGCGATGGCGGTAAACAAGGCCTGTGTCGCACCCGCGGTGACCGTAATCTCTGACTCCGCGTCGTACTGCGCACCGTATTCGACCTCCAGCTTGCGTGCGATGGCCTCGCGCAGCGTGGGCAGGCCCGCCATCGGCGGATACTGGTTATGCCCGGCCGCAATCGCCTCGGCCACCGCCGCAGCCAGCGCCGGATCGGGCGAGAAATCCGGAAACCCCTGCGACAGATTGATCGCACCGCAGGCCTGCGCGAGCCGCGACATCACGGTAAAGATGGTGGTGCCCACATCGGGCAGCCGGCTTTCGATCGGAACCGGGGTCTCCAAATCAGCGCTCCTTGGTCACTTGTACGCACGCCCGGCCGCGCGCCCGACGACGCGGTAACCGAGAACCGTTGGTGGAGGCGCAAGTCTATTCCGGCGTAAGCTTTCGCAGGGGCCTCAAGTCATGCGCGGCGCGTCCGTTTACCTTGGGGAGAGGCTCTGAATGGGCAAAGAGCCCGAAACAGACCGGGGAGATGGCGGTGACCGATCTTTTGGCGGCGGATGACGAGCTGGTCTTTGCGCCGGAAGGCGATGACGAGGCGGAGCACGGCACAGGGGCGGTCTGGCGTGTGCTGATCGTTGATGACGATCAGGATGTGCACGCATCGACCGAGCTTGCCCTCAAGGGCACCCCGATCCTCGGGCGCCCGCTGGAGTTCCTGCACACCTACAGCGCGGCCGAGACGGTTCAATTCCTGCGGCGCGAGCAGGACATTGCGGTGATCCTGCTCGACGTGGTGATGGAGAGCGAGAACGCGGGGCTGAAGCTGGTGCACATCATCCGCGAAGAGCTCGGCCTGCAGGAAACCCGCATCGTGCTGCGCACCGGGCAGCCGGGTTACGCGCCCGAGATCCAGGCAATCCGCGATTACGACATCAACGATTACAAGACCAAGTCCGAACTCACCCACACCCGTCTCTACACCACGCTGACGGTCGCGATCCGTTCCTATGACCAGATCCGTGCGATCAACGCCAACCGTCGCGGGCTGGACATGATCGTGCGCGCCAGCGGCGAACTGATGGAACTGCGCGGCATCCAGGGTTTTGCCGCCGGCGTGATCACACAACTCGCCGCCTTACTGCGCCTGCCCCCGGAGGGGCTGATCTGTGCGCAGGAAAACGGCTGTGGCGAAGACGGTGTGCAGGTCGTCGCGGCAGGCGGCAAGTTCAGCGGCCTGATCAATCGCGCGATCCGCGACATCCCGGATCGTACGGTGCGCGAGCACCTCAACCGGGCGCTCGCCTCCGGCAAGAACCAGTACGACCACGGCTCCACCACGCTGCTGCTGACTGGATCGGGCCGCCGTATCGCGGTCTATCTTGAGAGCACGCATGCCATCGAGGAGATCGACCGCCATCTGCTCGAAGTGTTCTGTACCAACATTGCCGCAGGCTTCGAGAACACGGCACTGTTCAGCCGCCTGCAGAACATCGCCTACGTTGATGCGCTGACGAGCCTGCCGAACCGCGTGCGCTTCCTGCAATGCATCGACGAGCGCATCCAGAGCAACCGCAGGAGCGACGCCACCGTTGCCCTGGTCGATATCGACGAGTTCGCCGAGACCAACGACGCACTGGGGCACAAGTTCGGCGACAAGTTGCTGCTCGCCGTTGCGCTGCGCCTGCGCGACCGCATTCCCGGCGCAATCGTGGCGCGGATCGCGGGCGACACCTTCGGCATCCTGGGCGAAGTGGCGGCAGTAACGCCCGCTGCGCTGTCGGCCGTGTTTGCCGACCCGTTCATCGTCGATGAACAGGAAATTGTGGTCTCCGCTACGCAAGGCTACCTGCTGTTGCGCGACGCCGACGGCAGCAGTGCAGACGCGCTGAAGAACGCCAATCTGGCGCTCAAGCGCGCCAAGAGCAGGCACCGTGGCGAGCACAGTTTCTTCACACGCGACATGAATGTCGAGATCGAAGAGCGGGTCAAACTGCTGCAAGGTCTGCGCAGCGCCTTCGACAACGAACGCCTGTTCCTGATGTATCAACCCCAAGTGCGCATCGAGAGCGGCGAGCCGGTCGGCGTCGAGGCGCTGATTCGCTGGCGCAGCGACGACGGCCGTTTCATCCCGCCGGATCGCTTCATTCCGCTCGCCGAACACTCGGGCCTGATCGTGAATATCGGCAACTGGGTCATGCGACTGGCCTGTTACGAACAGGCCAAGATCGCGGCGGCCGGCTTCCCTCACCTGCAGGTGGCGGTTAACGTTTCGCTCGCGCAGTTCCGCCACCAGGAATTCATCAACCAGGTGAAGGCCGCGCTGGCCGACACCGGCGCCACGCCAAACCTGATCGAGCTGGAAATCACCGAGTCGATGGCGATGGAAGACGCCGACTTCGTCGCCGGCAAACTCAACGAACTGGCGCAACTTGGCGTCAAGGTCGCGATCGACGACTTCGGCACCGGCTTCTCGTCGCTGCCCTACCTGCAACGCCTGCGCGTCGACCGCCTGAAGATCGACCGCTCGTTCGTGAAGGACTTGTGCACCAACCAGCGCTGCCGCCAGGTCGCCGAGATGGTGATCCAGCTCAGCCGTAAGCTGGGGTTGGGCGTGATCGCAGAAGGGGTGGAAGACGCCGACCAGGCCAGCACGCTGCTCAGCCTCGGCTGCCCTGACGCACAAGGCTACCTGTACGCCCGGCCAATGGAGCGTGAGGCCCTGCACGACTGGCTCGCGACGCATCGCCCGCAAGTCTGAACCGAAGGCTCACGGGTTTGATCGGGCGGCTTGCCCCGCCCGAAGCGAGCGGCGATCATCGCAGCATGGAACTCGCACCCCTTATCCCGCTCGACGGCGCAATCGCCGTTCTTGACCAAACCCGCCTGCCCTTCGCGCGCGCGACGCTCACCCTCACCGATCTCGAAGCCTGCGCCAGTGCTATCGAAACCATGGAGGTACGCGGCGCGCCGCTGATCGGCGCCACCGCTGCTTTCGGCGTCGCGATCGCGATGCGCGCTGACGCAAGCGACGCCGGGCTGCAGCACGCGCTGACCCGCCTTGGGCGCACGCGCCCGACGGCGGTCAATCTGCATTGGGCGCTTGCCCGCATGGCGGCCAAACTGCACGCCATCACCCCGGATGCGCGCGCGAACACAGCCTGGGCCGAAGCGCTGGCGGTGCATGCCGAGGACATTGCCGCCAACAGGGCCATGGGGGAACACGGCGCGGCGCTGCTCGCCGAGCTGGCGTCCGGGCTCGGTCGCCCGTTGCGGGTGATGACGCACTGCAACGCTGGCGCGCTCGCCACCTGTGGCTGGGGAACAGCGCTCGCGCCGATCTACGTCGCACACGCCAGGGGCTTGCCGGTCGAAGTGTGGGTCAGCGAGACACGGCCACGTAACCAGGGCCTGCTCACCGCTTGGGAACTGGCGGAAGGCGGCGTGCCACACACACTGATCGCCGACAACGCGGCAGGTCTGTTGATGCGGCAGGGGCTGGTGGACGTCGTGATCACCGGGGCCGACCGTATTGCCGCCAACGGTGACACGGCCAACAAGGTGGGCACCTATCTGAAGGCGTTAGCTGCGCGTGAGCATGGCGTGCCGTTCTTCATCGCAGCGCCCACCAGCACCGTCGACGCCGCTTGCCCCGATGGAGACTCGATCCCGATCGAAGCGCGCAGCGCAGACGAAGTGTGCGTACTTAACGGGCTCGACAAGGCCGGCGAAACCGCACAGTTGCGCATCTTCGACGGCCCCTGCGCCAACCCGGCATTTGACGTCACCCCCGCGGGCCTCATCGCGGGCATCCTCACTGAACGCGGTCGCTTCGAAGCCAACCGCATCACCGAGGCCCTCGCATGAACAGCATCGAGTCCCTGCGCGACGCGCTGCTCGCCAGCGCACGTCACATTGCGGCGCTGGGCCTCAACCCGGGCGCCGCAGGCAACCTCAGCGTGCGCCAAGGCGACGGGATGCTGATCACCCCATCGGGCCTGCCATGGGAAGAGCTGACGCGCATCGACTTTGTCGCAGTCGCCGCAGATGGCAGCTACGCCGGACCGCGCGCCCCCTCGTCGGAATGGCAACTGCACCGCGACCTCTACGCCGCACGCCCGGAGTTCGGCGCCATCATCCACACGCACGCCCCGTTTTGCACCGCGCTCGCCTGCCTGCACCGCACGATTCCGCCTTTCCATTACATGGTCGCCCGCTTCGGCGGCCACGATGTGCGTTGTGCCGTCTACGCCACCTACGGCACTACGGCCCTGTCGGAGGCAACGCTGATCGCAATGGACGACCGCAATGGCTGCCTGCTCGGCAACCACGGCATGGTCGTCGCCGGCCGCGACCTTCGCCACGCCCAGGCCCTGGCGGTCGAACTCGAAAGCCTTGCCGAACAGTACTGGCGCGCCTGCCAGCTCGGCGAACCGGTGCTGTTGCCGGAAGATGAAATCGCCCGCGTGCGGGAAAAGTTCAAGGGCTACGGCGTGCGCTGATCAAGCAGCGCCGGCTCACGGAGCGTCACCGCGGCGGCGCGCCGGCATCCTCGGCGGGCCGCTCCCAGCGCTTTCGCCACACAAGGTAAGGCACGGTCACAACCAGCGAACACAGCAGATAGGTCGTTACCAACAGCACCGCGTAGGGGCCGGGCATCGAGGCTGCGACGAGGACTGCGAGGCCCACGTGGCGTGTCGAGCAGGTGATCGCGAGCGCGGTACGCTGATCCGGGTCAGGGCCGCCGAGCAGATGGCCGATGATCAGCGCGACGAGCAGCAGGCCGCTCAGGGCGGCAAAGGATCTGGCCGGCACATCGAACAACATGCGGCCGAACAGCAGCAACATCGCGAGCCCCATCACCATCAGCAGCGTGCCGGTAGCGGCGATCACGCGGTCGACCCAGCGTTCGCAGAATACGGGCCAGCACAGACGCAGCGCCATGCCTGCGAGCAAGGGCAAGAGGATCGTCGTCGCGACCGCACTGGCGATCTGCAGCGGCGCGACATCGCGGTTCAGATCGAAATGCGGCCCCAGTATCAGCACGCAGGCCGGAACGGACACCACAGCCAGGAAGGACGAGGTCACCACAAGACTGAAGACATACGGCGAACGCCCGATGTCGCCGAGTTTGCGTGGCAGCATCGGCGCCCCGGCAGACACCGCCAGCACCAACAAGGCTGCGCGCGCGACCTTGCCGAGCGGCACCCATGCGTCAATCAGCACAGCGGCCGCAGGCACCAGCAGATACATCGCCAGCAAGGCCCGCAACAACAGCGCCCGGCGTTGCCACAGATAGGCCGCGTGCCGCAGCGGCGCCGCAGCGCCGATCGCGAGCAGCATGACCGCCACGGTAGCCTTCAAAACGCCGAAAAAGATCGCCAGCACGCTGGCCTCCACTCAGCCCCTTGCGCCAGGCGGAGCCTCAGCGATTCAGTGGGCCGCAGCACCAGGGCCAGGCTGCCGACCTTGCTGCGAGCAGGCTCGTCGCGCGCCTTGTCTAGAACTGCCCACGCTGGGCGGCCGGCGGGCCACCGCCGGCCTTCTCGGCGAGCTTGTCGATCGACAGTTCGCCCTTGCGGTCGAAGGGCAAACGGCCATAGTCGCGTGTCAGCACTTCGCCATGCACCCGGTAGCCGAAGGCCTTGCCGCCTTCGAGCACCTTCGGCAGTTTCGCCAGCAGTTCGATCAACGACGCCGACACATCGACGCCGACCGTCGTCTCGCCCAGGCGCGGCAATACCACCGACTGGCCGGTCATGCCGGTTGCGACCTTCTGGCCGTTGATCTCGAAACCGAAGGTCAGCCCATCAACGGTAATGTCCTTCTCGTTGGGATTGCTGACGCGTAGCGTCAGATGCATGCGCTGCTGCAACATGCCTCCACCCGGCAGCAGCGACACATCCTCGACGCTGACCTCGGGCTTCTGCAGGCCAAGCGCCATGATCGCGCAGCCGGCCGCAAGCAGCAGCCAGCCCAGGATCAGCAGGCGGGTGACGGCGCGCAGCATCACTCGCGCCCCGACATTTTTTCGAGCATGCGCAGCAGCGAGATCGAGTCGTCCTCGCCCATGCCGCAGCCGACCGCGCCGTTGAGCATCTGAGCAGTCGCCGCGCTGTTGGGCAAGGACACGCCCATCTTGTGCGCCTCGTCGAGCACGATGCGCAGATCCTTCTGGTGCATCCAGGCCTTGAAGCCGGGCTTGAAGTTGCGGTCGAGCATGCGCTGGCCGTGGTTCTCCAGGATGCGGCTGTAGGCAAAGCCGCCCAGCATCGCTTCGCGGACCCGCGCCGGATCAACGCCGGAGGCGCGCGCAAAATGCAGCGCCTCGGCCACGATTGCCACGCCGGCGCCGGTGAGGATCTGGTTGCACGCCTTGGCCACCTGCCCGGCGCCGCTCTCGCCAATCCAGGTAACCGTCTTGCCCATGCCTTCCAGCACTGGCCGCGCCCGCTCGAACGCGGCCTGATGGCCGCCGACCATGATCGTCAGGCTGCCGGCGATCGCACCGACCTCGCCGCCCGACACCGGTGCATCAAGCATCGTCACGCCGCGTTCGGCCATTCGGGCGGCGATCGACCGCGCGGCAGAGGGCGCGATGGTGCTCATGTCGATGAACACCAGATCGACCCGGTTGGCGGCCTCCGCCCCTTCGGCGACACCACGCGCGCCCAGCGCCACCTCTTCAACATCCGGCGCGTCGGCCACCATGCTGATCACCACGTCGCAGTCGCGCGCCAGCGCGGCGGGCGATTCGGCGGGTTTGGCGCCGGCGATCAGGAGCGGCTGCATCGACTCTGCGCGGCGGGTCCATACCGCCACCTCATGCCCGCCCTTGAGCAGGTTGAGCGCCATCGGCCGCCCCATGATCCCCAAACCGACAAATCCGACTCTCATGATTCCTCCGTAGAATGCCGCCACCGGCATGGCGCTTGCGTGCGCCGCCGGCGAGAAAATCCAAGCCACGGAACGAAAGATACGCTCCATGCAATACGCCCCGATCATCAAGGAAATCGGACGAGGCGCCAAGGGCGCACGGCCAATGACCGAAGCGCAGGCCGAAAGCCTGTTCGGCGACATCCTAGACCAGCGCGTGCCCGACCTCGAGCTTGGCGCGATCCTGCTTTCGATGCGGATCAAAGGCGAAGATGCCGACGAGCTTGCTGGCTTCAAACGCGCGATGGACGCGCGCACCGCACAGGTCGCGGTGCCTGCCGGGCCGCGCTGCGTGGTGCTGCCGACCTACAACGGCGGGCGCAAGCAGGCCAACCTGATGCCGCTGGTGGCGCTGCTGCTCGCGCGCGAAGGCGTGCCGGTACTGATCCAGGGGCGGCACGACTTCGAGAGCCGCGTGAGCCCCTTCGAGCTGTTGGGCGCCCTCGGTATCACCCCGGCGGCGGACACCGACGACGCGGCGCGCCAACTGGCTGATCGTCGCCTCGCGTGCCTGCCGGTCGCGACACTGTGCCCCGGGCTGGATGCGCTGCTCGCCCTGCGGCGCCGCGTCGGCCTGCGCAACAGCGGGCACACGCTTGCCAAGCTGCTGGACCCCTGCCGCGGCCACAGCGTGCGGGTGATCGCGGTGACCCATCCGGAATACCTTGAGCGCATGGCCGAGCAGCTCGACCGGGAACACGCCTGCGCGCTGCTGATGCGGGCGACCGAGGGTGAGGCCTACGCGCACCCGCGGCGTCGGCCCCGCCTGCTGGGTTATGTCGATGGTGCAGCGCGCGTGCTGTTGGAGCAAGAAGATGGCGATCCGACGCGCGAGCCCGGCGAAGGCTGCGCGGTGGCCGACAATGCGGCGCAGATCCGCGCAATGCTCGACGGCGCGCAAGCGGTGCCACAACCGATCCTCGATCAGGTCAGCGCGCTGGCCCAACTGGCACGGGCCTGAAGCAGCACGCGCTGGAGACCGCTGAACGCGCGTGGCACGCGCCCCTTGCAGGGGAAAACAGCTTGCAACGGGCCCCGCCGCTAAATCGCGGCGATTCGCTTAAACGGTGAAACGCCCGACCGACCCGGCCAGCCGGCTCATTGCGCCGCCCGCATCCTCTGCCAGCGCAGCCGCACGTGCGGCGCTGGCTGCGTTGCGCCCCGCCGCAGCAGCGATATCGCCGATCAGCGCATCGAGCCGCTGCGTCGCGGCCTGCTGCTCGGCGAGCGCTTGCTGGATCCCCGTCATGCCGCATTCCACCTCACCGGCTGCGCGCGGGATCTCATCCACCGCGGCACCCGCCTGTTCGGCTCGCGCCACGCTCGCCTGCACGCCCGACACGCTCTGGTCGATCGCGCCGACCGCGGTATCGATGGTGTTACGGATACGGCCCACCGTGCCTACGATCAATTCGGTCGAATGCGCCGTACGCTCGGCCAACTTGCGCACCTCGTCGGCCACCACCGCAAAACCACGCCCCTGCTCGCCAGCGCGCGCCGCTTCGATCGCGGCGTTGAGCGCGAGAAGGTTGGTCTGATCCGCGATCGCCTTGATCTCGCCCACGACGGTGGCGATCTGCACCGCCTCATCAGAGAGTGAGGACACCACACGAGCGGTTTCATGTACCGACTCGGCAATCGCCCGGATGTCGCCCGCCACCTCGCGCACCTGCTGCGCACCATCGCGCGCGCATTCACCCGACACACGTGCGCGGTCCAGCGCCTGCCCTGCACTCAAGGCGACGGTGGCGATGTTGTCGCGTACCGCGGCGAAGTCGCTGCTCGCGCGTTCGGCCATGAGCTGTTGCGAGCCAGCCTCCTCTCGTACCGAAGCCCCCACCGCCTGCAACGCCTCCACCGCCAACGCGGTTTCCTGCGTCGCGAGCAGGGCATCGCGCACCACGCCCTGCTGCACCGCGAGCAGGCGATCGAAGGCCGCGATCGCATCGCCGATTTCGTCCCCTACGGCGCCGTCGATGCGCCTTGAAAGATCGCCGGATGCCGCAATCGCAGCGGCCTCGCAGGCCACGCGGCGCAAGGGCGGGCCTATGCGCCGATAGACGAACAATGCGGTGGCGATCAGCACGATGGCCGCCAGCACACCTACCGCGGCGCTACGCCACACGCTGGCCTGCACGGCGGCGGGGGGGGCGCCCCCCCCCCGCACCCCCCCCCCCCCCCAAAAAGCGGGGG
>NZ_JAYRDJ010000040.1:0-4759 GCF_041909475.1 Niveibacterium sp. | reverse complement strand
ACGCTGGCCTGCACGGCGGCGGCTGCCGCGACGCGCTCCTGCTCCGCGGCAGCCGCAATCAGGTCGGTGAGCTTCTCAAGGCTGCCCTCGAGCGCTTCAAAGTCCTGGGTAAACCCGGTGAGTTCCGCCGACTGCGGCGAGGGGTTGGCCAGCAGCGCCTCCGCAGCCTTCAGATAGCGATCGACCACCGGCGCCGCCGCATCCGCGGCCGCCCGCGCGTCGACGGGCAGACTCTGTCGATTCCGATCGAAGTTCTCGCGCAGTCGCTTGGCGTGCTCAGCGAAGTCCTTCTGCACCGCGGCCTTGTCGTCACCACCTCCGCTCGACGCCAGCAGCGCGCGCAGCACATCACCGCGAATCGCGTCGTGCATCATGTCGACGTCGGTCTGTCGCAATACCTGTTGCTGGGTGCGCAGGATCGCGTCGATGCCGCCGGCAACTTGCCGCACCCCCGTTTGCGCGAGCACGGCATTGAACAACACCGCGAGGATGCCGGCCGCTGCCAGCATCAGCAGCAGCATCTGTATCGACAGCCTACGTCTTGGCATGGCTTTCCTCCGGTCGGAACGACATCAGGACTACGGCAGCGCCAAGCAAGGCTTGAGCCCCCGCTTTCGCCCTATTGCGGTGCATCACGAAACAGCTCAAGCAGCCATGCCGAATCCGCCCCAAGGCGGCGCCCCGCCGCATCAATCTGGTGCCTGCAGCCGGCGTGCTTCGTTCAGTCTGGCTGTCGAAGTCGCCGCCCGCAAGGCGCGCACCGTCATGGCACAGGCATTGCTAACCCGTCCCCGGAGACGAGGAAAAAATGGCTGAAACAAAATCCACCTGCTGCTATTGCGGCGTCGGCTGCGGCGTGATCATCGAACACGATGAAGGCGTCATTACCGGCGTGCGTGGCGACCCCCAACATCCAGCGAATTTCGGCCGCCTGTGCACGAAGGGCTCGACCCTTCACCTGACGGCGGCGCCGAACACCCGCGTTGCGCGTGCCCTGTACCCGGAACTGCGCGCCACGCGCGACGAAGCGCGCAGCCGCATCAGTTGGGATGGCGCACTGGACCATGCGGCCGAACGCTTTGCCGCAATCGTCCGCGAACACGGCCCAGACGCCGTCGCCTTCTACATTTCGGGCCAGCTGCTGACCGAGGACTACTACGTCTTCAACAAGCTGGCCAAGGGCCTGATCGGCACCAACAACGTCGATACCAACTCGCGCCTGTGCATGAGCAGCGCGGTGGCAGGCTACAAGCAGACGCTCGGCGCCGACGCGCCGCCGGCCAGCTACGAAGACATCGACCACACCGACTGCCTCTTCATCAGTGGCAGCAACACCGCATTCGCGCATCCGATCGTGTTCCGCCGCATCGAAGACGCGCGCAAGGCCAACCCGGCGATGAGGCTGATCGTGGTCGATCCACGCCGCACCGACACCGCCGAGGCGGCCGACCTGCACCTGGCGATCCTGCCCGGCACCGACATCGCGCTCTACAACGCGATGCTGCATGTGATGCTGTGGGAGGGTTGGGTGGACGAGGCCTACATCGCCGCGCACACCGAGGGCTTCGATGCGCTGCGCAAGGTGGTCCGTGCCTACACGCCGCAGATGGCGGCGGGCATCTGCGGCGTACCGGCGGCGGACATCGAGCGCGCCGCGCAATGGTTCGCCACCTCGAAAGCGACCCTGTCGATGTACTGCCAGGGCCTCAACCAGTCTTCGCACGGCACCCACAACAATGCCGCGCTGATCAACCTCCACCTCGCCTCTGGGCACTTGGGCCGGCCTGGCGCTGGCCCCTTTTCATTGACTGGCCAGCCCAACGCGATGGGCGGGCGCGAAGTGGGCGGCCTCGCCAACCTGCTCTCCGCACACCGCGATCTGGCCAACCCGCAACACCGCGCCGAGGTTGCGGCGCTGTGGGGCGTGCCGGATGTACCGGCAGCACCCGGCAAGAGCGCCGTCGAACTGTTCCGCGCAGTTGAATCGGGCGAGATCAAGGCAGTCTGGATCGCTTGCACGAACCCCGCGCAGTCGATGCCGGACGCCGCTCAGATCGCCCGCGCGCTGGACAAGGCCGAGTTCGTCGTGGTGCAGGAAGCCTATGCGACGACCGAAACCGCCGCCTACGCCGACCTGCTGCTGCCCGCCACCACCTGGGGCGAGAAGAGCGGCACCGTCACCAACTCAGAACGCCGCATCTCGCGCGTGCGCCCTGCCGTCGCGGCACCGGGCGAGGCGCGCCATGACTGGGCGATCGCGCTCGACTTCGCGCGCCGCCTCGGCCGCGCGCTCGGCAATCCGCTCACCGATGCGCTGTTCCCCTACGCCGATGAGGAAGCGGTCTGGAACGAGCACCGCGAGAGCACCCGCGGCCGCGATCTGGACATCACCGGCCTGTCGTATGCCACGCTGGAAGCCGAAGGCCCGCAGCAATGGCCCTACCCGAGCGGCGCGAGCACTGGCAAGACGCGGCTTTACGAGGACGGCGTGTTCCCGACCGAATCCGGCCGCGCGAAGTTTGTTGCCGCCGAGCACCTGCCGGTCGCCGAACCGGTGTCGGCCAAGTACCCGATCGCACTGACCACCGGCCGCCTGCGCGATCAGTGGCACGGCATGAGCCGCACCGGCACGCTGGCACGGCTGTTCGCGCATGAAGCCGAACCGCTGCTGCATCTGAACCCGGCCGATCTCGAACGCCGTGGGCTTAACGAAGGCGATCTGGTGCGCGTCAGCAGCCGGCGCGGCGCGGTGATCGTCAAGGTCATGGCGAGCGAATCGGTGCGCCCCGGCCAGGCATTCCTGCCGATGCACTGGGGCGCAAACACCATGGGCGGGCACGGCGTGAATGTGCTCACCGTGGCGGCCGTCGACCCGTACTCCAAGCAGCCCGAGCTCAAGCACGCAGCCGTGCAGGTCGAGAAATACGCCGAAGGGCGCGAAGTCGTGGCGCTGCGCCGCGTTGAGCCGGACGCCGAAGTCGGCGCCATGGCGGTGATGGCCCGCATGCGCGAAGCCCTTCAGCACGAGATGCCGGAGGCGAGCTATTCGAGCCTCACGCTGGCTGGGCGCGATGCGCCGGTGGTGGTGCTCAAAGCCCGCGTGCCAGAAGCGCGCGAGGCTGCAATGGCAGCGCTGGATGCGGCCACCGCGCTCGACGATCCGCTCGCGCTGGTCTATCGCGATACCCGCCGCGACATCACCAAACGCGCCCGCATCGACGGCGACACGCTCAGTGCCGTGCGCCTGGTCGGCGAGGCGAAAGCCGCCGGCTGGCTGCAGGACATGATGGCCCAGGGCACGCCGGCCGGCGAGGCGCGAAAGTGGCTGCTCGCGCCGCTGACGCAGCCGCCCGCCGGCCAGCAGCAGCGCGGCAAGGTGGTGTGCAACTGTTTTGACGTCGCCGAGCGCGACATCGTGGCGGCTTTCAAAGCGGGCGAAACACTCGAAGCACTCCAGGCGCGCACCCGCTGCGGCACCAACTGCGGCTCCTGCATTCCCGAACTCAAGCGGCTCGCCTCGCAGGGGCAGCCGCAATGAAATCCCGCGGCGTCGCACGGTTACCCCGGACGACGCCGTTTCCCGGTGCGGCGGCCGGCGATCCCGGTGGCCCGCATCGACAACAACAAGAACGCTGGCCAAGCACTCTCTACCCCAGGAGGTTCGCGTGATGGATGTTGCCAACGCGCTCACGAAAATCGGGCGCGGTCCGACGCTGTGCGAAGACCTCGCACGCGATGAAGCCTATGCCTTGTTCAAGGACATGCTGTCCGGCAGCGTATCGCCGGTGCGCCTCGGCGCACTGCTGATGGCGTTGCGCTGGAAAGGCGAAACAATTGACGAGCTGCTCGGCTTCGCCGAAGCACTCGGCGAGCACACGGTCTCAATGCAGGCCCCGCACGGCTCGCGCCGTGTCGCGATCATTCCTACCTACGCCAGCCGCCACAGCCAGCCCAACCTGATGCCGGCGCTCGCGCTGCGTCTGGCGCAAACCGGTGTGCCGGTGCTGGTGCATGGCTCGCTCGGCGAAGGGCGGCTGCCGCCAAGCTTCGACGTGTTGCGCCGGCTCGGCCGACCGCACGCGACCACACTCGCCGAGGCCGCGGAATCGCTGGCGCTGCACAACCTCGCCGTGATCCCCACCCGCCTGCTGGCGCCCGAACTCGATGCGCTGCTGCTGCTGCGCGACGAACTGGGCGCTCGCCATGTCGGCCACCTGATCGCGAAACTCATCGACCCGATGCCGGACCACAGCCTGCGCCTGATCTGCGCCAGCCAGCCCGAAGCCATTGCGTCGCTGCACGATCTGCTGCTGGAAAACGGCGCCGAGGCGATGCTGATGCACGCGCCGGACGGCGAATCCTGCGCCAGCGCCGAGCGCCGCCCGCGCATCAGCTGGCTGCGACGCGGCGAGGCCAACGTGCTGTACGACGAAGAGCCGACCGGCTGGGCGCCGGTGCCCCTACGCTGCGACCCGAACGACCCGGAAGCGGTGGCGCAGTTGATCCGCGAGATCATGGAAGGGCGCCGCGCAACGCCAACGCCACTGTCCAACCAGCTGGCGGCCTGCCTCTACGCAACCGGCCATGCGCGCGATCTGATGCATGCGCGGGCGATGGTTGCCGTGGGCATCGGCCTCACCTGACCACGCCAGTCAGGACTGTTCCAACTTCGGATAGAAGGCCCCCCGGCGGCGCTGCGGATTTGCTGAATCTGGCAAATCCGCGCCGCTGCGCAAGGCGTCGTACAATCCACGGTTTG
>NZ_JAYRDJ010000039.1:0-40103 GCF_041909475.1 Niveibacterium sp. | reverse complement strand
AACTGATGCTCGACACCCAATTCACGCAGCACTTCCACATCGCGCTGGGCCGCCTCCACCTGCGCCGCGCAGCGGAACAACTGTAGGGTGCCACGGCTGCGTTCTTCGTAGTGGATACCAGTCTCCGCGCGCAACTCGCGCAGGCAGTCCCGCGAGTATTCGGCCAGACGCAACATGCGCGCCTTGTTCTCGCTGTAGCTGCGGGGGTTGCAGTTGGCCAGCATCTGCAGCATCCAGCGCAACTGGAAGAGACTGCCGTCTGGTCGGATCGCGAGCGGCGCGTGCTTCTGGAACAGCCATTTCATGGCTTTGAGCGGGATCCCGGGCGCCGCCCACGGCGTCGAATAGCCCGGCGAGACCTGCCCCGCGTTGGCAAAGCTGGTCTCCAGCGCCACACCGGCCTGCCGATCGACCACGGTGACATCCGCGCCGCCGCGGGCAAGGTAGTAGGCGGTGCTGACACCGATCACGCCACCACCGAGAACCAGGACTTTCATTGCCAACCCCTTCGCCAGACTTTGATCTGGCTAGTCTATGAAGAGTATGGCAGTGCTATTCACTGACCTTTCGGTGCGTTAAAGTGATATCGACGCCCAATCTTAGGGACAGGCCGGCAGGAACAGGGAAATATGCGCCAGCTCGACAAAACCGACCGCAAGATCCTCGACGTGCTGCAGCAGGACGGCCGCATCACGATGACCGAACTCGCTGAGCGCGTCGGCCTATCGACCACGCCGGTGGCGGAGCGCGTGAAGCGGATGGAACGGGAGAAAGTCATCACCGGCTATCACGCGCGGGTCGATCCGCGCGCGCTGGGGCTGAACCTGCTGGTGTTCGTCGAGATCCGCCTGGCGTCGAAATCCGGCGAGCTCTTCGATGAAGTGAAGCGCGCGCTGGCTTGGCTCCCCGAGGTGATGGAATGTCACCTTGTATCCGGCGACTACGACTACCTGATCAAGGCGCGCATCACCGAGATGGCCGATTACCGCCGCCTGCTGGGACATGTCCTGAACCGGCTGCCGGCGGCGGCGGAGTCTCGCAGCTATGTGGTGATGGAAGAGGTCAAGGAGACGCTCTTCCTGCCGACCGACTGATCACGTCAGGTTGCCTGCACCGGTTCGGGGTAGCAGGGCTGCTGCGCCTGAATGCGACGGCGCGTTGCCCGCGCATAGGGCACCCAGGCGAGCAGGCGCCAACGGATGAACATCGCGATGCCACGCACCCACTCGTCCGCCGCCATCGCCAGCCATACGCCGGTCAGGCCCCATCCGGCTTGCACGCCGAGCAGCCATGCAACGCCGACTGCTACGCCAAACATCGAGAAGACGCCAAAACCGACTGGGAAACGTGCATCACCGGTCGCCCGCAGCGCGTTGATCACCACCAAGTTGAAAGTGCGCCCCGGCTCCAACAGCACAACCACCCACAGCAACTGGCTGCCGGCGGCGATGATGTGCGGATCGTCGGTGAAGAAGTTGAAGATCGCGTGACCGGACAATGCTGCAATCAAGGCCAGCGTCGTCGACGCCACGAAGCCCCACAGCAGCGCCTTGCGCACCACACGGTTTGCATCGTGCAGATGACCGGCGCCGATCTGGTGTCCAACCACGATCTCGGTACCGAAACCGATCGCGAGCCCCGTGAGCAAGATGAAGTAGCTGACCTGAAGAAGGTAGGTATGGGTAGCGAGTTCGCCTGCCCCCATCGCCGCGACGAAAGCCAGCACCCAGGTGAACGCAATTCGGTAAGCAACGTTCTCGCCGGCACCAGGCAAGCCGATATGCGCCATCTCAGCGAGTTCGGCGCGCCGCACGATCAACCAGTCCGACCTCGTCGGCGTCACTGCCAGTCGCTGACGCCACAGCCACACATGCATCGCCAGCGACGCCACGCGGGCGAGCAGGAAGCCGACGCCAATGCCGACCAGACCCAGCCGCGGAACCGGCCCCCAGCCGAACATCAGCGGCAAACCGGCCAGCAGCGAACACGCATACATCGCCACCATCAGGCGCAGCGTATCGCGGGTGAATGTATAGGCCCGGAGCACCGACGACATTGTGGCGATGATCGCGTCGACCGCGAGCACCACGCCGAGGATGACCAGATAGGGCTGCGCTTCCGGGCGCAGCGCAGGCGGCAGCTTCATCAAACTGAGCAGAGGCCCGGCACCGAAACCGACGATGGCCGCCGAAATCAAACCCAGCCACACCGCCGCCGCGAGGCTAGCCCGAGCGATGCGCTCAGCACCTTTGTGATCACCGGCGCCCAGGTATTGCGTGATCACCACGCTCGCGCCGACACCGACAAGCCGGAACAGGATGATGAAGAAAGCCATGATCTGGTTCGACAGGCCGAATGCAGCGGCGGTGTCGTCCGAGATGCGGGCGGTCAACCATACGAACAGCAAGCCGATCGAGGCGTGCAGCAGATGTTCGGAAAAAATCGGCCAGGTGATGGCAAAGAGCCGGGGGCGTGGGGGCGCAGGGTGTCGTGTCATTCGCAGCAAATCCGTTGTTCATGCCGCGCTTGAGCTGTGCGCTTCTGTTTGGTTGCGCGGCGAACTAAGTATGCCTCTCGTCGCGCGCGCCGACCGGGTGGATTTTCGGGGGTTGATCGCGGCCGGGTGTAAGTAGAAATGAACAAGGGCAGCTCTCGCTGCCCTTGTCGGGTACTGCAGGTGCCTTGCAGGTCAGTGACCGCGCTTCTTCATTCGCTCGATCATCGCCAACTGCGCAGCGGCTTCGGCCAGCTCGGCCTGGGCACGCGCGTAGTCGAGCTTCGACTCCTGGTTCGACAGCGCTTCTTCGGCCTGACGCTTGGCATCCATCGCCTTGGCCTCATCCAGATCGCGGCCACGGATTGCCGTGTCTGCGAGCACCGTAACCAAGCCGGGCTGTACTTCGAGCACGCCACCCGCGACGAAAATCAGTTCGTCGTGTTCCTGGTTCGGCAGCTTCAGACGCACCGCGCCAGGACGGATACGGGTCAGCAGCGGCGTGTGTCCGGGCAGAATGCCCAGCTCGCCCGCTTCACCCGGCAGTGCGACAGCCTCAGCCAGACCGGAGAAGATCTGCTCTTCGGTGCTGACCACGTCGACATGAACCGTCATTGCCATTTGCTTATCTCCGCTCTAGGTTGCGCGCGCCGCCGGAGCGGCCCGCACAAACCTGCGCCTTACTGCAGCGTCTTGGCCTTCTCGAAAGCCTCTTCGATGCCACCGACCATGTAGAAGGCCTGTTCCGGCAGTGCGTCGCACTCGCCCGATGTGATCATCTTGAAGCCCTTGATCGTATCCTTCAGCGTCACGTACTTGCCCGGCGACCCGGTAAACACTTCAGCAACGTGGAAGGGCTGCGACAGGAAACGCTGGATCTTACGGGCGCGGGCGACAAGCAGCTTGTCTTCCGGTGCCAGTTCGTCCATACCCAGAATCGCGATGATGTCGCGCAGCTCCTTGTACTTCTGCAAGGTGGCCTGCACGGAACGCGCGGTCTGGTAGTGCTCTTCGCCAACCACCAGCGGATCGAGCTGGCGCGAGGTGGAGTCGAGCGGATCAACGGCGGGGTAGATACCCAGCGCGGCGATGTCACGCGACAGCACGACGGTCGAGTCGAGGTGGAGAAAGGTCGTCGCCGGCGACGGGTCAGTCAAGTCATCCGCAGGCACATACACGGCCTGGATCGACGTGATCGAACCGACCTTGGTCGAGGTGATGCGTTCCTGCAGGCGGCCCATTTCTTCCGCCAGCGTCGGCTGATAACCCACGGCCGAAGGCATACGGCCCAGCAGAGCGGACACTTCGGTACCGGCCAGCGTGAAGCGGTAGATGTTGTCGATGAACAGCAGGATGTCGCGGCCTTCGTCGCGGAACTTCTCGGCCATCGTCAGACCGGTCAGCGCCACGCGAAGACGGTTACCCGGCGGCTCGTTCATCTGGCCGAAAACCATCGCCACCTTGTCGAGAACGTTCGACTCTTTCATCTCGTGATAGAAGTCGTTGCCCTCACGGGTGCGCTCACCAACGCCGGCAAACACCGAGAGACCCGAGTGCTGCTTGGCGATGTTGTTGATCAGCTCCATCATGTTCACGGTCTTGCCGACGCCGGCGCCACCGAACAGACCGACCTTACCGCCCTTTGCGAACGGGCAGATCAGATCGATAACCTTGATGCCGGTCTCGAGCAGTTCCACCGACGGCGACAGCTCGTCGAACTTCGGCGCTGCCGCGTGGATCGCGCGCTTTTCTTCGCACGCCACCGGGCCCGCTTCGTCGATCGGACGACCGAGCACATCCATGATGCGGCCGAGCGTACCGTGACCGACCGGCACAGAGATCGGAGCACCGGTACCGTTGACCTTCATGCCGCGGCGCAGGCCATCGCTGGAACCCAGCGCAATGGTACGCACCACACCGTCGCCCAGCTGCTGCTGAACTTCGAGGGTCAGGCCGGACTCGACCAGACCGTTATCTTCGGCGGCATCCAGCTGGAGCGCTTCGAAGACCTTGGGCATCGAATCACGCGGGAACTGAACGTCCACCACCGCGCCGATGCACTGAACAATGGTTCCTTGACTCATCGTCTTTCCCCAATCATTAAAACCGTTACACCGCCGCGGCGCCGCCGACGATCTCTGAGATCTCGCGGGTGATCGCTGCCTGACGGGTCTTGTTGTAGACCAGCTGGAGTTGCTTGATCACGTTGCCCGCGTTGTCGGACGCAGCCTTCATCGCCACCATGCGTGCGCTTTGCTCAGACGCCATGTTCTCGGCCACGGTCTGATAGACCGCCGCCTCGACCAGACGGAGCATCACCTCGTCGATCACCGCTTGCGCATCCGGCTCGTAGATGTAATCCCACGAACTGTCCGGAGTACCCATGCTCTCGCCGGTGAGCGGGAGCAGCTGAACAATTCGCGGCTCCTGCTTCATCGTGTTCACGAACTGGTTGAAGGCGATGTAGACCGCCTCCACCTGACCGCCGAGATAAGCGTCGATCATGACTTTGACCGGCCCGATCAGGCGCTCAAGGTGCGGGGTATCACCCAGCTGCGTGACGTGCGAGATGACCTTCGCACCCATGCGCTGCATGAAACCGAGTCCCTTGTTGCCGATACAGGTCACGCGAATGTCGTTCGCGCCCGCCTCTTCCCACTCCTTCAGGCGATTCACCGCCATCCGGAACAGGTTGGTGTTGAGACCGCCACAGAGCCCCTTGTCGGTGGAGATGAGCACCAGCCCCACCTTTTTGGGATTCTCGACCTTGGCGAGGAACGGGTGCCGGTAGTCGGTGACGTTCGCAAGCGCGAGGTTGGCGGCAAGCCGGCGAATCTTCTGGGTATAGGGGCGGCCCGAACGCATGCGCTCTTGAGCGCGACGCATCTTGGATACCGACACCATCTCCATGGCCTTGGTGATCTTGCGCGTGTTTTGCACGCTCTTGATCTTGTTACGGATTTCCTTTCCGCCCGCCATGTCGCTCTCCGCGCCTTAGAAGGTCTTCTTGAACGCTTCGATCGCGGCAGCCAGAGTCTTTTCGCCTTCGGCGTCGAGGTCCTTGGTCTGTTCGATCTTGGCGTGCAGATCAGCGGCCTGACTGCGAACGTACTGTTGCATGCCGGCTTCGCAAGCCAACGCGCGGTTGACCGGCACGTCGTCGAAATAGCCCTTGTTCACCGCGAACAGCGTGACGGCCATGTCCGCAACGGACAGCGGCGCGTACTGCGGCTGCTTCATCAGCTCGGTGACCAGACGGCCGCGCTCAAGCTGCTTGCGAGTCGCCTCGTCGAGGTCGGACGCAAACTGGGCAAAGGCCGCGAGTTCGCGGTACTGCGCCAGTGCGAGACGCACACCGCCGCCGAGCTTCTTGATGACCTTGGTCTGCGCAGCACCACCGACGCGGGACACCGAGATACCGGCGTTGATCGCGGGGCGGATACCGGCGTTGAACAGATCGGTCTCAAGGAAGATCTGGCCGTCGGTAATCGAGATCACGTTCGTCGGAACGAAAGCGGACACGTCACCGGCCTGGGTTTCGATAACCGGCAGTGCGGTCAGCGAACCGGTCTTGCCCTTGACGGCGCCGTTGGTGAACTTCTCAACGTACTCCTCGTTCACACGGGCAGCACGCTCGAGCAGACGCGAGTGCAGGTAGAACACGTCACCCGGGTAGGCTTCACGGCCCGGCGGACGACGCAGCAGCAGCGAGATCTGACGGTAGGCCCAAGCCTGCTTGGTCAGATCGTCATAGACCACCAGCGCATCCATGCCGCGATCGCGGAAGTACTCGCCCATGGTCGAGCCGGCGTACGGTGCAATGAACTGCATCGCCGCGGATTCGGACGCCGACGCGGCGACGACGATGGTGTATTCCATCGCGCCGTTTTCGGTCAGCTTGCGCACCACGTTAGCGATGGTCGAGGCCTTCTGGCCCACCGCCACGTAGATGCAGATCATGTTCTGACCCTTCTGGTTGATGATCGCGTCGACCGCGACGGCTGTCTTGCCCGTCTGACGGTCGCCGATGATCAGCTCGCGCTGACCACGGCCGATCGGCACCATGGAGTCGACCGACTTCAGGCCGGTCTGAACAGGCTGCGACACCGAACGGCGCCAGATCACGCCCGGCGCGACCTTTTCGATCTTGTCGGTCTCCTTGGCGTTGATCGGGCCCTTGCCGTCGATCGGCTGACCCAGCGAGTTCACTACGCGGCCGATCAGCTCGGGGCCGACCGGAACGTCGAGAATCTTGCCGGTGCACTTGACGGTGTCACCTTCAGAAATGTGTTCGTACTCGCCCAGCACCACAGCGCCGACGGAGTCGCGCTCGAGGTTCATCGCGAGGCCGAAGGTGTTGCCCGGGAATTCGAGCATTTCACCCTGCATGACGTCTGCCAGACCGTGCACACGGCAGATGCCGTCGGTCACGGAAACCACGGTGCCTTCGTTGCGCGCCGTCGCCCCCAGTTGCAGGTTCTGAATGCGACTCTTGATGAGATCGCTGATTTCAGACGGGTTGAGGTTCATACCTAGAGCTCCTAATTCTGTAGCGCGGCGGCCATCGCGGCCAGCTTGCCGCGGACCGAGGCATCGATCACTTCGTCGCCGACGGCGATCTTCACTCCGCCGATCAGTTCAGGGTCGATCTGCACGGTCGCCTTGACCTTTGCCTTGAAGCGGTTTTCAAGGTCGGCAACCAGGCGCGCAAGCGTTGCGGCATCGATCGGGAAGGCGGAACTCACCAGCGCATCCTTGACGCCTTCATGCGCATCCTTCTGCGCCGTGAAGAGGGAAAGGATTTCCGGAAGAACCGTCAGGCGCTCGTTTTCGGCTAGCACGTTGACGAAATTCTTCTGGTCAGCGGTGAGGTCGCCAGCGACCTCGACGAACACGCGGGCGGCTTGATCAGCCGTAACGCGAGGATCGCCGAGGCTGTCCCGGATACGCGGTTCGCCTGCGACCGCCGCCAGACGCGCTAGCGCCTGAGCCCACGCTTCGAGGGCGTTGGCTTCACGTGCCAGCTTGAACGCCGCTTCGGCGTAAGGGCGCGCGACGGTGACGTTTTCGGCCATGGCGTCTTACAGTTCCTGTTTCAGGTTGGCCAGCAGGTCGGCGTGGACTTGGGCGTTGATTTCCTTGCGCAGGATCCGCTCTGCACCCACCACGGCAAGCTGGGCGACCTGTTCGCGCAGCCCTTCCTTGGCTTTCTGCATGGCGGCACCTGCCTCCTGCTCGGCGGCCTCGCGAGCGGCAGCGATGATGCGCGCTGCTTCGCTACGGGCTTCATCGATCAGGGCGGCAGCCTGCTTCTCGGCTCCGGCACGGACATCGGTTGCAGACTCGCGCGCTTTGCGCAGTTCGTCGACAACCTTTTTCTCGGCCAGAGCGAGATCGGTCTTGGCCTTGTCCGCAGCGGCGAGCCCGTCGGCGATTTTCTTCGCACGCTCGTCGAGTGCCTTCGCGATCGGCGGCCACACGAATTTCATCGTGACCAGCGCGAGCACGAAGAACACAACAAGCTGGGCAAACAGCGTTGCGTTCAGATTCACGGCATCACTCCCGAATCAGTGGAAGGAATGGACCGGATCAGAGCTTGAACGGGTTGGCGAAGGCAAACATCATCGCGATACCGACACCGATCAGGAACGCAGCGTCGATAAGACCGGCCAGCAGGAACATCTTGGTCTGCAGGGCGTTCATCAGCTCGGGCTGACGGGCGGACGCTTCCAGGTACTTCGAGCCCATGATGCCGATACCGATACAGGCACCGATAGCACCGAGACCGATGATCAGACCAGCGGCCAGAGCAACGAAACCAAGAACGTGTTCCATGACGACTCCTCTATTTCAGAAAAAGTGGGGTTGAATCAAAAAACTAACTGCCTACGGTGCAACGCTAGTGTCAGTGGCTTTCGTGAGCCTGACCGACATAGACAAGCGTCAGCATCATGAAAATGAAGGCCTGCAGCGCAACGATCAGGATGTGGAAGATCGCCCAGGCGGAGCCCGCCAGCACATGGCCCGCCCAAAGCAGCGGACCCGCGACACCCGACGTACCCCAGGCGGCGCCCATCAGCGCGATGAGCATGAACAGCAGCTCGCCTGCGTACATGTTGCCGAACAGTCGCATGCCGTGCGAAATCGTCTTCGCGGCGAACTCGATCATCTGCATCAGGAAGTTGATCGGGTACAGGAACCACTTGTCGCCGAATGGCGCTGCGAACAGCTCATGCACCCAGCCGCCAAGACCTTTGATCTTGATGTTGTAGTAGAGGCAGACGAGCAGCACGCCGGCCGACATCCCGAGCGTTGCGTTCAGGTCGGCGGTGGGCACCACGCGCAGGTAGGCGTGCTCGTTGCCGCTGATCTTCTGCCAGATCATCGGCAGCAAGTCGAGCGGCAGGAAGTCCATCGAGTTCATCAGGAACACCCAGACGAACACGGTCAGCGCGAGCGGTGCGACGAACTTGCGCGACTCAGCACTGTGGATGATGCCCTTGGCCTGGTCGTTAACCATCTCGACCAGAATTTCAACGGCGGCCTGGAAACGCCCCGGAACGCCGGAGGTCGCCTTGGACGCCGCGCGCCACAACAGGAAAACAGTCAGCAGACCCAGGCCGACCGAGAAGATCAGCGTGTCGACGTTGAGAACGCTCCAGTCGACGATGTTCTGCTGTGCGTGGCCGGTTGTGTTGTTATGGGTAAGGTGGTGAACGATGTACTCGCCCGCGGTAGGCGCGCTTGCTTCGTGTCCGGTGGCCATGTCAGGTTTTAACCAAAAAAGCGAAAACGTTAGCTTGAAGCGTCACGACCAAGCCGATGACCACCGCGCCCCAATGGACGTCCGGGTAGATCAGGCGGATCGCAGCCAGTAATCCGATACTCAAGGCAATCTTGATCAGTTCGCCAAGGAAAAAGGCCAGCGCATAAGAGGCGCCGGGGCGCTTCGAAGCAGCATGGAGCCGCATGGCAAACAACCAAGTCGGGAGGACACAGGCGACGCCCCCCAACGCCGCCGAGAGCGCGCCACGAGAACCGAAGGCCACCATTCCTAAAACGGTGCCAATCAGTGCGGCCATGAGCTGCAGGACGATAACCTTATACATTCCCTGCACTGCCGCGAACATCTGCGCGCCTCGAAAAACCATGCAATGTTAGGTATTTAGCTGATTGAAGTCAAACTTAGTACTTGCCCTATGCCAGCGATCTATTGCAATGCAGCACGCACCATTGTAGTGCGCCGCGGGTACGCTGGACAGGCTGTCATCTACATCGGAATCTCAACCGTACACTGCATAATTGTCGCGCCGGGAAGCTCCCCGGCGCCCGCCCCCAGAGAACATGACAATCGAACATAACCCGATGATGCTGCTGAAGACGCGGCGCTTCCTGCCGCTCTTCACGACCCAGTTCCTGGGCGCGTTCAACGACAACGTGCTCAAGCAGGCGCTGCTGTTGCTGATTACCTTCCAGGGTGGGGAGGTGATGGGCTTGTCGCCGGCGCTGATGGTTCAAGTGGCATCGGGCCTGTTCGTGCTGCCGATGTTCCTGTTCTCCGCGTCCGCCGGGCAGATCGCTGATGCTTTCGACAAGGCGACGCTGATCCGCTGGGTGAAGCTGGCCGAAATCGGCATCGCGCTGATCGCGGCCGCCGGCTTCTTCTTCAAGGCTGTGCCGCTGCTGCTGTTGGCATTGTTCCTGATGGGCCTGCACTCCACCGTGTTCGGACCGCTCAAGTACTCGATACTCCCGCAGCATCTGCATGCCGATGAAGTGGTTGGCGGCAACGCCTGGGTGGAAAGCGGCACCTTCGTCGCGATTCTGCTCGGTTCGATCGTCGGCGGGATGCTGATCGCCGTACCGGGCACCGGTCCGGTCTGGGCCGGTGCCGCCTGTGTGATGCTGGCCGCCTGCGGCTGGCTGGCGAGTCTGTCGATCCCGGCCGCACCACCGCTCGGGCGCGTGACGATGAACTGGAACCCTTTCAGCGAGATCGCGCAGAACATGCGGATCGCCGCGCGCAACCGTACGGTGCTGATGGGCATGATGGGCATTTCTTGGTTCTGGTTTTACGGCGCGATGCTGCTGTCGCAGTTCGGCCCCTTCGTGAAGGAGACCATCGGCGGCAGCGAACATCTCGCAACCTTCCTGCTGTCGACCTTCATTGTCGGCATTGCGCTCGGTTCCCTACTGGCCGAACGTGCCTCGGGCGGCAAAGTGGAACTCGGCCTGGTGCCGCTAGCCTCGCTCGGCATGACGATATTCGGTGTAGACCTGTACTTCGCCAGCCCGGCCACACCGCACCAGGGCATCGAGGTGGCCGGCTTCATCGCGCAGCCCGGATCGTGGCGACTGATGGCGGATCTGGCGCTGATCGGCGTATTCGGCGGGCTTTATACGATTCCGCTCTACGCTTTGATCCAGACGCGTTGCGAGCCAGCCTACCGCTCGCGCATCGTGGCCGCCAACAACATCCTGAATGCCGGCTTCATGGTGGCCTCGGCCGGTTATGCGTTCTTCGCGCTGAACCAGGGTGCGAGCATCCCGCAGATGTTCCTGTATGCGGCACTGATGAACATCGCGGTGGCTGCGTTCATCTACAGCCTGGTGCCGGAGTTCATGCAGCGGCTGCTGGTTTGGTTGCTGGTGCATACGTTCTACCGGGTGCGCGCAAAGGGCTACGAGAACATCCCGGCGGAGGGGCCGGCCGTGGTGGTGTGCAACCACGTCAGCTTCGTCGATCCGCTGATCTTGATGGCGGAGAGCCGGCGCCCGATCCGCTTCGTGATGGATCACCGCATCTTCAAGATGCCGATCATCAACTTCGTCTTCAAGGAGGGGCGTGCGATTCCGATCGCTCCGGCGAAGGAAGACGCCGCAATGCTGGAAGCCGCCTACGACGAAGTCGCCAAGACCTTGGAAGCCGGCGAGATCGTCGGCATCTTTCCGGAGGGTCGGATCACCGACACCGGCGAGTTGTCGCCGTTCAAGGCTGGCGTCACCCGCATCGTCGAACGCACGCCTGTGCCGGTCGTGCCAATGGCCCTCTCTGGACTATGGGGTAGCTTCTTCTCGCGCAAAGACGGCCCAGCGATGAGCAAACCATTCCGGCGCGGTCTGTTCAGCCGCATCGAATTGGACATCGGCAAGCCGCTATCGCCCGCAGAAGCGACACCGGAGGCATTGCAGGCGGCCGTTGCGCAGTTGCGGCAACGCCCCTGAACACCGACACGCCCTTCCGCAGGAGCGAACCCGATGCATGACTACCCACTCACCGCTGGTACCACGCTACTGATTGTGTTGCTGATGTTCGGCACCGCCTGGAACGTGGGCCGTGCGCGGGAAAAGTATGGCGTCAAGGCGCCCGCCACGACCGGTAACGAGTACTTCGAGCGCGCCTACCGCATCCAGCTCAACACGATGGAGTGGGTGATGGTGTTTCTGCCCACCCTGTGGCTCTTCGCCGCCTATGTCAGCGACCGCTACGCGATGGTCGCCGGTCTGGTCGGCCTTGCCGGACGCGTGCTTTACGCGGTCAATTACCAGCGCGACCCGGCCACGCGCGGCACGGGTTTCATGATCGGCATGATCGCATTCGGCGCCATCGGTCTTTGGACGGGGTTCGCCGTGCTACGGGCGGTGACCGGATACTGACGAGCAGCCGCGCCTCGCGCAACACGGCGTCGCCGCGCCCACCCTCCTGACACCACGCTGTCAGGAGCCCCCCTGCATCCTGTCTGCACCTCAACCGCAACAGGAGCAACATCATGGACAAAGCGCTTCGCCAACAACAACGCGTCGTGTGGTTCGAACTGCCGGTGGTCGACCTTGACCGCGCCTGCGCGTTTTACGAAAAGCTTTTCGGTGCACCGCTGCAGCGCGAGCAGATGGGCCCTGAAGTCACGATCGCAGTGTTTCCGTACGACGGCACCGGTGTGTCGGGTTGCTTGCAGCGCGCGCCCGGCTTGGTGCCGGCGAGTACCGGCACGAAGGTGTATCTGAACGCCGACAGCGGGCTGGATGCGCTGCTCGGACGGGTCGAGGCCGCGGGCGGTAAAGTGGCGCTGCCGCCGGTTGCGCTGCCGGGCGACATGGGGCGCTTCGCGCACATCATCGACAGCGAGGGCAACCTCGTCGGCCTGCACGAAGCCTGAGCGAAAGGAACCCGCGATGAAATTCGGCTACACCATCGTCTATGTCGCCGATGTGCGCGCGACGCTCGATTTCTACCAACGCGCCTTCGGATTCGCCACCGGCTTCGTCACCGACGACGCGCAGTTCGGCCAGCTCGACACCGGCGATACCGCGCTGGCGTTTGCGCGTCACGACGTTGCCAGCGCATCGCTCGGTGGCGATTACCGGCCGCTGAATGCCGACGCCCTGCCGGCTGGCATCGAGATCGGCTTCACGACCGACGACGTATCGGCCGCCTTTGAGCGCGCCGTCAACGCCGGGGCGACAGCGCTCACCGCGCCGACCCTGAAACCCTGGGGGCAGACCGTCGCCTACCTGCGAGCGCCGGAAGGCACGCTGGTCGAGTTGTGCACGCCGATGGGCTGAAACACCGTGCGGCGCGCTGATCGACTCTTCCAGATCACCCAGATCCTGCGCGGCCGCCGGCTCACGACAGCCGCGCAGCTGGCAGAACGGCTTGCGGTATCGGAGCGCACGATCTACCGCGACATCGCCGATCTGTCGACCTCCGGTGTGCCGGTCGAGGGGGAGGCCGGTGTCGGCTATCGACTGAGGCCCGGCTTTGATCTGCCTCCGCTGATGTTCAGCGCCGACGAGCTGGCGGCACTCGCGCTGGGGGCGCGTGTGGTCGGCGCCAAAGGTGGCAGCGAGTTGGCGCTGCATGCGGCCAGCGCGCTGGAGAAAATCAGCGCCGCCGTGGGCCCGGCACTGCGTGCGCGGCTGGAGAGCACCGCACTGCTGGTGCCGGACTTCGGCAGTACGCCCGGCAGCCAACACATCGAGGTGCTACGCCGCGCAGTCGATCAGCGCCTGCGCATCGCTTTCGATTATGTCGACGAGAAGGGCGCACGCAGCAGCCGCTTCGTCTGGCCGCTGGGTCTGTTTTTTTGGGGCCAGGTGTGGACGCTCGGCGCGTGGTGCGAACTACGCGCTGACTTCCGCAGCTTCCGACTCGACCGCCTGCTACACCTCACGGTCGCCGGCGATCATTTCCCAGACATGGAAGGCCGGCGCCTTGCAGACCTGCTACGGCACTGCCACGCCTGACGCCTGCGCGTTGGGTGGAGCGACGTCATCGTGCCTTGCACGTCCGCAGTGCTTGCCAGCGGGCGGCTCGTTCACGACGCGGCATGCGGGCTGTTCTCACCTGTGTCGGGATGGTCTTTCAGGTAAGCAGCGAGCCGCACGTCCTCCTTCAGGATATGCACTTTGAGCCAGTTCTCGATGAAGTCGACGATGCGATCGCTCGTCCAGCGGTCGTTGTGGATGTCCGCACTGATCTCGGTAAGCCGCGCCAGCTGCTGTTCGTGCATCGCGTAGTGCTCCGCATAGCCGGGGTAGCCGACTTGGCGCATCACGGATTCCTCATGGCGAAAGTGCGCGTGAACATAGCGGAACAAGTGCATCGCACAGGCTGTGAGGTCCTTCTTGTCGCTTGCCTCGACAAGCTTGTTGGCGAGCATGAAGAGCTGTTCGTGCTGAGCGTCAATCTTGCCCTCGCCCACGCAGTAGTCGGCCTTCCATTCAAATCGTGTCATGTCCTATCCCGGCCAGCTGAAAATGCGCCCAGATGCAGTGGCATCGCCACCGGCTACAGCGCGGAAGCTGCAGTGTCCGGCTGCTGCTCGAAGGCCGCGACGACGGTCACTTCTTTCACCGACAGGACGCGATTGACGTCGAGCAGCACGACGAATTTCCCCGCGACCTTGCCCACGCCCTTGATGAAGTCGCCACGGATGCGGGCGCCAAACTCAGGCGGCGGCTCAATCTCGGAGGGCGGAATCTCGATCACTTCGTTCACCGCGTCGACGACAATGCCCATTTCCTCCACGCCGGACTCCGCCGCAACGTCAACGATGACGATGCAGGTGCGCCGCGAAGTCTTCTGTGGCGCCCTGCCGAATCGCACAGCTAGATCAAAAACCGGCACGACGGCGCCACGCAGGTTGATGACGCCGCGAACAAAAGGGGGCGTCATCGGCACCTCGGTCAGCGCGCCATACTCGATGATTTCGCGAATCGCGAGAATGCCGATGGCGAACGTCTCGTTGCCGAGCTGAAAGGTCAGATATTGCAGATCGTTCGCCTCTGCCGCGCCACCAGTGCGATCAGGCGCAAGCGCCCTGGCGGGCGGTTTTGCCAATTCCATACCTGCACTCACCATTGCCGTCTCCTAGAACCGCGAGAAGCCGGTATCAACCAAGCCGGCGCTCGCACTCCCGCGCTTGCTGCCGGTTGCGACAGGCGCGGACCGCGCGGCCGGCGCCTTGGACGTTGCTACGGCTTGGCGACCGCCGTCTTCGCGAACACCTATCGAGAAGAAGGACATCAGCTGCTGGAGTTCGTTCGCCTGAGCGCTCATCTCGCCCGCGGTTGCAGCCAGCTGCTCTGACGCCGCTGCGTTCTGCTGAGTGATCGTATTAAGCTGATCCATCGCGGTATTGATCTGCTCGACGCCCACACTCTGCTCACGGGACGAGGCCGTGATCTCCTGCACCAAATCGGCGGTCTTGCGCGTTGCGGGCACGATCTCGTCGAGCAGTTTGCCAGCGCGCTCGGCCAAGCCGACGCTGTTACCCGCCAGCTGCCCAATCTCTTGCGCTGCCACCTGACTGCGCTCAGCCAACTTGCGGACCTCAGCAGCAACCACCGCAAAGCCCTTGCCATGCTCGCCGGCGCGCGCCGCTTCGATCGCTGCGTTAAGTGCCAGCAGATTGGTCTGGTAAGCAATGTCGTCGATGATGCCGATCTTCTTGGCGATCTGTTTCATGGCCAGCACCGTTTCGGTTACGGCCTGCCCGCCCTCGGCAGCCTTCTTGCTGCCGTCGCTGGTCATGGTGTCGGCGACCTTCGCGTTTTCGGTGTTCTGGTTGATCGAGGCAGACATCTCTTCGATCGACGCCGATGTCTCCTCTACGCTCGCGGCCTGTTCGGACGAAGCCTGCGACAGCGCCTGCGCGGTATCGGTCACTTGTTCGGAGGCCGAAACCAACGCGTCGGAGGTGCCGTTGACGGCTGCAATCGTCTCGGACAGCTTCGCGACGGTTGCATTCACCGCGTCGCTGAGGTCCTTGATCTGCCCGCGATAGTCGGAAGTGATCGTCATCGTGAGATCACCGCTCGCCACCGCCGCCATGACCCGCTTCACCTCATTGACCGGGCCGACCACACCGTCCATCGTCGCGTTCAGGCCTTCGATGATTTCGCGATAGCCACCTTGATGCTGGCTCGCGTCCGCCCGCACATCGAGCCGCCCCTCGGTCGCTGCGCTCGACACGGTCACCGCGTCCCTGATCAGCGCGTTGATGTTGGTCTTCATCATCATCAGCCACTGGTGAATCTGATCGCGGTCCGACGCCTTGGCCATCGTTGCGCTCATATCGCCGTTGGCAATCTTCGTCACATAGGCGACCAGGTCGGTGAGCCAGGCGTGGACGGCGTTCACCGCGTCCTTCATGCGTTGGTGGTCGCCGTAACAGGTGATGGTGACCGACTCGGAGAGATCCCCCCCTGCGATGCGACGCAGGACGCGGTTACCTTCGGCCACCGGCTCGACGATATTCGAAACGGTTTCATTCACCCCGCGTACCAGCTGGTTCCAGCCCCCAACGAAGAGGTCGGCATTGGCGCGTTTATCGAGCTCGCCAGCGGCAGCCGCCTTGATGATGATGTCGGTCTGCTCAAGCAGGTCGTTCATCATCTTCACCGCAGCATTCAGGTTGGTCTTGATGACATCGAATTCACCGTTGTAGTGGGCGGTGATGATCGGCGGGATGACGCCTTTGGAGATTTTGTCGACATAGTCGGCGGTCACGTTGAGCGGCCCGATCACCGCGTCGAGCGTGTCATTGACGCCCTTCACGATGGCCTGATATTCGCCTTTGTACTGCGTCACGTCGGCACGTGTCGTCAGCTGCCCGGCAACCGCCGCGTTCGACAGGCGTGCGGCCTCAGCGCTCATGCCCTTCACGGCAGCTACGGCTTTCTCAAGCGAGGCGAGCAGCATTGCAACTTCATCCTTGCCAGAGGCGTCGATCTTCACGTTCAAATCGCCGTCGGCAATCCGATTGGCAGCATCCAGCGCGGCAGAGACAGGGCGGGTGATGCTGCGGGTGATGAAGAAGCCAAAAACGCTCGCGAGCAAGACGGCAGCAATCGCCAGCCCGATCAGGATGCGATTCGATTCTGCAGCCACCTGCTCGGCCTGTTTCCCGGCATCCTCCATCAGCTTCGTCTGGAACTCGTTCATCTTGTGCAGCGTGTCGAGGTAGTTCGCCTGCGCCTTGCGCACGTCACCCATCATGTAGGCGATCGCCTCGTCTCGCTTGCCCGCCTTCACCAGATCGACAAAGTTGCCCTGCGTAACCAGATATTCCTTCCGCGCCTCGACCACGGTGGCCAACAGGCGCTTGCCGTCCTCGGACACGATCATCTGATCGAGCTTCCCCAGCGCGTCGCTGATGGTCTTGCGCGCCTCGTCGAGTCTTTCAAGCTCTTTGGTCGCCGCAGCCGGAGGCAGCAGCAGCGCATTGCGCATCGCCCGCGCAATCACGTTGACCGAATCGGTCACGTCATTGACCAGCACGGTCTTCTTGAACTTGTCGTTGGCCATGTTGCTGACCTCGGTGCTCAGCACGTTGATGCGGCTGACCGCCAGCGCGGAAACGACGATCAGAAGCACGAGGACAGAGACAAACCCGAACCCGAGCCGGGCCCCGATTTTCAGGTTGTTAAGCATGTTTGGCTCCTTCGAACATTCAGCGTGCTGGATTGCTTAGTCGGATACCGCAGCCGGGGCGGCAAGTTGTGCTTTTCGGCCTGGCTCGTGGCGCGCGAGTCGCCTCACCAGACCAGGAATATCGAGAATCATCGCGACGTTGCCGTCGCCCAGGATCGTGAAACCACTGATCCCGTCGAGCCCACCGAACACGGTGCCCAAGGGGCGGATCACGGTCTGGAATTCGCCCATCAGGCGATCCACCACGAGCCCAGCCCGGCGGCCGGCGTACTGCACGACAACGACGTTCTCGCGCTTCACCGGGTGCAACAGGAAGGCCAGCTCCGGGTCGGCCGCCAGGGCTGCGGCCCCTTCTGCCGTCAGCAGTGCGGTACCCGATGACACGGCGCTCGCGGGCAGCGCGAGCTCATCGTCGTCTTCAGAATCAGCCAGCACTTCACTGTCGCTGTCCTGCACGTTGAAGAGTTGCCTGAGGCGGATGTAGGGCAGCACCTCGCCGCGCAGGTTGAGGTAGTCGCTGCCGTGCGCGGCCTCAGACTCACCGGCGGTGAGTTCGACGCACTCCACCACCATGTCGAGCGGTACCACATAAGTCGCGCGGCTGACGCCCACCAGAAAGCCATCGATGATCGCCAGCGTCAGCGGCAGACGGATGCGCGTCGTGGTGCCATAGCCCTCGTTGCTTTCGATCTCGACGGCGCCGCGCAGGGCGGTGATGTTCTTGCGCACGACGTCCATGCCAACGCCGCGCCCGGACAGGTTGCTGACCTGATCGGCCGTCGAGAAACCCGCTTCGAAGATCAGGTTGTAGATGTCCTGGTCCGACAGATGCTGGTCGTTCTTGACCAGGCCACGTTCGCGCGCCTTGGCGAGGATGCGCTCACGATTCAGGCCACCGCCGTCATCCGACACTTCGATCACGATGCTGCCGGAGTCGTGATAGGCGTTAAGCCGCACCGTGCCGTAAGCCGGCTTACCACGCGCGACACGCAACTCGGCATGCTCGATGCCGTGGTCCATCGAATTGCGCACCAGATGCGTGAGCGGGTCGCCGATCTTCTCGACGACCGTCTTGTCGAGTTCGGTTTCCGCGCCGGCGATCTCGAGCCGGATGTCCTTGCCAAGGTCGGCGCTGACGTCGCGCACCACGCGGTTGAAGCGGTTGAACGTGGCGCCGATCTGCACCATGCGCAACGTCAAAGCGGAGTCACGAACCTCCTCAACGAGGCGCGACAGCCGCGCCGCCGCTTCGAGCAGGTTCGGCAAGCCATGTTGTTGCGCGAGCAGATTGACGCCGGCACTCGCGATGATCAGCTCGCCGATCATGTTGATGTGCTCGTCCAGCTTGTCCGCATTCACGCGGATCAGGCCGCTTTCGCCGCCTGTGCGCTCCTTGGCCTGCTTCTGCTTGTCGAGCGCAGCCTCCACCACCTTCGGCTGCACCAGCTTCTGATCCACCAGCACCTCGCCGATCCGCGGCGCCGGTGCGGTGTCGTTACCCGCTTGCCGATTCAAGGCGGCCGTCAGCTCCGACTCGGTCAGCGTGCCGCACCTCACCAGAATCTCGCCGAGCTTGAAGTCGTCGTCCGGCATCTCGTCGATCAAGCGCAGGTAGTCCGCAATCTTGCTGTGCGGCGGCAGGATCGATATCTGCGCGTCTTCGCGCACGAAATCGAACGCCGATTCGATCTTCGCCTTGTCGGCGTCCGTCCGGAAGCGGATTTCGTAGCCCAGGTAGCTCGCTTCGGGGTCAAGCTCCGAGAGCGGCGGTACAAGCTCGATCAGGGTAACGAGCTGCGCGATTTCGCCAAAGCTCGTGAGGTATCCGATCATTGCGAGCGGATCGAGTCCGCTCTGCAGCACCGTTGCATTGAAGCGCAAGGAGAGGTGCCAGTGGTCCGTCCCCACGCCATCTTCCTGTGGCGCTTCAACCGCCTGCACGGCCGGCGGCGCGGCAGTTTGAATCGTTGCCGGCAACGAGTTGCCGACGTAAGCCCGCAGGCGCTCGGTTAGCTGCTCGGCGACATGCCGAACCTTGTCATCCGGCTCGCCGCCGCCTTCCAGCAGGTTGATCAGCGACCCGATGTGATCGCGAACCGCAAGGAAGGTGGCAACCAACGGCGAATCGATCTTCAGCTCGCCATTGCGTACGCGGACCAGCACACTCTCGGCGATATGCGTGAAGGCAACGATGTGGTCGAGGCCGAAGAGCCCGGCCGAGCCTTTGATGGTGTGTGCGGCGCGGAAGATCGCGTTGATGGTCTCGACATCGTCGGGCATCTGCTCCACGCGAAGCAGGGCCTCCTCCATCTCCTCCAGCAGTTCCCGCGCTTCGATGATGAAGAGTTGGAGAGCGTCATCCAGATTCATGGCAGGCGTCCCGCACCTTACGTCGCAGCCGTAACTGCTGCGGCATCGAATTGATCGGAGAGCGCACACAGCTGCAGCACATTGCGCACGGCGCTGCTGTGGCCGAAGAAGTGCAACGGCACCTCGCGCAACGTCGCCTCGCGCCGGGCTGCAATCATCAGTTGCAAGCCCGCACTGTCGAACTCGTTGACACGCGAGAGATCGACTTCGACGCTGCACCCCGAACCGAGGGCCTCGAGCAGCTGCTCGCGCGTCAGGCCAACATTGGCGATCGTCATTTCGCCTTCGATCACGACGGTGGTCGTTTTCTGAGCCATGGCTCCAGCCTCGAAACGCGGAACGAGCCCGCATATCCAAGCGAACAGGGAAGCGCTTCGGTGTGGTCACGCCAAGCGCCAAACGGACCTGCACTGCGACATGCCAGAGAGCGGGCGTCGATACCCCGCCGCAGACTCATGCCACAGGCATTCATCGGCGGCACCTCAGGGAAGTTTAGGGTGAATTTTCACGAAGGCCGCGGTCGTTTGCGCTGGCTCAAATTCGCCGCCTGAAGGCGCAAGACGGGGGTGGAGCGCCGCCAGTGCCAACCGGTGCCACCGGGGCAGTTTTCGCGACAGCGTCGGTCACAGTCGGCATTGCAGGCGCACAATCAGGCATCGCAAAGGCCGCCGGGGGTCAAGCCATGAACAAACACGACAAACCCAAGCCAAAGCCCAGCTATGCACCGGCATTACAACGCGGCTTGCATGAGCTCAGTCACCAGGTCGAGGCGATGCATCGCGCCATCGCCGGAAAGACCTTCGGCGCGCTGAAGCAGGTGCCGGGCGTCGCGCAGCCGGCTGCGGTGGTCGAGAGCATTCATGACGCGATCAGCTCCGGCATCCACACCGCGGTGCGGCTGGGAAACCGCAGCCTGCTGGGCCTTGCCGGGCAGGCCGAACGCGCGCTTGCGAGCGACGCGCCACCCGGCCCGCGCGAGAGCGGCATCCGCGCCGCCATCAACGGTGTTTTCGGCGATCACTTGGCGGCCCACGGTGAAGCACTGGCGACGCCGATGCAGCTCTTCGAGCGCGGCCAGCACACCGCCGCAACACTTGATCATCTGCGGATACCCCTGCACCGTGTGTGCATCTTCCTGCACGGACTCGCGTGCGACGAACATAGCTGGGCACCGGAGCCCGACAGCGGCGAACCCGACTACGGCGAGCTCGTCGAGGCCGACTTCGGCTACACCTCGCTCTACCTGCGCTACAACAGCGGCCTGCCCATCGCCGACAACGCGGCCGCCCTTGCCGACGTGCTGCAGGCGCTCTGCGCAGCGCAACCGGGCCTGAACGAAATCCTGCTGATCGGCCACAGCATGGGTGGCCTCATCGCGCGTTGTGCCTTGTGGCAGGGAGGGGACAGCGCCTGGCTGGCCCGCACCCGCATGCTGATCTGCCTCGGCTCGCCGCAGCTCGGCTCACCGCTGGAACGGCTGGGCATGATCACCAACCGCCTGCTCGACAGCTTTGACGTGAGCGCGCCGATCGGCGCCATCGCGCGCCGCCGCAGCGCCGGCATCCGCGATCTGCACGACGGCATCGGCACCGACGCGGGCCAGGACCCGCCGAGTGTCGAGCTGCGCTTTCTCGGCGCAACGATCGCAGAAGATGGCGACAGCCCGCTCGGCAAGCTCGTCGGCGATGGTCTGGTGACGCCCGACAGCGCCCTGGCCGAGCCGGTGCGCGCGAATATCGCCCGCGCCCAGTTGGGTTGCCTTGGGCATATGGCGATGCTGCACGATGCCCGTGTGTGGCAACACATCCGCAAATGGATCGCAGAAGGCTTCGTGCCGACAGCGTAAAATCCCGCTTCCGCCCGCATCCCTACCCCCGACGATCATGAGCAAACCCGATCCCGCCCGCTGGGGCTTCACCACCCGCACCGTTCACGGCGACCGCCTTGGCAGCGTCGAACATGGCGGCATCCACAAGCCCATGCACACCTCGGTGCAATACGGCTACGCCAATGCGGCCGAACTGATTGGTGTGTTCAAGGGCGAGATCGCCGGTTTCAACTACGCGCGCCAGGGCACGCCCACGGTGGCCGCGCTGGAAGCCTGCGTCAATCGCATGGAAGACGGGCGTGGCACGATCTGCTTTGCCACCGGCATGGCGGCCATCGTCGCGGTGTTCACCACGCTGCTGAAAGCGGGTGATCACCTGATCGCCAGCAAGTTCGTGTTCGGCAACACCAACAGCGTGCTCGGCACCCTGCAGGGCCTCGGCATCCGCGTGAGCATGGTTGATGCGACCGACGCGGCCGAAGTGCAAGCCGCGGTGACGCCGCAGACCCGCATGGTGTTCGTTGAAACGATCGCCAACCCGCGCACCCAGATCGCGGATCTCGCCGGCATCGGCGCGGTGTGCAAGGCGCACGGCCTGGTCTACGTTGTCGACAACACCGTCACCTCGCCGTGGCTGTTCAAGCCGAAGTCGGTGGGCGCCTCACTGATCATCAACTCGCTGACCAAGTCGATCGGCGGCCATGGCAATGCGCTGGGCGGCGCCGTCACCGATACCGGCCTATTCGACTGGTCCGACTATCCGAACATCTTCGAGGGCTACCGCAAAGGCAACCCGGCTGGCTGGGGGCTTGGGCAGATCAAGAAGAAAGGGCTGCGCGACCAGGGTGCAGCCTTGTCGTCCGAAGCCTCGCACCACCTCTCGGTCGGCGCTGAAACGCTCGGCCTGCGCATGGACGCCACCAGCGCCAATGCACAAGCACTTGCGGAGCTGCTCGAAGCCCACCCCGCCGTGCGCCGTGTGTACTACCCGGGCCTCGCCTCGCATGCGCAACACTCACGCGCGAAGGAACTGTTCTGCGGCAACAGCTGGTTGCTCGCTTTCGAGCTGAAGGACGACGCCGACTGCCTGCCCTTCATCGACCGCCTGACGCTACCGATCATTGCCACCGGCCTAGGCGACACCCGCACGCTGATCATCCCGGTCGCCCACACGATCTTCTGGGAAATGGGCGCCGCGAAGCGCGCGGAGATGGGCATCGCCGAATCGCTGATCCGCGTGTCGGTCGGCATCGAAGATCGTCAGGACATCCTCGACGACTTCAGGCAGGCGCTCGGCGGCTGAAACGGCCACACCGCAATGAGCTGCGGTGTCTTTGGTAGCGGCAGGCGGAATCAAGGCCGCGAACGCGGCACGCGGCGGGGCGCCCTCACCGGCGCTTCGACAAGCAAGGTGCCCAGCCAGCGGCGCGCGCCACGCGCCTGCCGGCGAACCGGCGCTGGATCGCGGTATGCATGTGCAAGCAAGGATGCGCCCTGCATCACCGCCAGCAGGTACTCCGCGTGCTCCCTTGAGACTTTGGGCGGGAAGGTCTTGGCGAACTGCCGAACCAGCCATTGCTGCACGGCTGCGAGCATATCCGTGGCAAGGCCCTGAAGGCTCGCATCGCCCTTACCGAGCTCACTGCACAAGGATCCTAACGGGCAACCCGCCTGTGCCAACGCATCCGCCTCGGCTTCGGTCATCCGCAGGAACGCTTCGACGCCATCGCGTGTGCCCGCATCATTTGGCAAATAGGCGTTGAGGCGGTCTATCAACGCGCGCTGCCGCGCCTCCGTAACGCTCGCAAGCAGCGCATCCTTGGTGCGAAAGTAGTACGAGAGATTACCCTTGAGAAGGCCAGCGGCATCCGCCACGTCGCCGAGGGATGTCTGCGAATATCCCCGCTCGGCGAACAGTTGCTGCGCGGCATCGATGATCCGCTGTCGATTGTCTTCCGCCTTCATCGCACCCTCACTGCGCCCTCAGTTTGCCTCAAGCCATCGCTCGATAAGCGGCAAGGGCAGGTGATCATCAATATCCCGGCCATAGTGCGCCAACGCAACCTTGCCATCCGCGTCGATCAGGAAGTCCGCCGGTGTGCGGTGGAACGGACCATCGATGCGGCCCGGAAGGAATCCACGCCGCATCGCCGCCAGCGCGCGCCCAAGTATGCGCCACGACATAAAGCCCCACCAGGCAGCCTCCACGCCATAGCGTCGGTACAAGTTCATTGATGGATCCGCAAGGATCGGAAATGGTGCCTCCTGCCGCCCGACATACTCAGCAATGCTGGCTTCAGGTGACTGGAATACGGCCACCAGATCAAGTCCGCGCTCCGCAAGCCTCTGGTGTGCAAGGATGAGTTCGTGCATCCGAAGATTGCAGATCGGACACGACGCGTAACGGTAGAACGACAACATCACACGGCGACCACGCAACGCAGCCAGATCGAATGGGCGGCCATGCGCATCCTCTGCGGCGATGGCGGGTGCAAGTTCACCGGGTTTGATGCGCATGACGGACTCTTGTTTGTTGGACGGTAGACCAACTCTATCAGGACGACCGTCCAAACCGCAAGCTCGCGACTGCGCGTGGCGTCATTCGCCCTGCATGCGGAGCTGAGCCCATTGCTGCAACACCGCCCACTCGCTGCGCAGGCGACCACTCAACGCCTCGCTCGCGGGAACGAAGGGCAGCCGGACATCGGCCGCACACCACCCGAGCTGCGCCAGCAGCGCCTTCAATGGCGCAGGGTTGGGTTCGGCGAACAGCGCGCGGATCAGTGGCTGCAAGGCGACGGCGATACGCCGCGCTTGGGTCAGTTGGCCGTCACGCAGCAACGCATACATGCGTACATGCAGCGCCGCTTCGATGTGCGCGGATGCGGCGATCGTGCCGTGGGCGCCGGCACACAGCGCGGCGAAGTTCTGCGAATCGTCGCCGGAGAGAATCCGTAGCGGCGTTTCGTGCACCAGACGCAACAGCCGCTCGACACTGCCGCCGCATTCCTTGATGCCAACGACGCGCGCATCGCGCGCGAGTGCCTGCAAGGTCTCCAGCTCCACGTTCACCGCGGTGCGATACGGGATGTTGTAGATCAGCAGCGGCAGATCGGCCGCTTCGACAATCGCCTCGAAATGTCGCTGCACGCCTTCCTGCGTGGGGCGTACGTAAGTCGGCGGCGTGACCAGCAGCCCATCGGGTCGCAGCGCCGCCAGATGCCGCGCCTGCGCCACCGCAGCCTGCGTGGCCGCCTGCGACACACCGAGCACGACCGGCACTTCGGGCACGGCCGTACGCAGCGTGGCGAACACGGCGGCCTGCTCATCAAGGCTGAGCAGCGCACCCTCGCCGGTCGTCGCACCGGCGATGAAGCCAGCAACGCCCTGCGTGGCGAGATGCTGCGCCAGGCGCGCGAGCGCCGCATGGTCGACGACCTCGCCGTTGAACGGCGTGATGATGGGAACCCAGATACCTTCGAAACGTGATTGCATGAACTTGCCTCATTCAGAACGGATTGAAAGACCGTTCCGCCGGCAGAGTTCCGGAGCGGGGCAGACGACACACATGCAACACGAAAGCGACCCCGTCCGGCATTCCGCCCGACGGGACGCGACATCCCCGTCAGCGGAGAAGTCGTTTTTTGGATTTCAGCCCGGCCATGCAAGCACACGCGGCCGCGAGGGCGGCAACGTTATCGTGGCTGTGCAGGCTGGTGGTACGCATGACGTGAACCGGATGGACTGAGACGGCATTGTGACGGATCGCCGCAACCGGGGCATCGCCTGTTGTGCCGACCCGACACAAAACACGGTTCAGCGTGTGCGCACCGGCACCACGACCGATTTACCCTGGCGCATGACGGTGAGCTGTACCTGTGCCGCGCCGCGGCGGTCGTCGAGCATGGCGAGCAGCTTGTCGACCGATTCGATCGGCTTGCCGTCCACCGCGGTGATCACATCACCGATCACCACCGCACCGTTGGCGGTGAAGCCCACGCCGCGCAGGCCGGCCACCTCGGCGGCGGAGCCGCGTTCGACCTTCACGACGAACACGCCGCGCATGTCGAACATGCGGGCGAGCCGCGCGTTGATGCGCTCGTCCAGTTCAAGGCCAAGGTTGGGGCGCTCATAGCGGCCATTGCGGATCAGCTCAGGCACCACGCGGTTGACGGTGTCGGCGGGCACCGCGAAACCGATGCCGGCGCTCGCCCCGCTGGGGCTGTAGATCATCGTGTTGATGCCGATCAGCCGGCCGGCCGAATCGAGCAGCGGGCCACCGGAGTTGCCGGGGTTGATCGCGGCATCGGTCTGGATCAGATGGTGGATCGCGCGCCCATCGTCTTCACCCAAGGAACGATCCAGCGCCGAAACGATTCCGCTGGTGAGCGTCCAGTCCAGGCCGAATGGGTTGCCGATCGCGAACACCTTCTGCCCGACGCGCAAGTCGCCACTGCTGCCGAGCGGAATCGGCGCGAGCCGCTTGTCACCGAGCTTGATGCGCAGCACCGCGATGTCGTGCTCGGGGCTGGCGCCGACCAGCGTGGAGCGGTAGTCCGTGCCGTCGGCGAGCCGCACCGTCGCTTCGCTCGCGCCCTCGATGACGTGGTAGTTGGTAACGACGTAACCGGATTCGTCCCACAGGAAGCCGGAGCCACTGCCCTTCGGCACGGTCATCACATTGCGGGTCCACAGGTCGCGTACCCGTTCGCGCGTGGTGATGAACACCACCGCGTCGCGGCTGCGCTCGAACAGGGCGATGGTGGCCTTTTCGTCCGGCTGCAGTTCGCCGCGGGGGGTGACGGCTCGTGGCGTGGCCGCGTTGCCGGCCACGCGCGCCAGCAGATCGGGGGCGACCATCGTCGCTGCCGAAGCGAGCACGGCGCCTGCAAGCAGCCAGCCCCAACGCTGCAATCCCTGGTTTCGCTGCCCTGCCATGTGCGTTCTCCCGTGCGGGCTGCGCCCCTGCGCGCGCCTGATCGCGTGTGATGTGGCGGCGCACCGTGCGAACTTCAAGTGCTTGAATCGTGGCGGCCCGACCCCCATTTTTGGTCCATGGGCCGCCATGCCGGCGCGCCGTGAGGACGACAAGGAGACATCCATGATCTACCGGAGTTTCATCCCCCGCGAAGTGCTTGCCCAGCTGGACCGGCTGCAGCGCGAACTCCAGCCCACCGAGCGTTCGTCGAGCATCCGCGGTGCCGCGCAGGGCAGCTTTCCGCCGATCAACATCGGCAGCACCGCCACCGCCGTTGAGCTGTACGCATTCGCGCCGGGCATCGACCCCGCCACGCTGGATGTGCAGATCGAACGCGGCGTGCTGACGCTGTCGGGCGAACGCAAGCCCGACCTGCCGTCAGCGGATCAGAAGGCCACGGTGCACATCGGCGAGCGCTTCAGCGGCCGCTTCCGCCGCGTGGTCACGCTGCCGGACGACATCGACGCCGGCGCCGTGAGCGCCCGTTACCGCGACGGGCTGCTGCATGTCAGCGTACCGCGCCGCGTTGCCGAACAACCGCGCAAGATCGAAATCCTGTGAGGAGCCCCGCCATGACCCAGGCCACCCCCAACACCGCCGCCGCGCGTGAAGACGATGTGCTGATCCCGGCTGTCGACGTGATCGAAGACCCGCAGGGCATCCTGCTGATCGCCGACCTCCCCGGCGTGCCGAAGGAGCACCTCAACATCCAGGTCGATGGCGACTTGCTGACGCTGGAAGGCGCGATCGCGCTGCCGGCACCGCAGGGCATCACGTCGATCCATGCGGAAGTCGAGGCGCCGCGCTTCCGCCGCGCCTTCACGCTGTCGCGCGAACTTGATGCCGAGCGGGTTGAGGCGGAGCTGCGCCACGGCGTGCTGCGGCTGCGGATTCCGAAGAAGGCGCATGCGCAACCGCGCCGCGTCGAGGTCAGTATCGACTGATCCCGCCCCGGCCCGCCCCGCTTCACGGCGCGGGCCGCTTTTGCTAGCGTTATCGGCCTGACTTCTGCAAGCAGGGAGGTCTTGTGTCGATCCTCGATAGCATCCTCGGGCAGGCGCAACCGCTGCGCATGCCGCTCTTCGCGGTGAGCCTCACCGCACTGCCCCACGCCAACACCCCTGTCCTGCTCGGCCTGCACTGGCACGCATTCCGGCGCGACGCCGGGCAGCGCGACGCGCCCCTGCGTGCGGTGCCGTTGTCACTACTGCAACTTAACCCGCGCTGGCGCGCACTCGCCGAGCTTGAACACGAAGTGCTCGATGCCGCCTGGCAATTGGGCGCCTGGTCGCTCGACCGCGACGAGCACCGCGCCTGCAACACCGTGGGCGCGCCCGGCGCCGAGGCGCTGGCCTGCCGACGCGCGTTTGCCGACCCGGTGCTGTGGGCCGAACGCGACGATGATCTGCCGGTGGAATCGGCGCCCGATCGTGAGGCGCTGATGCATCGGGCCGGTGACGTGGGCTACGTGCAGTGGCAGTTCCGACCGGTATCGGGCGGCATCTGGCCGAGTGCGGACGGCGACGACACGCTGCGCGCCGATGGCCGCCGCGAGCCGCCCTGCCCGGTAACGCCGTTGCCCCCGCACGGCGACGGCAACCGCCACACCCGCTATCGACTGGGCCACACGGCACGCCTGATCTTGCGCTGAAAGCCTTGGCGCGCAAGGGCTGCACGTGAATTCGCGCAGCCCTCTTGAAAGCGGAAATTTCGCTCCTACATCGGCTGTTGCCGGCACACCCGGCCGGGTTGGTCGCCGCGTTCGAACGCGGCGGGCGCACCCGTATCCCTTCCTGGTGATCTGAATCGTAGAAGGAGAAAGGACATGAAACTCCGTCCCCTTAATGACCGGATTATCGTCAAGCGGATCGAAGCTTCGCGCACGACGGCATCCGGCATCGTCATCCCCGATACCGCCTCCGAGAAACCGGTGCAGGGCGAAGTCATCGCCGTCGGCCCCGGCAAGACACTGGACAACGGCAACCTGCGCGTGCCGGCGGTGAAAGCCGGCGACCGTGTGCTGTTCAGCACCTACGCCGGCCAGACCGTGAAGCTCGACGGCCAGGAGTACCTGGTCGTCCGCGAGGACGAGGTGCTCGCCATCATCGAAGCCGCGGCCGACCTGAAGAAGGCCGCCTGAGCCATCCCCCGTTCAAGACAATCAGGAGTCAGACATGGCAGCCAAGGACGTCAAGTTCCATGAGAACGCCCGTGCCCGCATTCTGAAGGGCGTGAACACGCTGGCCGACGCGGTGAAGGTCACCCTCGGCCCGAAAGGTCGCAACGTCGTGCTCGCACGCAGCTTCGGCGCACCGGTGATCACCAAGGACGGTGTGTCGGTCGCCAAGGAGATCGAACTGAAAGACCGGTTCGAGAACATGGGCGCGCAGATGGTGAAGGAAGTGGCCTCGAAGACCGGTGACATCGCCGGCGACGGCACCACCACCGCCACCGTGCTGGCGCAGGCGATCGTCAAGGAGGGCATGAAGTACGTGACCTCCGGCATGAACCCGATGGATCTCAAGCGCGGCATCGACAAGGCGGTGAGCGCCGTGGTCGCCGAGCTGCAGACGCTCTCCAAGCCGATCACCACCAGCAAGGAGACCGCCCAGGTCGGCACCATCTCGGCCAACGCCGATGAGTCGATCGGCAAGATCATCGCCGACGCGATGGACAAGGTCGGCAAGGAAGGCGTGATCACCGTCGAGGACGGCAAGAGCCTGGAGAACGAGCTCGACGTGGTCGAGGGCATGCAGTTCGACCGCGGCTACATCTCGCCCTACTTCATCAACAACCCGGACAAGCAGACCGCGGTGCTCGAAGATCCGCTGATCCTGCTGCACGACAAGAAGATCTCCAATATCCGCGACCTGCTGCCGGTGCTCGAAGCCGTCGCCAAGGCCGGCAAGCCACTGCTGATCATCGCCGAGGATCTGGAAGGTGAGGCACTCGCGACCCTGGTGGTCAACAGCATGCGCGGCGTGCTGAAGGTGGCCGCGGTGAAGGCGCCGGGCTTCGGCGACCGTCGCAAGGCGATGCTCGAAGACATCGCGATCCTCACCGGCGCGACCGTGATCTCGGAAGAGACCGGCCTGCAGCTGGAGAAGGCGACGCTGGCCGAGCTGGGCCGCGCCAAGCGTGTCGAGGTGCAGAAGGAAGCCACGCTGATCATCGACGGCGCCGGCGACCAGGCGAAGATCGAAGCGCGGGTGAAGACGATCCGCGCCCAGATCGAGACCACCACCAGCGACTACGACCGCGAGAAGCTGCAGGAGCGTGTCGCCAAGCTCGCCGGCGGTGTCGCGGTGATCAAGGTGGGTGCTGCGACCGAAGTCGAGATGAAGGAAAAGAAGGACCGCGTCGACGACGCGCTGCACGCGACCCGTGCGGCGGTCGAGGAAGGCATCGTGCCGGGTGGCGGCGTGGCGCTGCTGCGTGCGCGCAGCCGCATCGAGTCGCTCAAGGGCGACAACGCCGACCAGGAAGCCGGCATCCGCATCGTGATGCGGGCGCTGGAAGAGCCGCTGCGCGCCATCGCCGCGAATGCCGGCGACGAGCCCTCGGTGGTGGTCGCGAAGGTGCTCGAAGGCAAGGGCAACTACGGCTACAACGCGGCAACCGGCGCCTACGGCGACCTGGTGGAGATCGGCGTGATCGACCCGACCAAGGTCACCCGCACCGCGCTGCAGAACGCCGCCTCGGTGGCCGGCCTGATCCTCACCACCGACGCGACCGTGGCCGAAGCGCCGGCCGATGAGAAGCCGGCCCGCTCGCCGGCCGACATGGCGGACGCCGACTACTGATCCATGATGCGGCCGCCGCCCGGCGGCCCGTCATTCGCCCATTGGCCACCGTTCGCGGTGGCCTTTTTTACGCCCCTGCCGGGATCAGACCTCAGGTAGACACGCGATCACGGCGCTCGCAAGCCCGAACTCAGCGATAGCGTTCAAGCAGCCGGCTCATCGCTTGCTCGGCCACCAGATCGGCGGCTGCGCGCTGGATCTTTGCGGCACTGATGCGTGAGCGCGGCGAGATGCCGCAGGCCGGCTCGAACACCGGTTGCATCAGCGGCGGGTGGATCGCGACCGTGCTGCCGCTCTGCTTCAGGAAGTAGCGGAAGCTCAACTCGTTCACCAGCGCGTAGTCGTTGTAACCGCGAAGGAATTTTTCGATGTTGGCGCGCATCGAGGGCGCATCGTCGCGTTCCAGCCGCGCCTGCACCTCGGGCGACGGATCGACGTAGACATAGCCCTGCACCATGCCGACCCGCTTGCCGGCAAGCTCTTCCATCCGCCGCACCGGCGGCTGGTTGCTGCGCACCACCAGCCAGCCGCGGTCCTGGAACAGCGGCACGGTCCAGATCAGCGCCGCGCTGCGCCATTCCGGCGTCTGGTTGCAGGCGACATCCACCTCACCGGCGGTCAGCGCCGCGTCAAGCCGCTTGCTCGGCAGCACGCGGTACTCCGGCCTGCGCCCGAGGCGCGCCGCGAGCGCGTCGCCGATGTCCTTGAGCAAGCCGCTCCTGAGCGTTTCGCCGTGAATCTCGGCAATCGGCAGGTGGTTCTCGGCGGTCACGGCGAAGACAATCGGCTCCGTCGCGCACGCCGGCGCAGCAAGGGCACAGCACGACAGCAAGGCGGCAAGAGGCCAGTGCAGGCTCAACGGAGACTCCCGGAATGAGGGATGCGGCACCGCCAAAGTGCCGCGCTGCGCATGCTAACGCAGCCAGCAATCAGCGCCACGGCAGCTTTGTGCTGCGATGCGGGGCGCTATTCCGGCGCGGCCACCACGCAGTTGCGGCGCTGCTTGGCAGCGCGCGCCAGTGCGCTGACGCGGTCGAACAGCTGCAGCGCGGTGGTTTCCGACCCCCGCTGCACCACGCCGATGCTGGTCGTGACGCGCACCAAGCGACCGTCGCTGGCGACGATCTCAAGCTGTTCGGTGTGCTGGCGGATGCGCTCGGCCACGTCCACCGCCTCCTGCAACTCGGTGTCGGGCAGCACCAGGCAGAACTCCTCGCCACCATAGCGCGCCGACCAATCGATCGTGCGCACGCTGCGTTCGAGGACACCGGCGAAGGCGCGCAGCACGCTGTCGCCGGTCGGCCAGCCGTAGGTCATGTTGATGTCGTGGAAGTGATCCAGATCGAGGAACACCAGCGACAGCGCGCGATGGTTACGGCGTGCCGCCTCCAGTTCGCGCTCGACATGCTCGTCGAGGTAACGGCGGTTGTGCAGCCCCGTCAGCGCGTCGTGGTAGGCGTCGCGCGTGGCTTCGCTCATCAGCCGGCGGCCCATCAGCGTGATGAGGCTGGTCACGCGCTCGGTGACCACGCGGGTAACGTTCTCGAAATGGTCGATGCGCAAGTCCTTGCCCTCACGTGCAAGGCTCTCGGCCAATTCGTCGGCCACCACCAGCTGGCCTCGGCCGTCGCCCTTGGCGCGATACAGCGCTTGGTCCGCGGCTTCGAGCAGTTCCTCCAACCCCAGCGATGCGTGCGCAAGCGCGAGCCCGCCGCTGATCGACAGCGGCGTCACGTCGCGCTGCGCCTGACCGGCCGGCCCCGCCGCACGCCAGAACTCGCGGTGCCGCAGGCGGGAGGATTGCGCATCCTGCGAGCCGCCGGTCAGGATCGGGAAGCGGATCGTGCAGAAGTGTTCGATGAAGCGCCGCGCGTCGCGGGTGACGGCCTTTTCGTCCTGTCGCTTGAGCATCACGACGAATTCGCCGCCGCCGAAACGCGCGATCAGGTCGTCCGGCGCAAACCACTCGCGCAGGCAGTCGGCGAGGAAGACGAGGATCTCGTCGCCGGCCTCGTGGCCGTAGCTGTCGTTGACCTGCTTGAGGTGGTCGACGTCCAGCAGCAGCACGCCGATCGCGCCCTCGCCATCGACCTGGTGGCGCGCAAGTTTCTCGGCGCGTTCCTGCCAGGTACGGCGGTTCAGCAGCGCCGTGAGGCGGTCGTAGTACACCTGCGCAAGCTGTTCGGATTCGCGCCGTTCCAGCCGCAGCAAGCGTTTCACCCGCCACGCCAGTTCAACCGGCGCCGCACTGGCCGCCATCACGTCATGCAGGCTGCCGGAATCACCCCGTTCGTCGAGAAACCGCTGCACCAGCGCGGCGTGCTCGGCATCGCGCATCACGATCAGCGCCGGCCGGCTGCCGGCGTGCAGCGTGCGCCTGAGGCCGTCCACGCCGTCCATCAGATCGGCGCGGATCACATAGACGACTTCCGGGTGCTGCGTCTGCAGCCCCGGCGCGATGCACTTGACCTCGTGCCCGGCCAGTCGCAGCAGATCCGCCCTGATTTCATCCGGATGTTCGACGCCGTCGGGCGTCACCCAATACACCTTGGCCTGCACTGCCGTTTTCTCCTTCCGAGCCCGCCGGTCGCCCGACACGGCTTTCGAAGTCAGGGTAACGGCATCAGGAGCGCGCGACTTGATGCAAACCATGCAAGGCGACAATAGTTATTCATTTGTCATAGCCCCGGAAAGCATCTCGCGCAGCCAGGTCTGCGCCGGATCGGCGTGGGCGCGGGCGTGCCAGCCCATCAGCACCGAGAAGCCGGCGACTTCGCAGGGCGGGGCGAGCACCGCGAGGCGGTCGCGCCAGGCGTGGGCGAGCCGGGCAGGCACGGTGGCAATGAGGTCGGCGCCGGCCAGCACGCCGGGCACCAGCAGGAAGCTGTTGAGCGAGATCGCGACGCGGCGGCTGCGCCCGAGGGTGGCGAGCGTGTCGTCCACGGTGCCGTGGAAGCCGCCGCCTGACGGGGAGACCAGCACATGGTCAAGCGCGCAAAAACAGTCGAGGTCTAGGGGTTCGGCGGCGGCGGGGTGGTCGCGCCGCATCACGCAGAGAAAGTCTTCGTCGTAGAGCGGCCGCGCGCGCAGCGTGGCGGGCATGGAGGGGCGCGCGGCGAGCATCAGATCGATCTCGCCGGCTGCCATCAACTCCACGGTGTTGCGCGCATCGAAGCCGATCAGCGCGAGGCGACAACCTGGCGCGATTTGTGGCAGTCGTGCCGCCAGCCGCGCGGTGGCAACGCTGTGGATCGCATCGCTCGCGACGATGCGGAAGGTGTGCTGCGCGCTGGCAGGTTCAAAACCGCGGCCAGCCGCGACCAGGCCTTGCAGCTCGCCGAGCAGGTTGCGCAAGGGTTCGCGCAGCGCTTCGGCGCGCGCGGTGGGGGTCATGCCGCGCGCGGCGGGGATCAGCAGCGGATCGCCGAAGGCGTCGCGCAGCTGCCGCAGTTGGGCCGACAGCGCCGGCTGCGAAAGGCCGAGGCGGTTCGCGGCGCGGGTGACGTTGCACTCGGCGAGCAGCACGTCGAGCGACAGCAGCAGGTTCAGGTCGAGCCGGGGCGGGATCATTGGTCTCCGATACAGTATCCATCAAATGGATTGCTCGTATCACGATAATCCATTTCTCCGATGGCTGGCGCATCCCTACAGTGACTGCATCGACCACACGCACTCGGAGTTCCCATGATGTCCCTCGCACAGCACCGCATTCTGATCATTGGCGGCAGCAACGGCATGGGCCTGGCCGCCGCGCAACGCCTCGCCCGCAAAGGCGCCGAAGTCTTCATCGCCGGCCGCTCGCAGGCCAAGCTCGACGCCGCACTGGGCCAGATCGAAGGCCGCGCGACCGGCGTGGTGGCGGACTTCACCGATGCCGCGTCGCTCGCCGCCGCGGCTGAACGCATCGGCCGCCTCGACCACCTGGTGCTGGCGGCATCCAGCAACGCCGCCTGGGGCCCCTTTGTGCACACCAGTGCCGACGCGCTACGCCAGGCGATGGAGGGAAAGCTGATCGGCTACTGGCAGAGCCTGCAGGCGATGCTGCCTATCCTGCGCCGCGATGGTTCGGTGGTGATGCTGAGCGGCGCCGCGTCGCGCACCGCGATGGCGGGCACGGCAGGCCTTGCCGCGGTGAACGGTGGTATCACGCAGATGGCGCAAACGCTGGCGAAGGAACTCGCGCCGCTGCGCGTAAACGTGGTGTCGCCCGGCCTGGTGGACACCCCCGCCTACGACGGCCTGCCGGTCGAAGTGAAGCAGGGCATGTTCGCCGGCGCGGCGAAGAGCCTGCCGGTCGGCCGCACCGGCACCAGTAGCGACATCGCCGCTGCGATCGAATACCTGCTCGACAACGGCTTCACCACCGGCGCGCTGCTCGATGTCGACGGCGGCGCACGCATAAGCCTGTGAGGAAACACGCCATGAACATCCTGATCGTATTCGCCCACCCGGAGCCGAAAAGCTTCAACGGCGCCCTGTTCGACACCGCGGTGGAAACCCTGCGCGCCGCCGGCCATACCGTGGCCACCAGTGATCTCTACCGCCTGGGCTTCAACCCGGTATCGGACCGCCACAACTTCAGCACCGTGAACGACCCGGCCTTCCTGAAACTGCAACTGGAGGAACTGCATGCGACCGAGACCCATGGCTTCGCGCCCGAGCTCGAAACCGAAATCGCCAAGCTGGAAGCGGCGGATCTGATGATCTGGCAGTTCCCGCTGTGGTGGTTCGGCCTGCCGGCGATCCTGAAGGGCTGGGTGGACCGCGTGTTCGCGATGGGGCGCGCCTACCGCTACGGGCACATCTACGACAGCGGGATCTTCAAGGGCAAACGCGCACTGCTGTCGCTGACCACCGGCGGCCCGCAGGAGGCCTACAGCGCCGAGGGCTTCAACGGCGATATCGACGCGATCCTGCGGCCGGTGCAACGCGGCATCCTCGAATTCACCGGTTTCTCGGTGCTCGCACCGCAGGTGCATTACCAGCCGGTGCGCGTCGAGCCGGCGCAGCGTGAGGCCTGGCTCGCAGACTGGGCGGCGCGTCTGCGCAGTATCGAAGACGAAGCGCCGATTCTCGTCGGCCGCTACTGACCGGTAACGCGGCGGCACCACCGCCGCGTGCCCGCCGCGTCAGAGCCCTTGCGAGCGGCGGTACTGCAGCGGCGAAACGCCGCACCAGCGCTTGAACTGGCGCGAGAAGTGCGCCGCATCGGCGTAACCCAGCGCCTCGCCCACCGCGGCAATTGCATAGCTCGAATCGCGCAGCAACTCGCAGGCCCGCTGCAGCTTGATGCGCGAGCGGTACTGCCGCGGCGCCACGCCGTAGACGCGCGAGAACAGCGCCTGGCCATGCGCAGCGCTGTAGCCGGTGCGGCGGATCAGGGTTTCGATCGGCTCTTCGCTATGCGGCGCGGCAACCTGCGCTTCGATCCAGCGCGCGAGGCGCCCCACCGCCTGCAGATGGGCGGGCGGTGGCGCGCTGCTGCCGGCGCCATGCGCCTGCAGCCCGCTGGCGAGCGCGGCGAGCAGTTCGCACAGCAGGGCCATGGTACTCAGGCGTGCGCCGGGGCCATCCAGCAGGCCATCGCGGGTGCACGCAATCAGCCGTTCGATCACCGGCGCCACCGCATTGCAGACCGGGCTGCCGGCCCGCAGCACCGTGGTGCCGGCAAGGCATAGCAACTGCCGCAAGCCGGGGTCGTCCACATCGAAATGCAGGCACCAGTAGGCCATCTCGCCCGGCCCCTCGTTGCGGCTCTCGTGCGCCTCGCCCGGCGTGATCAGCAGCAGATCGCCCGGCCCCTGGCTCATCGCCGCGGTCGCCGTCGCGATGCGCTGGCGGCCGCTGACCACATAGTTCAGCTCGAACTGGCGATGCTCATGTTCCGGGTAGTGCCAGCGGCTGCGCACACGCCGGAAATGCGCACCGCTGACCGCAAAGCTGCCGTTCATGTCGGGCAGGTAGGCGCTCTCGCACGCTGCGCTGAGCGGGTCGGCCGTGTCGCGATTGCTGTTTTCGAAGCGGATCATGTTCATGAGTACATGATAACGTTTTCAGAAAAATGCTCCAATGGTGGCCAGAATCCGGGAAAAGGGCAAGTGCCGCCCGCCACGGGGCATCGGCGCCGCAGCGGTGCGGGATTAACCTGCCGGCCAAAGGAGCATCAAAGCCATGTCTGATTTCAGTTTCGTCAATGCACACCATTCCCCGCTCGGGGCCTTTGCCAGCTTCACGCTGGGCTTCCCCGGCGCTAACGGCGGCTTCGATCTGGAGCGCGCGCAGCCGCCCTGCGAAGAGGTTTTCGTCGGCCTTGAAAGCGCCGACGAGGAAAACGTTTTCTGCGCGCTGCCTTTCACCCGCGAAGCCCGCAAGGATGAATCGGCACGCTTCTCGTCGGCACATAGCGAAATCCAGGAAATCGGCGACCGCATCCGCCTTGAAACCTTTGCGGCCGAACAGATCCGGCGCGAGTTCGGCATCGCCACCGACACCTGGCACGCCGGCGACTTGCGCTTTTCGCTGATCACGCCGGCCTTGGCGGCGCCCGATCCGGATACCGCCGATGAAGCCAGCCTGAAGGCTGCGCTGGTGCCGGCGATCTACGCCGAGATCGAGGTCGACAACCGCGCCGGGCGGCGCGCACGCCGCGTGGCCTTCGGCTACATCGGCAACGACCCGTACCGCGGCATGCGCCACATCACCGGCGAGGGCTTCGTCGGTGTCGGCCAGGGGCGCGAAGTGGCGCTGATGACCGACGCGCCCGGCGCATGGAGCGGCATCGGCTTTCACCCCGCGCTGATCCTTGGCGAGGCGCACGCGGAAAACCGCGTCTGGGCGCTCGGGCAATGCGGCCTGCTGGTGGCCGAAGCACCGGCTGGGCAGATCACGCGATTCCGCTACGCGATCGCCTTCCACCGCGCCGGCATCGTGACCACCGGCCTCGATACGGAGTACCTCTACAACCGCTGGTTCAAGAATGTGGAATCCGCCGGTGCGTTCGCGCTGGCTCGCTTCGAGGCCGCGCAGGCCGAAGCGGCGGCGCATGATGCGCGCCTCGCGCAGAGCAAGCTGTCACAGGCACAGCGCCTGATGCTGGCGCACGCCACGCGCGCCTACGTGGGCAGCACGCAGCTGCTCGAACACGAAGGCCGCCCGCTGTGGGTGGTGAACGAAGGTGAGTACCGCATGATGAATACCTTCGATCTGACGGTGGATCACCTGTTCCACGAGCTCGCGCTGCACCCGTGGGCGGTGCGCAACGTGCTGGAGCTCTACCTCGCGCGCTACAGCTATGTCGACCAGATCGCATTGCCGGGCCAGCCGGCGGTGCCGGGCGGGCTTTCCTTCACGCACGACATGGGCGTCGCCAACGCCTTCTCGCCGATCGGGCATTCGTCGTACGAGCGCGGCGGGCTCGCCGGCTGCTTCTCGTACATGACACAGGAGCAGCTGTGCAACTGGGTGCTGTGCGCCGGGGTGTATATCGAAGCGCAGGGCGACGAGGCCTGGCTCGCCGCCCAGGCGGGCACGCTGGCAGACTGCCTCGAAAGCCTCGTGCTGCGCGATCACCCGGACGCGGCACAGCGCGACGGCGTGATGAACGCCGACAGCGGCCGCTGCCTTGGCGGTGCCGAGATCACCACCTACGACAGCCTCGATACCTCGCTCGGGCAATCGCGCGCCAACACCTACCTTGCCGGTAAGTGCTGGGCCGCCTACCTGATCCTCGAACGCCTGTTCGCCCGGCTCGGCGATGCGGCACGCAGCGCACAGTCGTCCACCCAGGCGCGCCGCTGCGCCGATACGCTGGTCGCGGCCGTAGCGCCAGATGGCAGCCTGCCCGCCCTGCTGGAGCCGGCCAGTGCCGGCTTCCACTCGCGCATCATCCCGGCGATCGAGGGCCTCGCCTACCCGTGGTTCGCCGGCCGCCGTGACGCCTGCCAGGCTGACGGCCCCTACGGCGACTATGTGCGTGCGCTCGCCCGCCACCTCGACGCCGTGCTGAAGCCTGGCATCTGCCTGTTCCCGGATGGCAGCTGGAAGCTCTCGTCGAGCAGCGACAATTCCTGGCTCTCGAAGATCTACCTGTGCCAGTTCGTCGCGCGCGAGATCCTCGCGCTGCCGGCGAGCGCCACCGCGCAGGCCGACGAGGCCCACGCCGCCTGGCTGAGCGACCCGCGCAACGCGTTCTGGAGCTGGTCGGATCAGATCGAAGCGGGTGTGGCGATAGGCAGCAAGTACTACCCGCGCGGCGTCACCGCCACGCTGTGGCTCGGGGAGCGCGCCGCATGAAGCGCTGGCTCGCGGCGATCCCGCTCTGCCTCGGCGCGCTCAGCGCCGCCGCGCAAACGCAAGCGCCCTCGCTCGCCGAAGCCTGGAAGGGCATCTTCAAGGTCGGCGCGGCGATCTCGCCCGGCCAGGTGATGTACGGCGGCACGCTAATCGAACAGCAGTTCAACATCATCGTGGCCGAGAACGCCATGAAGGCCGGCAGCCTCGCGCGTGCCGGCGAAGGCCAGTACGACTTCACCACCGCCGACGCGATGGTGAACTGGGCCGTGGCGCACAAGGTCGCGGTGCGCGGCCACACGCTGGTGTGGCACAACCAGTCGGTGGACTGGATGTTCGACGACGGCCACGGCGGCACCGCCACGCGGGAAGTTGTCGTCGCGCGGCTGCGCAAGTACATCCACGACGTGGTGGGCCATTTCCGTGGCCGCGTGTTCGCTTGGGACGTGGTGAACGAAGCCTTCGTGCCGGACGAACCGGGCACCGAGCAGGTCAAGGGCTGGCGCAACAGCGCCTTCTACCGCGTGATCGGGCCGGACTTCATTTCGCTCGCCTTCCAGTTCGCGCACGAGGCCGACCCGCAGGCGCTGTTGTTCTACAACGACTACAGCACCGAGCACCCGGCCAAGCACGAGATGATCCTCGCGCTGATACGCGATCTGCAGGCCCGCGGCATCCCGATCCACGGCATCGGCCACCAAGCGCACTACACGATCGCGCACCCGGCCGACTTCAAGGTGCTCGAACAGCACATCGTAGACATCGGCAAGCTCGGCCTGACCAACCACATCACCGAGCTGGACATCAGCCTGCACCGCGAGATCCGCGTCAGCAGCGCCGACGACGCCACGCCCGAACTGCTCGCGCTGCAGGCGCAGCGCTACAGCGATCTGTTCGCGATGTGCGCGCGGCATCGCGACAAGGTGTCGGCGGTGCTCACCTGGGGCATCTCGGACGCCAGCTCGTGGCTGCGCCTGTGGCCTCAGCCCCGCTTCGACGCACCGCTGCTGTTCGACGACGACATGGAGCCCAAACCGGCCTTCGACGCGCTGATCAAGCTCGGCAAATCGCTGCCACGCTGACTGCCATGTCGAGTCCCCGCACCGCCACCAACACTGCGCGAAAGCAACAACGCACGACACCGCACTGGCTCTCGGGCGGTTCGCGTGATAACGTTTTCAAAGCCTGCGCGCAGGGTCGCGGCGAGCAGATAAAAAGGTTGGCGGAAGGTGATCCCGGCAGCAGCCGGGCACGCCGCGGCCCGCGCGCCAGGCCATCCATCACCAAAAGCTAGGAGACACTTCATGAAGATTCAGCTCGCCGTTCTGGCCCTGCTGCTGGGTAGCATGTCGGCGCGCGTTTAAATCTGACCACCTGTGCGCGTTGAATTTTGACCAGGGGTGATA
>NZ_JAYRDJ010000038.1:0-40634 GCF_041909475.1 Niveibacterium sp. | reverse complement strand
AGTGCAGGCGGGTCGCCGAGGCGGCCCGCCTTTTCGGCAGAACGACTCAATGATTTCAAGACTCAAGGATCGCGACTCGCTGGTGCTGGTCGGATCGGTGCTGGGGCTCGGTGTGCTGCTGTGGCTCATGTCGGCACCCCTCGCAATGCTGCCGGCGCCGGTGGGCCCGGCGGCGGATCAGTTTTCGGCCGGCGCGCTGATGACGATCCAGCTCACGCTGGTGTCGGGCATTGCCGGCCTGGTGCTGGGCGTGCTGGCCGCGCTCGGCAAACTCTCGCACCTGCCGCCGATGCGTTGGCTGGCGGATTTTTACGTGTGGGTGATTCGCGGCACGCCGCTGCTGCTGCAGATCCTGTTCGTGTATTTCGCGTTGCCGGAAATCTCGCCCAAGCTGCAGCTCAATGAGTTCTGGACCGCCGTGATTGCGCTGTCGATGAACGTTGGCGCATACAACGCCGAGGCGATTCGCGCCGGCATCAACGCGGTGCCGACCGGGCAGGTGGAAGCGGCACGTTCGCTCGGGCTGTCGAAGTTCTACACCTTTCTCGATGTGACGCTGCCGCAGGCGGTGCGCATTTCCTTGCCGCCGCTGGCGAGCAACCTTATCGCGCTGTTGAAGGATTCGTCGCTGGCCTATGCGATCGGTGTCGTCGAGCTTTCGATGGTCAGCAGCCGGGTGCAGGCGTCGAGCTTTCAGCCCTTCCCGGTCTTCCTCACGGTGGCGGCGGTGTATCTCGCGCTGACGACAACCTTCACGCAATTCGCCGGTGCGCTGGAGCGCAAGCTGGCTGTCGGAAAGCGCTAAGCATGAGCAAGGGTGACGTAATCATTTCGGTCGACAAGATCGTCAAGCGCTGGGGCAGTTTCACCGCGCTCAACGAGGTGTCGGTGTCCTTCAAGGAAGGCGAAGTCGTCTGCATCATCGGGCCTTCGGGTTCGGGCAAGTCGACCTTGCTGCGTACGATCAACCGGCTGGAAGAGCACGATGCTGGCCGCATCGTTGTAGACGGCATCGAGCTCGACAGCGACATGAAGCACATCGATGCCGTGCGCGCCGAAGTCGGCATGGTGTTCCAGAGCTTCAACCTGTTCACCCACATGACGGTGCTGGACAACATCACGCTGGCGCCGCAGCGGGTGCGCAAGTGGAAACGAGAGCGGGCCGAGAAGACTGCGCGCGAGCTGCTCGAACGCGTCGGCCTCGCCGCGCATGCGCACAAGTACCCGTCGCAGCTTTCCGGCGGCCAGCAACAGCGTGTTGCGATTGCGCGCGCGCTGGCCATGCAGCCGAAGGTGATGCTGTTCGACGAGCCAACCAGTGCGCTGGACCCGGAGATGGTCAACGAAGTGCTGCTGGTGATGCGCGACCTCGCCAAGAGCGGCATGACGATGCTGGTGGTCACGCACGAAATGGGCTTCGCCCGCGAAGTGGCCGACCGCGTGATCTTTTTCGATGGCGGGCGGATCGTGGAAGAGGGCGATCCGGCGCAGTTTTTCTCTCGTCCGACCCACCCGCGTGCGCAGGCCTTCCTGTCGCAGATCAAGCACGCAGGCTGAGGCGGGCGAGCCGACACCACGAGTACGGAGAACACTGATGACGACAACAAGACTGCGCGTAATGGTTGCCGCCGTGGCCGCGGCCCTCGCTGTGCCGGCGCATGCCGCAACGGATGCGAAGGTGATCGAGCGCCTCGAACGCCAGATCCAGGAATTGCAGCGCGAAGTGCAGGCGCTCAAGGCCGCCCAGCAGAAGAGCGACGCCGCAACGGCCGCTGTCGGTGCCACCGCGGCGGAAGCCAAGGCGGCCGCTACCGCGGCATCGCCTGCGGCGATCAAGGATGTGGCGGACCAGGTTGAAGCCCAGGGCAAGGAAGCGGTGGTCAAGGGGGACATCCCCGGCTCCTACCGCCGCGCGGGCGAGGAAACTTCGTTCCATGTCTATGGCGTGGCCGAACTGAACCTGGTGCATGACTTCGGGCAGGACAACGGCGCCAACGACTACTCCACCTTCGCACCCTACATCCCGCTCGACGGCCAGAGCGATCGCAAGGGCATGACCTACATGACGGCGCGCACCTCGCGCCTGGGTGTGGAAGCCTCGACGCCGTCGCCGCTTGGCCCGATCAACGTGAAGATTGAAGGCGACTTCAACAACGACCCGCGCACTGGCAACTCAGCGGTGACCGGCAGTCTCGAAACGATCTACACCCAGCAGGGCACCAACAGCTACAACTTCCGTCTGCGCCATGCCTATGGCCAGGTCGGTTCGTGGCTGGTAGGCCAGACCTGGTCGACCTTCATGGATGTGGATGCGCTGCCGGAAACGGTGGACTTCAACGGCCCGATTGGTGCGACCTTCATCCGCCAGCCGATGATCCGCTACACCTATGTAACACCGGACGTCGGCAACTTCACCGCGGCGCTGGAGAACTCGGTCAGCTATGTGCTGGACGATACCGGCGTTGCGACGGCCGACGGTTTCTCGCGCATGCCGGATCTGGTGCTTCGCTACGACAAGGCTTTCGACTGGGGCACGATCAGCGCGCGTGGCGTGACGCATGAGCTGGAGGTCAAGGGCGCGCTGGGTAATGCCTCGAAGCGCGGCTACGGCCTTGCCGCATCGAGTTTCATCAAAACGCGCGGCGACGATTTCCTGACGATCGCGGTTACCGGCGGCACCGGCATCGGGCGCTACTTCAATTACATCGAAGGCGCGATCTACAACCCGGCCGCGAACGAAGTGCTGACCGAGCAGGCGCTGGGCGTGGTGCTGGGCTACCAGATCAAACCGAGTGATCGTGTTCGCTACAACTTCGCGTACGGTTATCAGCGCAACTTCGACAACGACTACACCGATTTCGCGAAAGCGCAGGGGCTTGGTTCCGGTCAGTACGGCATTAACCGCAACGTGCAGCAGGGTCACGCCGGGCTGTTCTGGAGCCCGTTCCCGAAGCTGGTGGATATCGGTGCCGAGATCATCTGGGCGCGGCGCCAGACGCTGGATGGCGAAAAGGGCGACGCGACGCGTCTGAACTTCTCGGGCAAGTACTACTTCCAGTAACGCCCTGCGTCGATATTCGAGCGAACGGCCAGCCTTGTGCTGGCCGTTTTCATTTCACCCCACTCAGCTGGTGGCGAGGCGCCCCATCGCGCGGCGCCCTTGCAGCAGGTGGTTCTCCATCGCCACCTGTGCGGCCGCCGCGTCGGGCTTGCGCAGCGCCGCGACGATCGCGCGATGTTCTTCGAGCGATTCCTGCAGCCGCCCTTCGCGGAACAGCGAGTGGAAGCGCATCAGCTTGAGCTTTTGCCGCGTGTCCTGCACCAGCTGCGTCAGCCAGCGATTGCCGGCGATTTCCTGGATCGCTAGGTGGAACTGCTGATTCACCTCGAAGAAGGCTTCGATGTTGTTGGCGACGAAATGCGCCTCCAGCGCGGCGTGTAGCGCGTCAACGCGCGCATGGGCAGTGTCGTCCATGCGCAGCGCGGCTTCGTAGGCGCATCGGCCTTCCAGCAGCGCGAGAATCGGGAAGATCTCGTCCAGATCCTGCTCGGTCAGCAGCGTGACCTTGCAGCCGCGCCCGGGGGTTAGCGTGACCAGCCCCTCGCTCGCCAGCACTTTCAGGGCTTCGCGCAACGGGGTGCGCGAGATGCCGTATTCCGCGGTGATCGCCTGTTCGTCGATCCAGCTGCCGGGCGGCAGGTCGTGCGCAAAGATGCGTGTCCGCAGCCGTTCCGCGACCTCTTCAAAGAGGGCGGAGCGGGTAATCCGCTGCGGCGAGTCACCTTTTGACAACACTTCTAGTAGACCTCTTGTATTCATAATTATGGATAACGTATTATTGGTTCCGAGGGCTGTCAAGCCGGAATGCGATAGCGGGTTATCCAGCGGATTACTTGCGGCGAGCTTGGGGGAGTGAGCCAGATCGCAGGACGGACGACATTGCGGTGCGTCTGGGGGGAGGCGCCGCAATGTGACACGGTGGCCCGGGCCGACCTGAGGGTCGGCCCCTTTTATTCCACCCGGCGTCTGTGACCGCACGTGTGGCGGTGCGACTCGGCGTCGGGGCAAGGGAGTCTCGCATGTCGGAATTCAAGACGTCCGCCGATCTCGCTGCCTGGCAGGCAGCCGCCACCAAGGCTGCGCCGGGTGGTGATCTGGCCAAGCTCAACTGGGTCACGCCCGAGGGCATCACCGTCAAGCCGCTCTACACGCGCGCCGACATCGCCGGGCTTCCGCATACCGACACCCTGCCCGGCTTCGCGCCCTTCGTGCGCGGGCCTCAAGCCACGATGTACGCCGCGCGGCCCTGGACGATCCGCCAGTACGCCGGTTTCTCCACCGCCGAAGCCTCCAATGCCTTCTACCGCAAGGCGCTCGCCGCCGGGGGGCAGGGCGTGTCCGTGGCCTTCGATCTGGCAACGCACCGCGGCTACGACTCCGATCACCCGCGCGTGGTCGGCGACGTCGGCAAGGCGGGCGTGGCGATCGACTCGGTCGAGGACATGAAGATCCTGTTCGACGGCATCCCGCTCGACAAGATCAGCGTGTCGATGACGATGAACGGGGCTGTGCTGCCGGTGCTTGCCGGCTACGTCGTCGCGGCGGAAGAGCAGGGCGTGTCGCAGGATCAGCTCTCGGGCACGATCCAGAACGACATCCTCAAGGAATTCATGGTCCGCAACACCTACATTTATCCGCCGACGCCGTCGATGCGGATCATTGCGGACATCTTCGGCTACACCGCGCAACACATGCCGAAGTTCAACTCGATCTCGATCTCCGGCTACCACATCCAGGAAGCCGGGGCGAACCAGGCGATCGAGCTGGCCTTCACGCTGGCCGACGGCATGGAGTACGTGCGCACCGGCATCAAGAGCGGGCTCGATGTCGACGCCTTCGCCGGGCGGCTGTCCTTCTTCTGGGCGGTCGGCATGAACTTCTATCTCGAAGTTGCCAAGATGCGTGCTGGCCGGTTGTTGTGGCACAAGATCATGCAGGGCTTCGGCGCCAAGAGTGCCAAGTCGATGATGCTGCGCACCCACAGCCAGACCTCCGGCTGGTCGCTCACCGAGCAGGACCCGTACAACAACGTGGTGCGCACCACGATTGAAGCGATGGCGGCGGTGTTCGGCGGCACGCAATCGCTGCACACCAACGCGCTCGACGAGGCGATTGCGCTGCCGACCGAGTTCTCGGCCCGCATCGCACGCAACACGCAGATCATCATCCAGGAAGAGACCCACATCTGTAACGTGGTCGATCCCTGGGCCGGCTCCTACATGATGGAGACGCTGACGCAGGAGATGGCCGACAAGGCCTGGGCGCTGATCGAAGAGATCGAGAAGATGGGCGGCATGACCAAGGCCGTCGAATCCGGCTGGGCCAAGCTGCAAGTCGAGAAGTGCGCGGCAGAGAAGCAGGCGCGCATCGACTCCGGCAAGGATGTGATCGTTGGCGTCAACAAGTACAAGCTCGCGAAGCAGGATGCGGTGGATATTCTCGATATCGACAACACCGCAGTGCGCGAATCGCAGATCGCGCGACTGAAGCAGGTCCGCGGCAGTCGCGACGGTGCGCGAGTACAGGCGTGCCTCGATGCGCTGACGCGGTGTGCCGAAACCGGCGAAGGCAACCTGCTTGCGCTGTCGATTGACGCAGTGCGCGCGCGTGCTACGGTGGGCGAAGTGTCGGACGCACTGGAAAAGGTCTGGGGCCGCCACCGCGCGAATCCGCAGACGGTGAGTGGGGTGTACGGAGGCGTCGTGGAAGGTCAGGAAGACTGGCAGTCGCTGAAGGGCGAGATCGAGGCCTTCGCAGCCGAGCAGGGCCGCCGCCCGCGCATCATGGTCGCGAAGCTCGGTCAGGATGGTCACGACCGTGGTGCCAAGGTGGTGGCGTCGGCGTTCGCCGACCTCGGCTTCGATGTCGACATCGGCCCGCTGTTCCAGACACCGGACGAAGCCGCACGCCATGCCGTGGAAAACGATGTGCATGCGATCGGTGTGTCGACCCTCGCGGCCGGCCACAAGACCTTGGTGCCGCAGCTCATTAGCGCATTGAAGGCGCAGGGCGCGGACGACATCGTTTGTTTCGTCGGCGGCGTGATCCCGGCGCAGGACTACGACTTCCTGTTCAACGCGGGCGCGGCCGGCATTTTCGGGCCGGGCACGCCGATCCCCGCTGCGGCGCGCGAGGTGCTCGCGCAGATTCGCAAGCGGCTTGGCTGATCAGAGGGCGCCCCGCGTGGACGCCGCCTCGGAAGCGCTCGTCGCCCGACTGCTCGCTGGCGAGCGGCGCGCGCTCGCCAAGGCGATCACGCTTGCCGAATCCACTCGCGCCGATCACCGCGCGCAGGCCGATGCCGTGTTGCAGGCCGTGCTGCCACGCACCGGCAAGGCGCTGCGGCTGGGTATCTCCGGCGTGCCGGGTGTCGGCAAATCCACCTTCATCGAAGCGCTTGGCCTGTGGCTGATCGCGCGTGGCCACCGCATAGCCGTGCTGGCCGTCGACCCGAGTTCCAGCGTGACCGGTGGTTCCATCCTCGGCGACAAGACGCGCATGGAAGGGCTCTCGCAACGCATCGAGGCTTACATCCGGCCGTCACCCTCGTCGGGCAGCCTCGGTGGCGTCGCGGAGCGCACCCGTGAGGCCATGCTGTTGTGCGAGGCCGCCGGTTTTGATGTCGTGATTGTCGAAACCGTGGGCGTCGGCCAGAGTGAGACGACGGTGGCCGGCATGACAGACCTCTTCTGCCTGCTGCAACTGCCCAACGCGGGCGATGATCTGCAGGCGATCAAGAAGGGCGTGATCGAGCTGGCCGACCTTATCGTCATCAACAAGGCGGATATCGATCCGAACGCAGCGGCGCTGGCGCAGGGGCAGATCCGTTCTGCGCTGACGATGCTGCGGCCTCAGAACGCGGCCTGGGCGCCGCCGGTGCTCACGCTTTCAGCCTTGCGTCAGGAAGGTGTCGCATCCTTCTGGGAAACGGTGGAGCGCTATCGCGACACGATGCAGGCGAGCGGCGATTTCGAGGCCAAGCGCCGCAGCCAGGCGGTGGCGTGGATGTGGGCGCTGATCGAAAGCGGGCTCAAGGCGCGTTTCGATGCGCATCCTGCGGTGCGTGCCGCGTTGGGCGCGCTCAGCGAAGCGGTGGAACGTGGGGATACAACGCCGGGCGCAGCCGCTGGGGAGCTGCTGCGTCGGGCTGCGGAGTAAGGGCGGGGCGCCGGCCGCATAGCGGGGCGTCGCGTCGGGGGACGCATCGTTGCAGGCATGGCCGGCGGCGACACGACAATCTGGGGGAACACATGCACGACATCATTCGTCAGCTCGAAGAGAAGCGCGGCGCCGCGCGGCTCGGCGGCGGGCAGAAACGCATCGAGGCGCAACACGCCAAGGGCAAGCTCACCGCGCGCGAGCGCATCGAACTGCTGCTCGACGAAGACAGCTTCGAAGAGTGGGACATGTTCAAGGAACACCGCTGCCACGATTTCGGCATGGCGGAACAAACAGTACCCGGCGATGGTGTCGTCACCGGCTACGGCACCATCAACGGCCGCATGACCTTCGTCTTCTCGCAGGATTTCACCGTGTTCGGCGGCTCACTGTCCGAAGCGCACGCCGAGAAGATCTGCAAGATCATGGACCACGCGATGAAGGTCGGCGCACCGGTGATCGGGCTCAATGATTCGGGCGGCGCGCGTATCCAGGAAGGGGTTGCCTCCCTGGGCGGCTATGCCGAAGTGTTCCAGCGCAATGTGCTGGCCTCCGGCGTGATCCCGCAGATCTCGCTGATCATGGGGCCGTGCGCGGGCGGTGCGGTGTACTCGCCGGCGATGACCGACTTCATCTTCATGGTGAAGGACAGCTCCTACATGTTCGTCACCGGCCCGGATGTCGTGAAGACGGTGACGCATGAAGAGGTGACCGCGGAAGAACTGGGCGGCGCACTGACGCATTCGTCGAAGTCGGGTGTCGCGGATCGCGCCTACGAGAATGATGTCGAGGCGATCTTGATGACGCGGCGGCTGGTCGACTTCCTGCCGGCGAACAACCGCGCCGGCGTGCCGGTTCGCCCGACCACCGACAGCCCGGACCGCATGGACGATTCGCTCGACACCCTGGTGCCGGACAACCCGAACAAGCCCTACGACATGCGCGAGCTGATCATCAAGATCGTCGACGAGGGTGATTTCTTCGAGCTGCAGCCCGAGTACGCGAAGAACATCATGATCGGCTTCGCGCGCATGGAAGGGCGCACCGTTGGCATCGTCGCCAACCAGCCGCTGGTGCTCGCCGGCTGTCTCGACATCAAGAGCTCGATCAAGGCCGCGCGCTTCGTGCGCTTCTGCGACGCCTTCGGCATCCCGGTCGTCACCTTCGTCGATGTGCCGGGTTTCATGCCGGGCACCACGCAGGAATACGGCGGCATCATCAAGCACGGCGCCAAGCTGCTGTACGCCTACGCCGAATGCACCGTACCGAAAGTCACCGTGATCACCCGCAAGGCCTACGGCGGTGCGTACGACGTGATGAGTTCCAAGCACCTACGCGGCGATGTGAACTTCGCTTGGCCGAGTGCCGAGATCGCGGTGATGGGCCCGAAGGGCGCGGTCGAGATCATTTTCCGCGAAGAGAAGGGTGACCCGGCCAAGCTCGCCGCGCGCGAGCAGGAGTACCGCACCAAGTTCGCCAACCCCTTCATCGCGGGGCACCGTGGCTACATCGACGACGTGATCATGCCGCACGAGACGCGCAAGCGGATCTGCCGCTCGCTCGCGATGCTGCGCGACAAGAAGCTCGAGAACCCGTGGCGCAAGCACGGCAACATTCCGCTCTGATTGCGACGGGGAGAACCGAACATGTTTGAAAAGATCCTGATCGCAAACCGCGGAGAGATCGCCTGCCGCGTCATCAAGACCGCCCGCAAGATGGGCATCAAGACCGTCGCGGTGTATTCGGAGGCGGACCGCGATGCGCGCCATGTCGAACTGGCGGACGAGGCGGTGTGCATCGGCCCGGCACCGTCGAAGGAGTCCTACCTCGTCGGTGACAAGATCATCGCCGCGTGCAAGCAGACCGGCGCCCAGGCGGTGCACCCGGGTTACGGCTTCCTGTCAGAGAACGAGGACTTCGCGCGCCGCGCCGAGGAAGAGGGCATCGTCTTCATCGGGCCAAAGCATTACTCGATCGCCGCCATGGGCGACAAGATCGCGTCGAAGAAGCTCGCGCTCGAAGCCAAGGTCAACACCATCCCTGGCTACAACGATGCGATCGACACGCCCGAGCAGGCGGTGAAGATTGCGCAGGGCATCGGCTACCCGGTGATGATCAAGGCCTCAGCCGGCGGTGGCGGCAAGGGCCTGCGGGTCGCGTACAACGACCAGGAAGCGCATGAGGGTTTCGCCTCCTGCCGCAACGAAGCGCGCAATGCCTTCGGCGACGACCGTGTGTTCATCGAGAAATTCGTCGAGGAGCCGCGCCACATCGAGATTCAGGTGCTGGGCGATGCGCACGGCAACACGGTCTATCTGTGGGAGCGCGAGTGCTCGATCCAGCGCCGGCACCAGAAGGTGATCGAAGAGGCGCCCAGTCCCTTCCTCACCGAAGAAGTGCGCCGCGCGATGGGCGAACAGGCAGTGGCGCTTGCCAAGGCGGTGAAGTATCAGTCGGCCGGCACGGTGGAGTTCGTCGTCGGCAAGGACATGAGCTTCTACTTCCTCGAAATGAACACCCGCCTGCAGGTCGAACACCCGGTCACCGAGATGATCACCGGCCTCGATCTGGTCGAGCAGATGCTGCGCGTGGCCGCGGGCGAGAAACTCGCCTTCACGCAGGACGAGATCAAGCGCGACGGCTGGGCGATGGAATGCCGCATCAACGCGGAGAACCCCTTCCGCGGCTACCTGCCCTCCACCGGCCGCCTCGTGACCTACCGTCCCCCGCAAGAGATGCCGGGCATGGTGCGTGTCGATACCGGGGTCTATGAAGGCGGCGAGATCTCGATGTACTACGACTCGATGATCGCCAAGCTGATCACGCACGGCGCGAGCCGCGAGGAAGCGATCAGCCGCATGCGTTCGGCGCTGGACGCTTTCGTGATCCGTGGCGTGTCGAGCAACATTCCGCTGCAGGCGGCGTTGCTGCGTCACCCGCGCTTCCGCTCCGGCAACTTCACGACCGCTTTCATCGCCGAGGAATACCCGAGCGGCTTCACCGGTGCGCCGGCCGAAGACGCGGAGCTGAGCCGCATGGCCGCGGTGGCCGCCGCGCTGTATCGCCGCACCGACATGCGCGAGACGGAAATCTCGGCTCAGCTGCCGGGCCATCCGCGCAAGGTCGGCAGGCAGTACATCGTGCAGATCCGCGACCGCTGCTTCAGTGTCGAGCTGGAAGACATCGAAGGCGGCCAGCGCGTGCGCTGTGGCGATTTGCGCCACACGCTGGTGGGCGACTGGGTTTTCGGCGCACCGCGCTTCGAAGGCTGGATGGACGGCGAGCCGATCGTGGTGCAGGTGCAACGCCACGGCTGGCACTGGAAACTCTTCCACGCCGGCATCAACGTCACCGCACTGGTACTGGCCCCGCGCGCGGCCGAGCTGCTTTCTTTGATGCCGCGCAAAGCCCGGCCCGATCTGTCGAAGTACCTTTTGTCACCCATGCCGGGCTTATTGACCGATCTTGCTGTTTCCGTCGGGCAGGAAGTCAAGGCAGGGGAAAGGCTCGCAGCCATCGAAGCAATGAAAATGGAGAATGTGCTGCGCGCCGAACAGGATTGTGTGGTCGCCGAGGTACTCGCCAAACAGGGCGAGAGCCTGTCAGTGGATCAGCCGATCCTGCGCTTCCGATAAGCGTGCCAAGCGCCACAGCCCGAGCTGCCAAAGAGCGGCCGGGTCACCAAAGGAATCAAGGGGGAGGGGAGCCTGCAGTTGGGCTCCCTCTTTTGGGCGGGGCCGGCCCCTAAGCCGGTCCCCTCTTTTTACTGCAGCGTAGTGGTAGCACCCCCTTCAGGAACGGCCGCCTTCGGGCGGCCGTTCGTATTTCCGGCGGCGCATCGGGAGGCAGCCTCAGTCGGCGGGGCCGGACGGAAGCCCCAATTGGGCGCGAATGCGGCTCAAACCCTGCCGTGATCGCGCAACCAGTTGGCGTGCGAGGCGGCCCTGATGGCTGGCGAGGCGTTCGGCTGCTTGCCCTTCAAGGATCATCGGCCGCAGCGTATTCTCGGCTGTCTCGTGGAAGGCCTGGCCGATGCGTTCGAGTTGCTGCGTGAAGGAGCGTTCCGCCTCTTCAAGCTGCTCGCGCAGCGCCCGCTCGAAGGCCTCGCGCTTGTGCTGCAGCTCCTTGTCCTTGCGGCGTTGCGGATCGCTGAACCACTTCACCAGCCCCGCCACGACCATCGCGCCACCGACCAGCGGTGCGGCAGGTGCCACCAGCGGCAACACCGCGGCGCTGCCGAGCAGGTAGGCCGCCGCGCCGGTGCCGACAATCGACAAGGCGCCGGCGCCCAGCGTCAGCTTCGCCGCGTCGTCCACTACGTTTGCCACCCGCGCGCCAAGCCGCAGCGGCGGAATCAGCCGGGCGTACTGCGCGTGGTGCTGGCGTTCGAGGATCGACACGCGCGTGAGTTGCATGTTTTCCTGGAACAGGCGCAGATCTTCGTACATCAGGCGCAGCGCTTCCTCGCGGCGGCTCACCGCGCGGCTCACGCGGCGCTCGATGTCCTTGCCGAACTGGCTTTGGCCGATGCTCTCCCACACCCTGGCCTGCGTCCAGTCGTCGGTCTTCAGCCGTTCGGAGGCTTCCAGCACGAAGCCGTTGCCGGCGTCGTGCACCAGTTCGTCGATGTCCTCGCGGAAGGTCTGTCGCTCGAAGGCGATGCGCGCTTCGACGACGGCGAGCCGCTGCCCTATCTGGCGGCGCAGTTGTTCGGCTTCCGACGTGAGCGCGCCGGCGGCTTGCCGCAATTCGCCGGCTTGCTCGACCCGCGTGGCGACCTGCGCTTCGAAAGTGTCGATGCGCTGCAGGGCGGTGTTGCAGGCCTGCTCCACCTGCCCGCGCAGCGCTGTGGCATCCAGCCGGCGATCGAGGTAAGCCTCCAGTGGCGCGCGCAGTGCGGTGTCGCCGGTCAGGTGGATGCACTCCTCGGTCAGCGCGACAAGGCCTTCGCGGTCGAGCAGGCGCTTGGAGCCGCGCGTCATGCGGGTCCACAGCGGGGCGTCCTGCTCATTCGGGCTGGAGCCGAGATCGGCCGGCGACAGCGGATGGCCGAGCGCTTCGGCAAAGCGGGTGACGATGTCGCGGCTACGTTCGCCCTGCAGGCGCAACAGCGGCAGCGCGGCATCGAAAGCGGCGGCGCGCAGTGCGGTATCGGTGCGCGCGCTGGCGCGCTGCAGATCGGCGAGCGCCACCGGCAGCGGCTCCGGATGCTCCACGCCGTGCAGCAGCAGGGCGGCGCTCAGCGCCGAGTCGGCGGTGCGCCGCACCAGCTCATCGAGCACCGCGAATTCAGCAAGGCTGACGTCACCGTCCTCCAGCGCCACGGCGCAGATCGCGCGCAGGAAGGCAGACGGAAAGCCCTGATCCGAGCGCAGATGCTCGTCGAGATTGGGCTCCACCATCGGCAGGGCTGGTAGATCGGGGGTCGGGCGTGGGCTCATGCTTTCACTCCGCAGCAGGGGCGACTCGCCGCGGGGCGCCGTGCCGATGCACGACACCCGTGTTCGGCGTCACCAGGACCGAGTGGCGATGATACGCGGCCCGCTCAGCGAGGGCGGCGCATCCGGCCCCCTCGCTGATCGCGGCTCAGGTGCGAGCGAGGGCGTCGAAGGCCGCAACGACTTCGGGCGGCGCCTGTACCAGTTCGATCAGCACCCCTTCGCCGCTGAAGGGCGTGGCTTCGTTACCCTTCGGGTGGATGAAGGTGATGTCGAACCCGGCCGCCCCCTTGCGGATGCCGCCGGGCGTGAAGCGCACGCCTTGCGCACCGAGCCATTCAACGGCGCGCGGCAGATCATCGATCCACAGACCGATGTGATTCAGTTGCGGCTCGTCGACGCGCGGCTTCTTCGCCGGATCGATCGGCTGCATCAGGTCCACTTCGCAGCGTGCCGCGCCCACGCCCATCACGAAGATGTCCTCATCCACGTTTTCGCGTTCGCTGCGAAAGTCGCCGGTCTTCTCAAGGCCGAACAGCGTGCCCCACAGGTGGGCAAGGCGGGATTTGTCGGCGGCACCGATCGCGATCTGCTGGATGCCGAGGACGCGGAATGGACGGCTCATGACGCACTCCTTCGTGACGAAATCCAGTCACTCTAGCGCTGTCGGCTTACACCGGCCCGACACAGCGCAAATGCCTGCGGAAATCGCGTATTGCCGCCGCGCACTGTGCCACGCGAGCATGTATGCATGGATGGCATCCGCCTGCTCGCCCCCGATTTCGCGCTGATCCTGCTTGGCACCGCGCTACGCCGTTTGCCGGGTTTTCCGCAAGCGTTCTGGAGTGGGCTCGAACAGCTGATCTACTTCGTGCTGTTTCCGGCGCTGTTGTTCACCGCGCTGCTGCGCAACCCGATCGAGCCCGGCACCGCGCTGCCGCTGTTTGGCGCCGGGCTCGCTGTAATGGCCTGCGGCATCGTGCTGTCGGTGCTGCTGGCGCAACTGGGCGACCACACGCCGCTGGAGGCCGTTTCGCGCGCGCAGTGCGGCTTTCGCTTCAACACCTACATTGGCCTTGCGGCGGCGACCAGTGCGATGGGGCAAGCGGGGCTGGCGACGATGGGCCTGCTGTGCGGCCTGATGGTGCCGTTCGCGAATGCCGCATCGGTGGTGCTGCTGGCGCGACACGCGCAGACGCGTCTGCTGCCCGAGCTTGCGCGCAACCCGCTGATTCTCGCGACGCTGACGGGCCTTGCCTGCAACCTGCTCGGCTGGCATCTGCCGGCCGCGGCCGATGCGGCGCTGTCGCGCCTTGCGCAGGCCTCGGTGCCGATGGGCTTGCTCGCGGTCGGGGCGGCGCTGCGTTTCAAGGGCACGCGGATCGCCCCACTGCCGGCGGTGGGTGTTCTGGCGGTGAAGCTGCTGGCGCTGCCGGTGGTCGCGTGGTTGGCGGCCGGGGTCTCCGGCCTCAGCGGCACGCCGCGCGCAGTGCTGGTGTTGTGGGCGGGCCTGCCATCTGCGTCGTCGGCCTACATCCTCGCGGTGCGGCTGGGCGGCGACGCCGCAGGCGTGGCGTGGCTGATCTCGGTGTCGACGCTGGTCGCGATGCTGAGCCTGCCGTTATTACTGGCCTTGCTTGCCTAGCAGAACAGCGTCAGCACTCCGGTGTAGCCGTACAGCCGCTCACCCAGCAGTTCGCCTGAAGCGAAGAATCCGGCGAGCGGGATGTTGCCGAAGACGCGCTGGATCGCTTCAACCTCGCTGTCGTCGCGTTCGAACAGCGAACCGCCACGCCCGGTGCAGCTGACGTAGAGCGCGGCCTTCGGTGGTGCCGGGCAGCGCTCGCGCAGCGCCAGCAGCATGGTGTCGAGATCGTGCGTGGCCGAGTCGGCATCGCGACGCACGAAGAACACCTGCTGACCTTCCTCGGCTAGGTCGTCGATCGCCAGCCGCCCGCCGTTCGGGTCGATGCCGATGATGTGGCGCACGGTGTAGTGGCGCGGGTCGTCGTCATCGCACAGCGCCAGTTGTACGCCCCGTGCGGCGCGGCGCAGGTCGTCGCGGTAGAGCGGGCTCACGGCGTCGCGAAACACCGCGACCGAACGGCGACCATCGAGGCGGCCGATCAGGTTGTCTTCTACTTCGGTGGCAACGCGGGCGGGCCCGAGCTGGCGGCAGCCCTGCGAAAGCTCGCCGAGGATGCCGACGCGGCGGTCGAAGGCGACGCCGCAGAGCCCGCCGGTGAAAGCAGCATCGGCGATCAGCAGGTTGCCGTCGCGCCCGCTCGCCATGCCGCCCGAGAGGTGCAGACCACTGAGCTTGCCAGCCATGTCGCGCACCAGATCGGGCATGTCGGGCGTCGCTGGGTCGGCATGCACGATCGCAGCATGCGCCGCGAACTCGCGTGCATTGGGCAGTGGCGTACGGCCAGAGAAGACGCGGAAGCTGTCGGCTGGCAGTTGTGCGACCAGCAGGCTGATGCCCGGTGCGTCGAGCTGCGCACCCTCGCGGCCGATCAGCCCCAGCGCGCTGGCACCGACCCAGTGGGTGATGCCAGTGCGCGCCTGCAGCGCTTGCAGGATCGCATTGATCTCACCATTGAAATGGTCCGACCAGTAGCAGAAGCCGAGATTGGCGCCGGCCGGCAGTGCAAGGCGCTCAAGGCAGGTGTCGAGCGCGAGGTGCCAGTCCGCCGCCAGCGCGAAGCCGCTGGCGAAGCGGCTTGCCAGATCGCTCATTGCTTGTCCGCGGACTTGCGGGCGCGGCCCTTGCGCGGCGGCTCGGCGGCTTGTGCTTCGGGCGCGGCCTCGGCGGGTTTCGCGGCTTGCACCAGATTCCAGGGCCACAGCGTTGCCGGGTTGAAGGGGTTGGCGGGGGCCTCGCCGCTGGCGGGCGCCGCGGCTTCCTCATTGCGTGCGCTGGCGGCTGCGGCCGCCGCGCGGGCGCTTTCGCCCATCGCCTGCATGGCTGCAAGCGTGGCGCGCTGCACTTCCAGCCCCTGGATCGTGGTCTGCAGCATGTTCAGGTTCATCTTGAGCCAGCCTTCCACCGCCTTCAGGTCGGTGATGCGCTTCTCAAGTTCGCCCACGTCCAGCGTTGGCGCGACCATGCCGGGCAGGGCAAAGCCCATCTGGCCCCACAGGTTCTTCATGAACTCCAGCGGATCCTGCATCGTGTGTTCGCCGCTCATTGCGCGCTCCGGTGTCGTACGGGTTAGCGTTCGATCATAGCCTAGCGGGCGGCACGCCGCCGCGCGTCAGTCCTGCTCGTTGAGCTCGCTCGCAAGTGCCGCGCGCTCCAGTGCGTCGGCCACGTCGTCGTGCGGATCCTCGAAGATCGCCAGCACCTGCTTGGCAAATGCCCGTGCGCTGTTGTTGAGCTGCGCCGGCAGGTCTTCCGGCACCCGCTCCTGCAACAAGAGCTTGGACGAGGATAGGGCAAAGAACGGGGGGAGGATGCGTTCGCGAAACTCCAGCGGCAGGGTGTCGATCAAGCGCGTTGCGGCGTCGAGCTGGAAGCGGTTGCGCGGCCACTGCGAAGGCAGCGCCCAGGCCTTCGGCAAGAGGTCGAGATCGCGCATCACGGTGCGCAGATCCTCGGCCGAATCGCGGAAGGGCAGCAACACCACATCCGACATCTGGTACAGCAGGATGTCCGTCTCGGTGCGGTTGGCGCCGCCATCCAGCACGCCGATCCAGCTTTTCAGGTCGCGCAGCTTCTCGACCACCTTGTTGCGCGCAACCGGCGAGCGCGCATCGGCCACCACATAGCGGCGCCCCTGCGGTGACAGCGGCTCGCGATCCTCGTCCGTCATCACGCAGGCCGAGCGCCGGCCCAGCAAGGTGAGGCCGTGGCTGAGCGTGTGGGATAGCGTGGTCTTTCCGGTACCGCCCTTGTTGCCGATGATGCAGATGATTTCTGCCATGGTGTTCAGGTCTCCGGGCCGCCGTGCCAAGTGCTCAGCGGGCTGTGTGCTGGGTCGGATCGCGAGAGTGCCTGCCCTGCCGGGTTGGCCAGATTGGCCGTCGGCGGGGAGCGTCTTCCTCTTTAACGGCACCAAGGGTGTAACAGTAAAGCCGAGTTTTTCGCCGGTCATCCACTTGCAGGATGCCGCTGTATTCGACATCGGGCACGGCGAAGGAGTTGCTGATCAGCACGCTGCCGGGCCGCATCTCGGTGCGCGCCTTTTCCCATACATCGGCCATTGGTACCGGCGATAGGAAGGCATACACCACGTCGTAGCCCGACCAGTCGGCGGCGAAGAAATCGCCGCGCACGAGGCGGGCGTTCGGCGAGCGTCGGGCAAGCCAGCTGGCGAGCGCTGCGGGGCCCGGTGCAGCCTCGATGCCGTCCACCTGCGATTCGGGGCGCAGGCGTGCGAACGCGCGTACGAAACTGCCCGTGCCGCTGCCGATGTCCAGCACGCGCAGCGGGCCAGCGGGCAGCGCTTCAGCCAGCGCGGTGACTGTGCGGCGGTTGGAGAGGAACAGCGGCACCTGGGTACGGAAGGTGGTCCAGTAGATCAGCGCCAGCAAGCCGAAGGCCACGGCCCAGACCCAGCGCGGCAGCCCCAGCCCGCTGGCGAGCAGCACCGCCGGCAGGAAGACCAGATGCAGCGGCAGCCACCAGCGGTCTGCCCGCATCAGCGCTGCGGTAAGGGCTGCGAAGACGCCCTGTAAGCAGGCCAGCGCGAACAGCGAGAAACCGAACAGCACACCCGTCTTGGCGAACAGTGCCACGCAGCAGGCGCCGATCAGCTGGGCGACGAGGGCACGTGTGGCAGGGAAGGCTGGGCTTGGCATGGCCGCATGGTTCCCGAACTTGGCGCTGCGAGGCAAGTGGCGCGAGTCGTGAGGCGCGCCGCGCTGACCTTAACTGACCGCCTTGTGCGACTCGTCGTCACCGGCCAGATGCGTACGATTGCGGCCCGCGGCTTTGGCCCGATACAAGGCCGCGTCGGCGCGCCGCAGCCAGGCGGCGGCATCGTCGTCCTGTACGCGGAAGTCCGCGGCGCCGATGCTGACCGTGAAGCGGATCGGGCCGGCAGCGCTACGCAATTCCGACTGCGCGATGCGCAGCCGGATCCGTTCGGCGAGGAATTCGGCGCCGGCTGCATCGGTGGCGGGCAGGATCACGATGAACTCCTCGCCACCGAAGCGGCCGATCGAGTCGGCGCCGCGCGTCGATTCCCGCATGGCTGCAGCGACGCTGCGGATCACCGCGTCGCCGAGGGCGTGCCCGTAGCAGTCGTTGATCTGCTTGAAGTGGTCGATGTCGAGGATCAGCAGGCTACAGGGCTGTTCGCCGAAACGCTTGGCGCGCTGCCAGGCTTCTTGTAGCAGGGCGTCGATCGTGGCGCGGTTGTAAAGCCCGGTCAGCCCGTCGGTGCGGCTGAGCACTGCGAGTTCGCTGTTGGCCTGTTCCAGGCGGGCGACGAGGCGGTCGGTCTCGTCCATCCAGCGCACGAAGACTTTGTAGCCGAACAGGCCGACGAACACCACGATCAGCGCGAAGACCCAGAAGAACACCCAGGTGGTCGACAGCATCACCTGTGCGGCGGCAGGCAACAGTGCAAGTTCGCCACTGCGCAGGGTCTCGTCCACCCTGCTGGCGCCCATGCGCAGGCTCAGGAAGCCATACCCGACCACCCCGGCCACCACCGCCAGCGTCAGGCGCAGCGCAAGGCGGCGCGGATCGGCGGACTCACGCTGGCATAGCGCCGGCCGACGCTGCTGCCAGCGCTCGATCGCGGGCCAAGCGAGCGCCATCAGCGGTGCGGCGATCAACACGCCCTGCAGGAAAGCGCCGAGCCACCAGCCCTGCCAGATCGGCAGTTGGCCGATCGTGTCGATCTGGTTCGTGTAGCACCAGATCAGCGCGCCAGCCGAACTGAACACGCCGGCTACGAAGCACATCTGCACATAGAACAGCCAGGATCGCAGCGAGCGCAGGCCGCGTGACAGGCCCATCGCGCGGTAGCCGAGACTCAATACCGCAAAGCCGAGCGGGTTTGCCCACGCGAACAGCAGCGCCCAGTGCGGGGGCATGCCGGCGTAGAGCGCCAGCACCAGCGTCGCGAGATAGGCGGGCAGCGCGCCCCACCACCAGCCGAAGCACAGCGTCCACAGCTGGCAGATCACCAGCGGCGGATAAATCGTGATGAACACCTTCACGCCGCCGAACAGCAGAGGGATGCCGGACCAGCCCCACGCGACCGTGGCGAGGCCGAAGCCGACGCTGGCGAGGATGGATGTGAGCCAGGCGTCGAAGATCAGGCCGCGCTCACGCGGCGTGCCGCTGCGCCACAGCGCCCGCATCGACACGGTGCCGATTCGGGCGACCTCGTGGCGCGGGGTGTCGTGCGCAGTCGGGCTGGCGGGCGTCGTCGGCAAGGGCGTCATCGGCACGGGCGTGTTGGGCGAACGGGCGCGAGGCCGACGGATGCCGGCTCGACGCGGCAGTGGGTGGCGGCGTACAACCGGCACGCCGCCACCTGTTTGCGATCTTATCGCCGAACCGCGTCACGCAACATGCTTCGCGCCGTAACGCATCGCATAGCCGGAAGCCAGTACCAATGCAGCGGGGGCCAGCCCCCCGCATTGATCAGGCCGCTTCGACCGACTTGAGCGCTGGCCGCCCGCCAGTCTCCGACTGGCTCCAGCGCAACCAAAGCGCCTTGCGCTCGCGTTCGGCCTCCGCACGGTTGCGATCCTTCACATAGCCGAAGCCGCGGATCTGCTCGGGCAGCCCGGCGATCTGCAGCGCCAGTTCGAGCTTCTCCGCGCTGAGCTGGCTCGCCAGCCGTGCAAGGTCGGCCTCGTACTCGCGGATCAGGGCACGCTCCAACCGGCGCTCATGGGTGTAGCCGAACACATCGAAGCGGCCGCCGCGCAACGTCTTCAGTTTGGCAAGGAAGCGGAAGGCGGTCAGCACCCAGTCGCCGTACTCGATCTTGCGGATCTTGCCGGTCACCGGATCGGGCTTGGCCCACAGCGGTGGCGCCAGATGCAGCTTGACGCGATAGTCGCCGTCGAAGGTCTCTGATACGCGTTCGAGGAAGGCGGGGTCGGTGTAGAGCCGCGCGACCTCGTACTCGTCCTTGTAGCTCATCAGCTTCGCGAGGTTGCGCGCCACCGCTTCGGTCAGCCGTGTGCCGCCGATCGCCGACTCGGCGCGCCGCACCGCTTCGACCTGGCTGCGGTAACGCTCGGCCCAGGCGGCGTCCTGGTAGGCGGTAAGGTGCGCGATGCGCGAGGCGATCAGTTCGTCGAGCGTCTGCGAGGGCTTGAGCGGGATCACCGGCGCCGGCGAGGCGATGCGTTCGACCGCTGCGCGGTCATGCGCGGCGCGGCGGCCCCAGGCCAGCGCGGCCTTGTTCATCTCCACCGCCACTCCGTTCATCTCGATCGCGCGCAACAGCGCCGCTTCCGACACCGGCACCAGCCCGCGCTGCCAGGCGTAGCCGAGCAGGAAAAGGTTGGTCGCGATCGCATCGCCCATCAGCGCAGTGGCAAGCTTCTGCGCGTCGAGGAAGTCGACCGCCGCGGGGCCGACGGCGTCGGTGATCGCGCCCTGCATCTTGTCGAGCGGGAACTGCCAGTCCGGGTTGTGCGCGAATTCCGAGGTCGGTGCCTCGGCGCAGTTCACGACCGCGCGGGTCTTGCCCAGTGCCATCTTCGCCAGCGCCTCGTTCGAGGCCGACACGATCACGTCGCCGCCGATCACTGCATCTGCCTCGCCGGCGGCGACCCGCACCGCATGCAGATCCTCCGGCCGGTTGGCGATGCGCACATGCGAATACACCGAGCCGCCCTTCTGCGCGAGGCCGGTCATGTCGAGCACGGTGACGCCCTTGCCGTCGATGTGCGCGGCCATGCCGATCAGCGCGCCGATCGTCACGACGCCGGTGCCGCCGACGCCGGTGATCAGGATGCCGAAGGGGCGATCCGTGGTGGGCAGTTGTGGCGCCGGCAGCACGAAGCCGTCGCTGATCGCCCCACTCAGTGCGCGGCCCTTGCGCACCTTGCCGCCTTCGATGGTCACGAAGCTCGGGCAGAAGCCGTTGAGGCAGGAGTAGTCCTTGTTGCAGGCCGACTGGTCAATCGCACGCTTGCGGCCGAACTCGGTCTCGACCGGCACGATCGCCATGCAGTTCGACTGCACGCCGCAGTCGCCGCAGCCTTCGCAGACCGCCTCGTTGATGAAGGCGCGCCGGGCCGGGTCGGGGAACTTGCCGCGCTTCCTGCGGCGGCGCTTCTCGGCGGCGCAGGTCTGGTCGTAGATGATCGCCGACACGCCCGGCAGCTCGCGGAACTCGCGCTGGATCGCATCCATCTCGTCGCGATGCCGTACCGGCACATGGTTGAGATCCGACGGGCCGTAGGCGCGCTCGGTGCCATCGGTGACGACGACGAGGTTGTGCACGCCTTCGGCTTTCAACTGCGCGAGGATCATCGGCACCGTCAGCGGGCCGTCGACCGGCTGGCCACCCGTCATCGCGACCGCATCGTTGTAGAGGATCTTGTAGGTGATCCCCGGCGCCTTCTCGTTGCCGAGGGCCGCGCGCTGCAGCGCCGCGACCGACTGCCGCACCGCCAGCAGGCCGGAGTGGAAGTAGGTGCCATCGCCGAGGTTCGCGAACACATGGCGGGTATTCGTGAAGGGCGCCTGGCCGACCCAGGTCACGCCTTCTCCGCCCATGTGCGTGAAGGTGGTCGTGTTGCGCCCGTGCATCCAGGTGACCATGTAGTGGCAGCCGATGCCGCCAACGGCGCGCGAACCCTCCGGCACCTTGGTCGAGGTGTTGTGCGGGCAGCCGGGGCAGAAGGTCGGCACGCGATCGATCGAGAACACCTTCTTCGCGAGCGCCTGTTCCTTCGCTTCAAGGAAAGCGAGGCGTGCCTTCATGCGATCCGAAGTGTGGAAGCGCGCGATGCGGCTGGCGATCGCGCGGGCGATCATCGCCGGCGTCAGCTCACCGGCTGCCGGCAGCAGCCAGTCGCCATGCCACGCCTTGCCCTGGCCGCCCACCTCGAAGGACCACTCGCCTTTCTCGTCGAACTTGCCGATCACGCGCGGACGCACGTCTTCCCGCCAGTTGTAGAGCTCTTCCTTGAGTTGGTATTCGAGCAGCTGGCGCTTTTCTTCGACGACGAGGATCTCGTCCAGCCCTTCGGCGAACTGCCGCACGCCTTCGGACTCCAGCGGCCAGACCATGCCGACCTTGTAGAGCCGGATACCGATTTCGGCTGCGAGCCGCTCGTCGATGCCCAGGTCGTCCAAAGCCTGGCGCACATCGAGGTAGGCCTTGCCCGAAGTGATGATGCCCAGGCGCGGTGTCGGCGAGTCGATGATGATGCGGTTGAGGCCGTTCACCCGGCAGTACGCCAGCGCGGCGTAGAGCTTGTAGTGCAGCAGGCGTTTTTCCTGCACCAAAGGTGGGTCGGGCCAGCGGATGTTCAGCCCGTCCGGCGGCAGCTGGAAGTCGGTCGGGAGCCTCACCTCGACGCGGTGCGGATCGATGTCGACGGAAGCCGAGGTCTCGACCGTGTCGGCCAGCGCCTTGAACGCCACCCAGCAGCCGGAGTAGCGCGACAGCGCCCAGCCATGCACGCCGAAGTCCAGATACTCCTGCACGCCGGCCGGTGCGAGCACCGGCATCATCATCGACTTGAAGAAGTGGTCGGTCTGGTGCGGCAGCGTCGAGGACTTCGCCGCGTGGTCGTCACCGGCGATCACCAGCACGCCACCCTTCGGGCTGGTGCCGGCGGCGTTGGCGTGGCGGAACACGTCGCCCGAGCGGTCCACGCCCGGCCCCTTGCCGTACCACATCGAAAACACACCGTCGAACTTCGCGCCGGGGTAGAGATTGACTTGCTGGGTGCCCCACACGGCGGTGGCCGCGAGGTCTTCGTTGACGCCGGGCTGGAAGACGATCTCGTGTGATTTGAGATGATCCTTGGCTTTCCACAGCGTTTGATCCAGGCCGCCGAGTGGCGACCCGCGGTACCCAGAAACGAAGCCCGCCGTGTTCAGGCCTGCCGCCTGGTCGCGTTCCTTCTGGATCATCAGCAGGCGCACCAGCGCCTGATAGCCGGTCATGAACACCCGGCCCGATGCGATCTCGTACTTGTCATCCATGCTCACCGCGCGTGCGGCGGCCTGGGCGGATGAAACTTCCGCCATGGGGCGTCTCCTTTACAAAAATCGTGTTTTTGCTCTGCCCGGCAAAACCCGTCTTTTGGATGGGGTGCCATGCGCTCGTGTCGAAACTCTCGACGCCAGGCGTGGATTGTCACGGCGAGTGCGCAACGCTGCGCCGCCGCAATGTCAGTCCTGAGACAGTTTGGGAATTCGCCTCGATGGAGGTCGTCAATGCACTATAGAAAGCAGGGCACCGAGCGCCAATCCGCGCGTCGGACTGAAGCCCCTTGCTGCCTATTTTTCGTCTTTTTCAAAATTCGGGTTGACAGGGTGTCACTGTCTCTCTAAAGTAGCTGGCTTCGCACAGGGAGGGGTTCCCGAGCGGTCAAAGGGATCAGACTGTAAATCTGACGGCTCTGCCTTCGAAGGTTCGAATCCTTCCCCCTCCACCAAGTATTTCGGCCTTGTTGCGGTAGTAGGTGACAAGGCGGGCGGCGAAAGTCGTCGGCCTGCGGGTGTAGCTCAATGGTAGAGCAGAAGCCTTCCAAGCTTACGACGAGGGTTCGATTCCCTTCACCCGCTCCAAGTTATTGCAGTGCCCTTGTAGCTCAGTGGTAGAGCACTCCCTTGGTAAGGGAGAGGCCACGTGTTCAATCCACGTCAAGGGCACCATTCGTTTCTGTTGGCCCGGTGCAGGGAGTTGTCCTCGCCCCGGGTTTTTATTACGACATCTGGGGTAGTGACATGGCCAAGGAAAAATTCGAGCGGACGAAGCCGCACGTGAACGTCGGGACCATCGGTCACGTTGACCATGGCAAGACCACGCTGACCGCAGCAATCACGACCGTGCTGGCAGCCAAGTTTGGTGGCGCAGCGAAGGCGTACGACCAGATCGACGCCGCGCCGGAAGAAAAGGCGCGCGGCATCACGATCAACACCGCGCACGTTGAGTACGAGACGGCTAACCGTCACTACGCGCACGTTGACTGCCCGGGTCACGCCGACTACGTCAAGAACATGATCACCGGTGCCGCCCAGATGGACGGTGCGATCCTGGTCTGCTCGGCCGCTGACGGCCCGATGCCGCAAACGCGTGAGCACATCCTGCTCGCCCGTCAGGTTGGTGTGCCGTACATCATCGTCTTCCTGAACAAGTGCGACATGGTCGACGACGCCGAGCTGCTCGAGCTCGTCGAAATGGAAGTGCGCGAGCTGCTCTCCAAGTACGAATTCCCTGGCGACGATGTGCCCATCGTCAAGGGTTCGGCACTGAAGGCCCTCGAAGGCGACAAGGGCGAGCTCGGCGAAGGCGCCATCATGGCCCTGGCTGACGCACTCGACTCCTACATCCCGACGCCGGAACGCGCGATCGACAAGCCCTTCCTGCTGCCGATCGAAGACGTCTTCTCGATCTCGGGTCGCGGCACCGTGGTGACTGGTCGCGTTGAGCGTGGTGTCGTCAAGGTCGGCGAAGAAATCGAAATCGTCGGTATCAAGCCGACGGTCAAGACCATCTGTACTGGCGTCGAAATGTTCCGCAAGCTGCTCGACCAAGGTCAAGCGGGCGACAACGTCGGCGTGCTGCTGCGTGGCACCAAGCGTGAAGACGTCGAGCGTGGCCAAGTGCTGGCCAAGCCGGGTTCGATCACGCCGCACACCCACTTCACCGGCGAAGTGTACGTGCTGTCGAAGGACGAAGGTGGTCGTCACACCCCGTTCTTCAACAACTACCGCCCGCAGTTCTACTTCCGTACCACCGACGTGACCGGTTCGATCGCGCTGCCGGAAGGCACCGAGATGGTCATGCCGGGCGACAACGTCTCGATCACCGTCAAGCTGATCGCCCCGATCGCCATGGAAGAAGGTCTGCGCTTCGCAATCCGCGAAGGTGGCCGTACCGTTGGTGCGGGCGTCGTCGCCAAGATCATCGAGTAATTGTTGTTTCCGAGTGGGCGTCCGATGAAAGTCGGGCGCCTGCGACAAGCTCTGGTCTTCGCCGGAGCTTTGTAGTCTCTGCTGCAGGGGTATAGCTCAATTGGCAGAGCGTCGGTCTCCAAAACCGAAGGTTGGGGGTTCGATTCCCTCTGCCCCTGCCACAACGCATAGCGGGTAATTTCCACCCATGGCCGACAAAATCAAGTTTGCGCTGGCGCTGCTGCTCGTGGCTGCCGGCGTGGCTGGCTTCTATCTACTTTCTGCGCAGCCGACGGTGGTCCGTGTGCTGGCGGTGCTCGCTGGCGTGGCCGCGGGTGTTGCGGTGGCTTGGGTGACCGAGCCTGGCCGCCAATTTGCCGTGTTCGCGTCCGACGCGGTAACGGAAGTCAAGAAGGTCGTCTGGCCGACTCGCAAGGAAACGCTTCAGACGACCGGCATCGTGTTTGCCTTCGTTGTCGTGATGGCGATCTTTCTGTGGGTTGCGGACAAGTCGCTCGAGTGGGCGCTGTATGACCTGATCCTCGGCTGGAGGCATTCATGAGCATGCGCTGGTACGTGGTTCACGCCTATTCCGGCTTTGAGAAGTCGGTGCAGCGTGCGCTGGTCGAGCGCATCGCACGCGCCGGCATGCAGGACAAGTTCGGCCAGATCCTGGTACCGGTCGAGGAAGTCGTCGAAATGCGTAACGGTCAGAAGGTTACGACCGAGCGCAAGTTCTTCCCCGGCTACGTGCTGGTGGAAATGGACATGGATGACGAGTCCTGGCACTTGGTGAAGAGCACGCCGAAGGTGACGGGCTTCATCGGTGGTACGGCCAACAAGCCGACGCCGATCACGCAGAAGGAAGTCGACAAAATCCTGCAGCAGGTGCAGGAGGGGGTCGAGAAGCCGAAGCCCAAGGTGTTGTTCGAAATCGGCGAGATGGTTCGCGTCAAGGAAGGCCCGTTTGCGGACTTCAACGGCAACGTCGAGTCGGTGAACTACGAGAAGAGCCGACTCAACGTGTCGGTAACGATTTTCGGGCGCGCGACGCCTGTCGAATTGAGTTTCGGCGAAGTCGAAAAGGTTTAAGTCGTACCGGCCCGCCTTGTGCGGGCCTTGCCACGTCGTGCGAGCGACGTGGCGTTGAGGAGCGCAAGTAGGTCCGCCGAACGCGCGCTTTCACTCATCAATCAGGAGCCATCATGGCAAAGAAAATCATCGGCTACATCAAGCTGCAGGTGCCGGCCGGCAAGGCGAACCCGTCGCCCCCAATCGGCCCGGCGCTCGGTCAGCGTGGCCTGAACATCATGGAATTCTGCAAGGCCTTCAATGCCAAGACGCAAGGCATGGAAGTCGGTCTGCCGATTCCGGTGGTGATCACCGCCTTCGCAGACAAGTCCTTCACCTTCATCATGAAGACGCCGCCCGCGACGATCCTCATCAAGAAGGCTGCTGGTCTGCAGAAGGGCTCGCCGAAGCCCCATACCGACAAGGTCGGCAAGATCACCCGCGCTCAGTGCGAAGAGATCGCCAAAGCCAAGCTGGTCGATCTGACCGCTGGCGACCTGGAAGCCGCTGTCCGTACCATCGCTGGCTCCGCGCGCAGCATGGGCATCACCGTGGAGGGTCTCTGAGATGGCTAAGCAATCCAAGCGTCTGCAGGCTCTGCGCTCGAAGATCGATCGCAACCGTGTCTACACCGTTGCCGAAGCGCTCACGCTGGTGAAGGAAACCTCGACCGCGAAGTTCGATGAGTCGGTCGACGTGGCGGTCAACCTCGGCGTTGATGCGAAGAAGTCGGACCAGCTGGTTCGTGGTTCGGTGGTGCTGCCTGCCGGTACCGGCAAGTCGGTGCGTGTGGCGGTGTTCGCACAAGGAGCGAAAGCTGAAGAGGCGAAGGCCGCTGGCGCCGATGTCGTCGGTTTCGACGACCTGGCCGAACAGGTCAAGGGTGGCACGATCGATTTCGATCTGTGTATCGCTACGCCTGACGCGATGCGTGTCGTCGGTGCGCTGGGTCAGATCCTCGGCCCGCGCGGCCTGATGCCGAACCCGAAGGTCGGCACCGTGACGATGGATGTCACGACCGCCGTGAAGAACGCCAAGGCAGGTCAGGTTCAGTACCGTACCGACAAGGCCGGCATTATTCACGCGACGATCGGCCGTGCCTCGTTCACGGTTGAAGCGCTGCAGCAAAACCTTGGCGCGCTGCTGGATGCGCTGGTCAAGGCGAAGCCGGCTGCCGTGAAGGGTCAGTACATCCGCAAAATGGCGGTTTCGAGCACGATGGGTGGCGGCGTCCGCGTCGAACCCACCAGCGTCTCCGCCTGATGTGGTGCGGTGGCGTAGCGCCACCGCAATGGCAAAAACTTTGGGCCAAGCCACCTTCGGGAGGCTTGGATCGTCAAAGACCGCGGGTGCTTGAGGTTTCGGCCGAGAGCTTAATCGTGCAAACAACCTGCGCAGACGGTGTATCCAGAACAGGATTTCGCCGGCTCCGGCCGGCACGCTCCTGATCCAGGTCGCCGTGGGTGTGGCGGTCCGCAGGGATCGTCGCGAGTTGACTTGATAGGAGGAAAGACCTCATGGGTCTGAATCTAGACGACAAGAAAGCCGTCGTAGCCGAGGTCGCTGCACAGCTGGCCAACGCGCAGACCGTTGTCGTGGCGGAGTACGCAGGCATTGAGGTGACCGACGTCACCGTGCTGCGTGCAAAGGCGCGCGCGTCTGGCGTTTACCTGCGTGTGTTGAAGAACACCTTGGCGCGTCGTGCGGTGGCTGACACCGCCTTCGCCGGCCTTGCCGAGCACATGACCGGCCAGCTGATCTACAGCTTCTCGGCCGATCCTGTCGCCGCAGCCAAGGTGCTGAACGACTTCGCGAAAACCAACGACAAACTGAAGCTGAAGGCTGGCTGCTACGCGGGCAAAGTGCTCGACAAGGCGGGCGTTCAGGCGCTGGCAAGCATCCCGAGCCGCGAGGAGCTTCTCTCCAAGCTGCTGGGCGTGATGAAGGCGCCGGTTTCGGGCATGGCGGTTGCGCTCGGCGCACTGGCCAAGAAGCGCGAAGCCGAAGGCTCTGCCGCCTGATCAGTTGGTCCGGTTTTCCGTACGGTTTGTACAAATCTGAATTTGGAGTGTTTTGAAATGGCGATCACCAAAGACGACATCCTGGAAGCCGTCGGTTCGATGACGGTTATGGAACTGAACGACCTCGTGAAGGCGTTCGAAGAGAAGTTCGGCGTTTCCGCCGCTGCGATGGCTGTTGCTGGCCCGGCCGCTGGCCCGGCTGCGGCTGCTGAAGAGCAGACGGAGTTCACCGTTGTCCTGACTGCTGCCGGCGACAAGAAGGTTGAAGTCATCAAGGTCGTGCGTGCTGCGACCGGCCTGGGCCTGAAGGAAGCGAAGGACCTGGTCGACGGCGCTCCGAAGCCCGTCAAGGAAGGCATCGCCAAGGCTGACGCCGAAGCGCTGAAGAAGCAGCTTGAAGACGCGGGCGCCAAGGTCGAAGTCAAGTAATCGACCTGCGAAAGCGTGGGCTGGTGACGTTTCGGCGTCACCAGCCTTTTGTGCTTTATTGGATGCACAGGAAAGCGCGCTGGATCAGCGCCCTTTCCTGTGTCTTCTGAATCGACTGCAGAAGGCAGGAACTGGTCGGACGGGAGTTCTGCCGGGGCTTCGGACCCCGCACTTCCGTCGTCCGCCAGAGGTTGGTAGAGGCCAGCCACCAGATCCGCAACCCCAGTCGAGGCTAGCCAGTCCGAACCACAAATGACTCCGGGGGGTCATACGGACGGACTGCCATTGCCCTTCGCTTACCGGAGAACTCATGGCCTACTCGTTCACCGAGAAAAAGCGCATTCGCAAGAGCTTCGCAAAACGTGCGGACGTTCTCGATGTGCCTTTCCTCCTCGCTACCCAGCTGGAGTCCTACACGTCCTTCCTGCAGGCCGATGTGCCGCCGCAGGCACGCCGTGACCAGGGTCTTCAGGCCGCTTTCAAATCGATCTTCCCGATCACCTCGCATTCGGGTAATGCCCGTCTGGAGTTCGTTTACTTCGCACTCGGCGAGCCGGCGTTCGACGTCAAGGAATGTCAGCAGCGCGGTCTGACCTTCGCGTCGCCGTTGCGCGCACGTGTGCGCCTGGTAATCCTCGACAAGGAAGCAGCCAAGGAAACCGTCAAGGAAGTGAAGGAGCAGGAAGTCTACATGGGCGAAATTCCGCTCATGACGACGACGGGCTCGTTCGTGATCAACGGTACCGAACGGGTCATCGTGTCCCAGCTGCACCGTTCGCCGGGCGTGTTCTTCGAGCACGACCGCGGCAAGACGCACAGCTCGGGCAAGCTGCTGTTCTCGGCACGGATCATTCCTTACCGCGGCTCGTGGCTCGACTTTGAATTCGACCCGAAGGACTTCCTGTTCTTCCGCGTCGACCGTCGCCGCAAGATGCCGGTCACGATCCTGCTGAAGGCGATCGGCATGACCGCCGAGGAAATTCTCGCGACCTTCCACGATTTCGACACCTTCACGCTGAAGGGCTCGGATTTCGAATTCGCGCTGGTGCCGGAACGTCTGCGCGGCGAAGTTGCGCGCTTTGACATCACCGATGGCAATGGCAAGGTGATCGTTGCGAAAGACAAGCGGATTACCGCCAAGCACATTCGCGAGCTCAACGAAGCCGGCATCAAGACGATGGCGGTGCCGGAAGACTTCCTGCTCGGTCGCGTGCTGGCGAAGAACGTGGTTGACGCGGAGACCGGCGAGCTGATCGCACGCGCCAACGACGAGATCACCGAAGAAGTGCTCGCGAAGTTGTCGCGAGGTGGCGTGCAGTCGTTCGAGACGCTCTACATCAACGACCTCGACCGCGGCGCCTACATTTCTTCGACGCTGCGTTCGGACGAAACCGCCGACCAGTGGCAAGCGCGCGTTGCGATCTACCGCATGATGCGCCCGGGCGAGCCGCCCACCGAAGACGCCGTCGAAGCGTTGTTCCAGGGGCTGTTCTATGCGCCGGAGCGCTACGACCTGTCGTCCGTCGGCCGCATGAAGTTCAACCGTCGCGCCTATCCGGAGCGTCTCGACGACAAGGCGCCGGAATGGCAGCGTCGTCTGTACGAGCGCGTCGGCCCGCAAGGCGAAGAGGGCGCAGGCGTCCTCTGTAACGACGACATCCTCGCCGTGGTCGGCGTGCTGGTCGAACTGCGTAACGGCCGCGGTGAAATCGACGATATCGATCACCTCGGTAACCGCCGCGTGCGTTGCGTGGGCGAGCTGGCGGAGAACCAATTCCGCGCCGGTCTGGTGCGCGTGGAGCGTGCGGTCAAGGAGCGCCTGAACCAGGCTGAATCCGACAACCTGATGCCGCACGACCTGATCAACGCCAAGCCGATCTCGGCCGCGATCAAGGAATTCTTCGGTTCGTCGCAGCTGTCGCAGTTCATGGACCAGACCAACCCGCTGTCCGAGATCACGCACAAGCGTCGTGTCTCGGCCCTTGGCCCGGGCGGTCTGACGCGTGAGCGCGCCGGCTTCGAAGTGCGTGACGTGCATCCGACCCACTACGGTCGCGTGTGCCCGATCGAGACGCCGGAAGGCCCGAACATCGGCCTGATCAACTCGCTCGCTGTGTACGCGACGACCAACCGCCATGGCTTCCTGGAAACGCCGTACCGCAAGGTCGAAAACGGCAAGGTGACGCAGCAGATCGATTACCTCTCCGCGATCGAAGAGGGCGGCTATGTGATCGCCCAGGCGAACGCAGAGCTCGATGGCTCCGGTGCGCTGATCGACGAACTGGTGTCGTGTCGCCACAAGGGTGAATTCACCCTGGTGACGCCGGATCAGGTTCAGTACATGGACGTCTCGCCGTCGCAGATCGTTTCGGTCGCGGCCTCGCTGATTCCGTTCCTTGAGCACGACGATGCGAACCGTGCGTTGATGGGCGCGAACATGCAGCGTCAGGCTGTGCCCTGCCTGCGTCCGGAAAAGCCGCTGGTCGGCACCGGTATCGAGCGCACCGTGGCGGTGGACTCGGGTACGACGGTGCAGGCGCTGCGCGGCGGTGTGGTCGACTACGTCGACGCGAGCCGCGTCGTGGTGCGTGTGAATGACGATGAAACGGTGCCGGGCGAAGTCGGCGTCGACATCTACAACTTCACCAAGTACACCCGCTCGAACCAGAACACCAACATCAACCAGCGTCCGGTCGTTAAGAACGGCGACCGCATCGCGAAGGGCGACGTGCTGGCCGATGGCGCATCGACCGACCTTGGCGAACTGGCACTGGGCCAGAACATGCTGGTCGCGTTCATGCCGTGGAACGGCTACAACTTCGAAGATTCGATCCTGATCTCCGAACGCGTGGTGGCCGACGACCGCTTCACCTCGATCCACATCGAGGAGCTGACGGTGGTGGCGCGTGACACCAAGTTGGGTGCTGAAGAAATCACCCGCGACATCGCGTCGCTGGGCGAAGCGCAACTGGGTCGTCTGGATGAGTCCGGCATCGTCTACATCGGCGCTGAAGTCGATGCTGGCGACGTGCTGGTCGGCAAGGTCACGCCTAAGGGCGAAACCCAGCTGACGCCGGAAGAGAAGCTGTTGCGCGCGATCTTCGGCGAGAAGGCTTCTGACGTGAAGGACACCTCGCTGCGCGTGCCCTCGGGCATGAACGGCACCGTCATCGACGTGCAGGTGTTCACCCGCGAAGGTATCGAGCGCGACAAGCGTGCCCAGTCGATCATCGACGATATGCTGCGCGGCTTCCGTCAGGATCTGGGCGACCAGATGCGAATCGTTGAACGCGATGCGTTCTCGCGTATCGAGCGTCTGATCATCGGTCAGGTTGCCAACGGCGGGCCGAAGAAGCTGGCCAAGGGCACTGCGATCACCAAGGATTACCTCGACCAGGTCGAGCCGCATTCCTGGTTCGACATCCGCATGGCCGACGAGACCATCGCTCAGCAGCTCGAATCGCTGAAGGAAGGCCTTGAGAAGACCCGCAAGGACTTCGACCTCGCTTTCGAAGCGAAGAAGAAGAAGCTCACGCAAGGCGATGAGCTGCCCCCGGGCGTGCAGAAGATGGTCAAGGTCTACCTGGCTGTGAAGCGTCGTCTGCAGCCGGGCGACAAGATGGCCGGTCGTCACGGTAACAAGGGTGTGGTGTCGAAGATCGTTCCGGTCGAAGACATGCCGTACATGGAAAACGGCACCGCCGTCGACATCGTGCTGAACCCGCTGGGCGTACCGTCGCGGATGAACATTGGTCAGATTCTTGAAACCCATCTTGGCTGGGCTGCCAAGGGCCTGGGCAACAAAATCAACGAGACCCTGCGTCGCCAGGCGACGGCCAAGGAAGTCCGTACGCTGCTCAACGAGATCTACAACACCAGTGGCAAGGACGAGCAGATCGATACCTTGACCGATGGTGAGGTGGTCGAGCTGGCACAGAACCTGACCAAGGGCGTGCCCTTCGCGACGCCGGTGTTTGATGGCGCGACCGAAGAAGAAATCGGCAAGATGCTCAAGCTGGCCGGCCTTGAAGGCGGCGAGCAGGTCACCTTGTTCGACGGACGCACCGGTGAAGCGTTCGAGCGCAAGGTGACGGTTGGCTACAAGCACATGCTGAAGCTGCACCACTTGGTCGACGACAAGATGCACGCGCGTTCGACCGGCCCGTACTCGCTCGTCACCCAGCAGCCGCTGGGCGGTAAGGCGCAGTTCGGTGGCCAGCGTTTCGGGGAAATGGAAGTGTGGGCGCTGGAAGCTTATGGCGCGGCCTACACCCTGCAGGAAATGCTGACGGTGAAGTCGGACGATGTGACCGGTCGTACCAAGGTCTACGAAAACATCGTCAAGGGCGAACACAAGATCGATGCCGGAATGCCGGAATCCTTCAACGTGCTGGTGAAGGAAATCCGTTCGCTGGCGATCGACATCGACCTGGACCGCTACTGAGACGGCCGAGCCGCCTCGGAATGGAGTGACGAAAGATGAAAAGCCTGCTCGCTGATCTGTTCAAACAGAGCCTGCCGAACGAGGAAGAGTTCGACGCGATCACCATTGGTCTCGCGTCGCCGGAGAAGATCCGCTCCTGGTCCTTCGGTGAAGTGAAGAAGCCGGAGACCATCAACTACCGGACGTTCAAGCCGGAACGTGATGGTCTGTTCTGCGCCAAGATCTTTGGCCCGGTCAAGGACTACGAGTGCCTGTGCGGCAAGTACAAGCGCCTGAAGCACCGCGGCGTGATCTGCGAAAAGTGCGGCGTGGAAGTCACGCTGGCCAAGGTTCGCCGTGAGCGCATGGGCCACATCGAGCTTGCCTCGGTGGTCGCCCACATCTGGTTCCTGAAGAGCCTGCCGAGCCGCCTCGGCATGGTGCTCGACATGACCCTGCGCGATATCGAGCGTGTCCTGTACTTCGAAGGCTTCGTGGTTGTCGACGCCGGCATGACGCCGCTGACGCGCGGCCAGCTGCTGACCGAAGAAGACTTCATCGCGAAGACCGAAGAGTACGGTGACGAGTTCACCGCGCTGATGGGGGCCGAGGCGGTGCGCGAACTGCTGCGCTCGATCGACCTGCCGCGCGAGATCGAGCGTCTGCGTTCGGAACTGGAAACCACCGGTTCCGAAGCCAAGATCAAGAAGATCGCCAAGCGCCTCAAAGTGCTGGAGGCCTTCACGCAGTCGGGTATCCGCCCGGACTGGATGATCATGGAAGTGCTGCCGGTGCTGCCGCCGGACCTGCGTCCGCTGGTGCCGCTGGACGGTGGCCGCTTCGCGACCTCCGATCTGAACGACCTGTATCGCCGCGTCATCAACCGGAACAACCGTCTGAAGCGTCTGCTCGAGCTCAAGGCGCCGGACATCATCGTGCGCAACGAAAAGCGCATGCTGCAGGAAGCGGTCGACTCGCTGCTCGACAACGGCCGTCGCGGCAAGGCCATGACGGGCGCGAACAAGCGTCCGCTCAAGTCGCTCGCCGACATGATCAAGGGCAAGGGTGGTCGCTTCCGTCAGAACCTGCTCGGTAAGCGCGTCGACTACTCGGGCCGTTCGGTGATTACCGTGGGTCCGCAGTTGAAGCTGCATCAGTGCGGTCTGCCGAAGCTGATGGCGCTCGAACTGTTCAAGCCCTTCATCTTCAACAAGCTTGAGCTGCGTGGCTATGCCACCACCATCAAGCAGGCGAAGAAGATGGTCGAGAGCCAGGAACCGATGGTGTGGGACATCCTCGAAGAGGTGATCCGCGAACATCCGGTCATGCTGAACCGTGCGCCGACGCTGCACCGTCTCGGTATCCAGGCCTTCGAACCGACGCTGATCGAAGGTAAGGCGATCCAGCTGCATCCGCTCGTCTGCGCGGCGTTCAACGCCGACTTCGACGGTGACCAGATGGCCGTCCACGTCCCGCTGTCGCTCGAAGCGCAGATGGAAGCCCGCACGCTGATGCTGTCTTCCAACAACGTGCTGTCGCCTGCGAACGGCGAGCCGATTATTGTGCCGTCGCAAGACGTCGTGCTGGGTCTGTACTACGCCACTCGCGAAGCGGTGAACGTGCCGGGTGAGGGCATGGCCTTCATCGACGTTGCGGAAGCCAAGCGTGCCTACGAGTCCGGCCAGGCCTCGCTGCACGCCCGTGTGTTCATCCGCGTGCGCGAAGTCGAGCTGACGCCGGAAGGCGAAAAGCGCGAAAAGATCACACGCTACAACACCACCATCGGTCGTGCGATCCTCTCCGAGATCCTGCCCGCCGGTCTGCCGTTCTCGGTGATCGACAAGGCGCTGAAGAAGAAAGAGATCTCGAAGCTGATCAACCACGCCTTCCGCCGTTGTGGCCTGAAGGAAACCGTGGTTTTTGCCGACCGCCTGATGCAGTTCGGCTTCCGTCTCGCGACGCGCGCCGGTCTGTCGATCGCAGTGCGTGACATGCTGGTGCCGACCTCCAAGCAGGACATCATTGCTGCCGCCGCGCACGAAGTGAAGGAAATCGCGCAGCAATACACCTCCGGTCTCGTGACCGACGGTGAGCGCTACAACAAGGTCGTCGATATCTGGGGTCGTGCGGGTGACCAGGTCGCGAAGGCGATGATGGAGCAGCTCGGTACCGAGCCGGTCATCAACCATCTCGGCAAGGAAGTCCGTCAGGAATCGCTCAACGCGATCTACATGATGGCTGACTCGGGCGCTCGGGGTTCCGCGGCCCAGATCCGTCAGCTGTCCGGTATGCGCGGCCTGATGGCGAAGCCGGACGGTTCGATTATCGAGACGCCGATCACGACGAACTTCCGTGAAGGTCTGAACGTTCTGCAGTACTTCATCTCGACCCACGGTGCCCGTAAGGGCCTGGCGGATACGGCGCTGAAGACGGCGAACTCCGGCTACCTGACGCGTCGCTTGGTGGACGTTACGCAGGATCTCGTGGTCACCGAAGACGATTGCGGCACCGCGCTCGGCTTCACGATGCGCGCGATCATCGAAGGCGGTGAAGTGGTCGAGCCGCTGCGCGACCGCATCCTCGGCCGCACGGCAGCCGATGACGTGGTCAATCCGGAGACTCAGGAGACCGCCCTCTTCGCCGGCACGCTGCTGGATGAAGACGCATGCGATCTGATCGACGCGCTCGGCGTTGACGAAGTGCGCGTGCGCACCCCGCTCACGTGTGAAACCCGCTACGGTATGTGTGCCAAGTGCTACGGCCGAGACCTCGGCCGCGGCAACCTGGTCAACTCCGGCGAAGCGATCGGCGTTATCGCCGCGCAGTCGATCGGTGAGCCGGGCACGCAGCTGACGATGCGTACCTTCCACGTCGGTGGTGCCGCATCGCGAGCCGCTGTTGCAAGCTCGGTCGAAGCCAAGTCGGCCGGTGTGGTCCGCTATGCGGGCAACACCCGCTACGTGACGACCGCGAAGGACGAGAAGGTTGTCATCGCCCGTTCGGCCGAGGTCGTCGTGACTGACGAAATGGGTCGTGAGCGCGAGCGTCACAAGATCCCGTACGGCGCGACGCTGCTGGTGGCAGACGGTGGTGCAGTAAAAGCCGGGGCGCAACTGGCGACCTGGGATCCGCACACCCGTCCGATCATCACGGAGTACTCGGGCACCATCAAGTTCGAGAACGTCGAAGAAGGTGCGACGGTCGCCAAGCAGATCGACGAAGTCACGGGTCTGTCGACCCTGGTCGTCATCGACGCCAAGCGCCGTGGTCAGTCTGCGACCAAGGGCGTGCGTCCGCAGGTCAAACTGATCAACGAGGCGGGCGAAGAAGTGAAGATCGCCGGCACCGATCACGCCGTGACCATCACCTTCCAGGTCGGTTCTCTGATCACCGTGAAGGACGGTCAGCAGGTTTCGGTGGGTGATGTGCTTGCACGTATCCCGCAGGAGTCGGCGAAGACGCGTGACATTACCGGCGGTCTGCCGCGTGTGGCGGAACTGTTCGAAGCTCGCTCGCCGAAGGATGCCGGCATGCTCGCCGACGTCACCGGTACACTGTCGTTCGGCAAGGACACCAAGGGCAAGCAGCGTCTGGTGATCACCGAACCGGACGGCACGGTGCACGAGTTCCTGATCCCGAAGGACAAGCACGTCATGGTGCACGACGGCCAGGTGGTGCAGCGCGGCGAGTTGATCGTCGATGGGCCGGCCGATCCGCACGACATCCTGCGTCTGAAGGGCGTCGAAGAACTGGCGCGCTACATCATCGAGGAAGTGCAGGACGTGTACCGTCTGCAGGGCGTGAAGATCAACGACAAGCACATCGAGGTGATCGTTCGCCAGATGCTGCGTCGCGTGGTCATCACTGATCCGGGCGATAGCAAGTTCATCCGTGAAGAGCAGGTCGAGCGTTCGGAAGTGCTGGACGAGAACGACAAGCTCATCGCCGATGGCCGCCTGCCGGCGCAGTACGAGTACATGCTGCTGGGTATCACGAAGGCGTCGCTGTCGACCGACTCGTTCATCTCGGCGGCGTCCTTCCAGGAAACCACCCGCGTGTTGACCGAAGCTGCGATCCTGGGCAAGCGCGATGAACTGCGTGGCCTGAAGGAAAACGTCATCGTCGGCCGCCTGATCCCTGCCGGTACTGGCCTCGCTTACCACCGCGCACGTCGCTCGCAGTCGGGTGCGACGTTCGATCTGCCGCCGTCAGGCAGCTTCAACGACGCGCCGGTAGCGGTCGAAGGCGCGCAGTCGGAATAAGGCGTCGTTGACGCTTCGGGGTCGGGTTGGCTACAATCCGACCTCTTTAGTGGGTCGACCTTGCGGGGTCGGCCTTCCTGTGTCTTGATCGCGGCCCAATCCGTGTTTCATCGGTGGTGCGATCCGAGGGAAAGTAATGCCAACAATCAATCAACTCGTTCGTAAGGGTCGGGAAACCCCGGTCTCCAAGAGCAAAGTGCCGGCTCTCGAAGCCTGCCCGCAAAAGCGCGGCGTCTGTACCCGCGTTTACACCACGACACCGAAGAAGCCGAACTCCGCGCTTCGTAAGGTCGCCAAGGTTCGCCTGACCAACGGTTTCGAGGTCATCTCGTACATCGGCGGTGAAGGTCACAACCTTCAGGAGCACTCGGTGGTCCTGATTCGCGGCGGTCGTGTGAAAGACTTGCCGGGTGTGCGTTATCACATCGTTCGCGGTTCGCTTGACCTCCAGGGCGTCAAGGATCGGAAGCAGTCGCGCTCCAAGTACGGCGCGAAGCGTCCGAAGAAGTCCTGATCCCTTTCGAAATAGCTGGAGGTTGAAATGCCCCGTCGTCGCGAAGTACCCAAGCGGGATATCCTGCCGGATCCGAAATTCGGCAGCCAGGATGTCTCGAAATTCATCAACGTGATCATGCAGAGCGGCAAGAAGGCCGTTGCTGAGCGCATCGTTTATGGCGCGCTGGAAGTGATCTCGACCAAGGGTGGCAAAGATCCGCTCGAGGTGTTCGGTAGCGCAATCAGCAACGTCAAGCCGGTGGTGGAAGTCAAGAGCCGTCGCGTTGGCGGTGCGAACTATCAGGTTCCGGTTGAAGTGCGTCCGTCGCGCCGTATGGCGCTGTCGATGCGCTGGATCCGCGAAGCTGCGCGCAAGCGTTCGGAGAAGTCGATGGCCCAGCGTCTCGCAGGCGAGCTTCTCGAGGCCTCTGAAGGTCGCGGCGCTGCGATGAAGAAGCGCGAAGAAGTTCACCGTATGGCAGAAGCGAACAAGGCGTTCTCGCATTTCCGCTTCTGATTGCGACCCGTCGCAGAGCAGTCGGGCCCTGAAAAGGGCTCGATTGCTTTTCCAGAAGTACCGATTTTCTGTCCGCACATGCTGCGGACTTTCGTTTAGGTAGAGGTTACTACCGTGGCACGCAAAACCCCGATCGAGCGGTACCGTAATATCGGTATCTCGGCACACATTGACGCCGGCAAGACCACCACGACCGAGCGCATCCTGTTCTACACCGGTGTCAACCACAAGATCGGTGAAGTGCATGATGGCGCTGCCACCATGGACTGGATGGAGCAGGAGCAGGAGCGCGGCATCACGATTACGTCGGCTGCAACTACGTGCTTCTGGAAGGGCATGGGGATGCAGTTCGATGAGCATCGCTTCAACATCATCGACACCCCGGGGCACGTTGACTTCACGATCGAGGTTGAGCGCTCGATGCGCGTGCTCGACGGCGCTGTGATGGTTTACTGCGCGGTCGGTGGTGTGCAGCCGCAGTCGGAGACGGTTTGGCGTCAGGCCAACAAGTACAAGGTGCCGCGTCTGGCCTTTGTTAACAAGATGGACCGTCAGGGCGCCAACTTCTTCCGCGTCGTCGAGCAGATGAAGAGCCGTCTGCGCGCCAATCCGGTGCCGATCGTGGTGCCGATCGGCGCCGAAGATTCCTTTACCGGCGTCGTCGACCTGGTGAAGATGAAGGCAATCATCTGGGATGAAGCGTCCCAGGGTATGAAGTTCGAGTACGGCGAGATTCCGGCTGAGCTGGTTTCTGTGGCCGAAGAGTGGCGCGAGAAGATGGTCGAAGCGGCTGCAGAGTCGTCGGAAGATCTCATGAATAAGTACCTGGAAGAAGGTTCGCTGCCTGAGGCGGACATCGTCCACGGTCTGCGTGAGCGCACCATCAAGGGCGAGATCCAGCCGATGCTGTGCGGTTCCGCGTTCAAGAACAAGGGCGTGCAACGCATGCTTGACGCCGTGATCGAGCTTCTTCCGTCGCCGATCGATATTCCGCCGGTCTCGGGTGAGGATGATGGCAAGCCGGCGGTTCGTCACGCCTCGGATGACGAGAAGTTTGCCGCGCTGGCATTCAAGCTGATGAACGACCCGTACGTTGGTCAGCTGACCTTCTTCCGTGTTTATTCCGGCGTCGTGAAGTCGGGCGACAGCGTGCTGAACTCGGTCAAGGGCAAGAAAGAGCGTATCGGTCGTATCGTGCAGATGCATGCGAACGATCGTATCGAGATCGAAGAGGTGCGCGCGGGCGATATCGCTGCAGCGATCGGCCTGAAGGAAGTTACGACCGGTGAAACGCTGTGCGACATCGATGCGCCGATGGTGCTCGAGCGCATGGAATTCCCGGAGCCGGTGATTCACGTTGCCGTCGAGCCGAAGACCAAGGCTGACCAGGAAAAGATGGGCGTGGCGCTCAACCGCCTGGCGAAGGAAGATCCATCATTCCGCGTCCGTACGGACGAAGAATCGGGCCAGACCATCATCTCCGGGATGGGCGAACTCCACCTTGAGATCATCGTTGACCGCATGAAGCGTGAGTTCGGCGTTGAGGCAAACGTCGGCGCCCCGCAGGTTGCTTACCGCGAAACCATCCGCGGCACGATCGAGAATGCCGAAGGCAAGTTCGTCAAGCAGTCGGGTGGTCGTGGTCAGTACGGTCACGTCGTGCTCAAGATCGAGCCGAACGAGCCGGGCAAGGGCTACGAGTTCGTCGACGCGATCAAGGGTGGCGTTGTGCCGCGTGAGTACATCCCCGCGGTCGACAAGGGTCTACAGGAAACGCTGCCGAACGGTGTCCTCGCCGGCTTCCCGGTGGTCGACGTCAAGGTTACGCTGCACTTTGGTTCGTACCACGATGTGGACTCGAATGAAAACGCCTTCAAGATGGCTGCCTCGATGGGCTTCAAGGACGGCATGCGCAAGGCGAACCCGGTGCTGCTTGAGCCGATGATGGCGGTCGAAGTTGAAACGCCGGAAGAGTTCATGGGCAACGTCATGGGCGATCTGTCGGGCCGTCGTGGCATCGTGCAGGGCATGGATGACGTGGCCGGCATGAAGGCAATCAAGGCCGAAGTGCCGCTGGCCGAGATGTTTGGTTACTCGACCACGCTGCGCTCGCTGACTCAGGGTCGTGCAACCTACTCGATGGAGTTCAAGCACTACTCCGAAGCGCCGCGCAACGTCGCGGAAGCCATCATCAACAAGAAGTGATGCGTTGATCATTTAAGGACTAGAAATGGCCAAGGAAAAATTCGAGCGGACGAAACCGCACGTGAACGTCGGGACCATCGGTCACGTTGACCATGGCAAGACCACGCTGACCGCAGCAATCACGACCGTGCTGGCAGCCAAGTTTGGCGGCGCAGCGAAGGCGTACGACCAGATCGACGCCGCGCCGGAAGAAAAGGCGCGCGGCATCACGATCAACACCGCCCACGTCGAGTACGAGACGGCCAACCGTCACTACGCGCACGTTGACTGTCCGGGTCACGCCGACTACGTCAAGAACATGATCACCGGTGCTGCCCAGATGGACGGCGCGATCCTGGTCTGCTCGGCCGCTGACGGCCCGATGCCGCAAACGCGTGAGCACATCCTGCTCGCCCGTCAGGTCGGTGTGCCGTACATCATCGTCTTCCTGAACAAGTGCGACATGGTCGACGACGCCGAGCTGCTCGAGCTCGTCGAAATGGAAGTGCGCGAGCTG